>JALOQC010000400.1 GCA_025453555.1 Myxococcota bacterium | reverse complement strand
GCGTAATGCAGCGATTCGAGAGATCATCGGTAAGCCGTATGCGGGAAATCCGCACGTACGGTTCGAACGGGGGCCCTACCTTTCCGGCGCCCTCAGCTAGAGCGCATCTCATGACCTCCCGTGAGGTGATTCGTGGCAGCCGTGCGTCGATCGCCGCGTCCGCGAACCGAGAAAATGTGGTGCATTCTCGAGCGTGAGTGGATGGCGGCGAGGGGCGTGCGGATGCCGCGAAGCGGCCGCGGGAGGTTATGAGATGCGCTCTAAAGAAAGGTAGGGTCTACCAATGCGCACAGCTCTCGTCGTGTTCGTAATCGTCGGAGCGCTGGTCGCGTGTGGTCCCCGTGCCACGGCACCCGCGCCCACCTCCGCACCCACCTCCGCACCCGCGACGCCGGGCTCCGCGCCGAGATCGAACGAGGCGAGCTTGGTCACCGTCGTGCTTCGGCCCGACCGCTGGAACGAGGTCACCGCCACGCTCGGAGCGTTCTTCGGCGACGCTCCTCCTCCCGATCTCGGTGTGCTCCTCGCGACGCAGCCGGAGGAGCTGCTGAACCTCGAGAGCCGACGTTGGTATGCGGTCGCGGCCGAGCTCCCGCACGTCGATCGTTCACGCCCGTTGGTCGCTCGGCTCTTCGAGCCGCGCGTGCGTGGGCTGGCCGCGATCGTGCGCACGCTGGACGACGGTTCGTCGGCGTCGCTGCCGCGGCACGTCGTGCTCGTGCCGAGTCGAGACCCGTCCGCGCTCTCGTCCTCTCTCTCGACGATGCTCCGCACGCGGCTCGATTGCCGCCCCGCGGGTACTGCGTTCGAGTGCGACCAACATCGGATCGAGCTCGTGTCGCGCGACGACGACGTCGTGGTGGTGATCGATGGAGACGCGCGCGACGTGGCGCCGCGATCCGCGTTCGAAGCCGATCCGGGCCCGACACCGCTGGCCATCGAGCTCCATGCCGAGCCCATCCGGGACGTCGGTTTGGGGCTTGGAGCCACGATGGTTCGGCGAGCGCTCGCGTCCGCCAGCCCGGAGTACCGCGAGGAGATGCAGATCGCTGCGCTCGCGGAGCTCTCGTCGAGCTACCTGCGCACGGGGCCTTACGGTCGCGAGCTCGCGGTGGTTCGCCTCGCCATCGAGCCACGCGTCGGGGTTCGCTTCGAGGCACACCTCACGGAGCTCGGCGCCGCACGCATCGACACCGCCGAGGACACAGTCGCGAGCTCGAGCGTCGCGAGCTCGAGCGTCGCGAGCTCGAACGCGGCGCCCGTGCACGTTCGGACCCGGCTGCCGATCCACGCACTCCGCGCGATCTCTCCTTCGCCCTTCGGGTACCGGTCGCTCCGAACTCCCGGTGAGGTCGCGAACGCCGTGCAGTCGTGCGGGACGACCTGCTACTGGCAGGCTCTCTCGGCGCCGTTTGCGCACGCGTCGCTCCTGCGTCGCGTGGCGACCGACGAACCGGACTTTCTGACGATCGCGGTCGACTCCTCGATGCCGGTCGGCGCGCTCGACGTGGCGATCGATCTGCGTCGCCTCGGCGAGAGCCTACGTGCGAGAGAGCTCGTCGAGCTCTCGTCTCGCATCGCCACGATCCACCTTCGTACTCGGGTGAACACCGCGCGTTGGGTCGGCGTGCTCACCCACGACGCCGGCGTCGCAGCGCCCGAACCTCCCCGAGACGGGGTGCCCGCTCGTTCTCCACGGGCCGAAGAAACATCGCTCGTCTGCCTCGAACGCCTCGGCAATGCCGTTTCGGAGGGCTTGGGTGCGTGGGTTCGCGTGGCCTCACCGCAGCGAGGGACGCTCGGCGCCGCGGTGCGAGCCGAAGCCAACGAAGCCGCAGCCTGTGTGGTCGACCCTGCGCTGGTCGAAGAGCGCGACGCCTGGCTCGAAGTACTCGGACGGCTGCCAGAGTGAGGATGACGTCTCCGCGTGCCTCGGCGGCCGGCGAGCCTCGCTTCACCTCAGCACGAACCCGTACGGCGTCGCGCTCTGCACTTCGGCGAAACCCTCCACCGCGTCGCGGGGGATGCGCGCGGCTTCGATCACCGTGCGCCAGAGGCGTGCGCTCGACAGGCGGCCGTTGGTGCCGCGGAAGCCTTCGCTCACGGGGGCGCCGTCCTCGCCGGGCGGGTGGTAGGTGACGCCGTTGCGGCTGCCTTCGTCGGTGAGGCGGATGTCGCCGTAGTAGCCGCCGCGGATGCGGCCGCCCGCGAGGATGAGGGTGTTCTTGCCGTCGTGGCCGTAGCTGTTGGCGTGCGGCGCGCGGCTTCCGTCCGCGGTGTAGACGGCGATGACGGTGCGCTCGTAGAGGCCGTCTTCTTGGAGGCGCGCGATGAGGCGCGCGAGGGGCTTGGCGAGCTGTTGGGCCTGCGTGCGCACCGCGGACTGCGGGCGGTAGGTGTGCAGATCCATGTAATCGAACTCGAGCGCGACAGTGCGCGTGAGGCCGGCGGAGAGGAGCTTGTAGGCGTAGGCGACCTGCTCCCAGATCTGCGCCTTCACTTGGCCTTCGCCGCACTCGAAGCTCTCGAGGTCGTTGCGGGTGCACGTCTGCGAGGGAACGCCGCTGCCCCAATAGGCGCGCTCTTCCTCGGTGAGCGGGAGGCTGACCACGCGCGGCTCGGCGACGTGGAGCTGCTGGCGGAGCTCGTCGATCTGGCGTTGGTGATCGTCGCGCACACGCGCTTGGATGCGCCGACGCGCGAGGAAACGATCGTCGAGGCGGCCGAGCGCGCGCTGGATCGCGTCGGCCTCGCCGGCGCTGCGCACGAGGCTCGGATCGTCGACGAAGGGTGGGAAGAGATCGAAGAGCTCGCCGCGGCTGCGGACACGATCGAGCTCGCCGCCGGGCAGGCCCGCGGCGAAGTGATAAACGGTGTGATTGGAGCGGCTGATGCCTTTGAAGGCGATGCCGTTGCGAAGACTCGGATCGAGCGACTTCGACCAATGATTGTGGACACACGCGGGGGTGGGGACGGTGCCGTAGTCCTCCATGTTGCCGCTCGAGGAGGACGCGGGGTCGTTCTCGAAGAGCGACATGTAGCCGGGGAGGCGCTCGCGGCGGCGACCGGGGGTGCGGATGGGGTTGGCGGCCTCGTGGCCGTGGATGTCACCCGCGGTGGGCTCGCCGAAGTCGATCTGCGCGACGCTGTCGACGAAGGGCGCGAGCTCGTAGGAGTCGGCGGTGAGGAAGACGTTGCCGGTGGAGGTGGGCGTCATCCGCAGCTCGTCGGGCTGCGCGAAGAAGGTGAGGCCGTCGCCGGTCTCGCCGCGGTGCACGCGGCCGAAGCTCGCGATGCCGGGCGGCACGAAGACGTGCATCTGATCCCATTGATCGCGCAGGCAGATCTCGAGGAAGAGCGTGCCGCCATCGTCGGGGGGCTGTGCTCCCGCCTTCGAGGGACCGAAGGCGCGGAGCGCGGAGGGGAGGGCGCTGGTGCGGAGGGTCGACCCCAAGGCGGAGATGCCCACCGCGGAAGCACCGATGGCACCGCTCAAACCGCCGAGGAACGTACGTCGCTTCATCGTTCTTCTCCGGAATCTGCGTCAGAACCTTCGGAATCGGCGCCCACCCCGAGCTGGGTCGCGAGCGAGCGCACGAAACGCGGGTGGGTGACGGTGGCGACGACGAGGTCGACGAAGGTGGGCGCCTCGCCGAGGGTCGCCACCACGTCGCGCGTGAAGCGGTGATCGACGTCGGTCGCGGGCACCGTGTGCTCGACCAGCTTCTCCACCGCGCAGCGCACGAACTCCGGGTGCTCGGCCACCGCGTGCGCGGCTTCGCCGAGGTGCGCGACCTCGCGTCCGAGCATCTGCGAGGACTCGTTCGCCGCGAGCTCCGCCACGAGGTGCGAGGTCATCAGCCCACCGAACGACTCGCCCGGCATTCCGTCCGGGTTCTGCAGGCCCGTCGCGTCCTCGCGCCACACGCCCGCCGCGTCGAAGCGCACGAAGAGCTGCGCGTGCGCGCCGAACTGTCCGTGGCAGGCGTAGCAGTGGAAGCCGTTGGCGATGCCGCTCATCGCGGCGTCGGGATCGGTCTGCTCTTCCGCGGTGAGCGCGCGGAACATCGGGAGCAGCGTCTCGCGCGGGAGGCGCGGCTCCATCGACTCGGGCAGCGGGTACTCGTTGCAGAGGAACGCGTGCGTGATGGTGCCCGCGCGCGTGAGGTTGAAGCGGCCCGAGCGCACCGAGAGGAACGCGCGCGTCGTGAGCACGCCGGCCGCGTAGGGCGCGCCGGAGTCGCAGTCGGTGTCCTCGCCGTCGCGACCGACGCAGCTCTCGCGCGTGAGGATGGTGCCCCAGGGCTCGCCGTCGCGGACGACGCGCTCGACGAGGCGACCGGGCAGACCGTAGTCGATGCCGTCGCGCTCTCCGCCCGAGACCGCGAGCGAACGCTCGACGAGACGTCGCGCGCTGCGGGCGATGGCCGGCTCGTCGCCCCACGCGCGCACGACCTCGGCGAAACGCGTGGGGCTCGCGGTCAGCGTGGTGACCTCGTCGGGGGTGAGGCCGCGCTCGACGAGCACGGGCGCGACGAAGCGCGCGACCGCGAGCGTCTGTTCGGACGTCGCGACCTCGTCGACCGCGGCGTCGGTGCGGGGCATCGAGGCGTCGTCGTTCATCGGGCGCGTGGCGAGCTGGCCGTCGCATGCGGTGAGCCCGGCGAGCGCGACGAGCGCGACGAGCGCGAGCCGTCGGCGGCTGACCCCGCCGACGCGAAGGCACAGCACGAGCAGCGCCGCGGGATTCGTCGTCATTGCAGCACCGTCTCCGCGCTGCCGAGGGCGACCAGGCAGCTCGCGCGGCTGCGCGTCTCGCCTTCGAGGGCGGCCAGCTCGTCGTTCACGATCGCGAGCTCGTCGGCTTCGATCGGGCGCCCCCACGCGCGCTCGAGCAGGGGGCCGAGCGTTCCCTCCGCGCCGTAGCGCTCCGCGAAACGCGCGTCCGCGCAGACCGGCAGGAGCAGACGTGTCCACACGGCCATGCGCGTCGCGGTCCACCGATCGTCGGGCAGCACGTTGAGCGAGTGGTCGTAGTCGCCGAGGCTGATCGCGGCTTCGCGGAAGGGATCGAAGAGCGGATCGTCGACCGTGGTGCCCATCACGTCGGCCAGGCGCGCGAGGCGGGCCCCGAGCGGGAGCAGGCGCGGCGACTCGGTGCCGAGCTCGAGCGGATCGCCCGGTGGGCCTTCCCGTTCGGCTGCCGTGCGCGGTCCGTCGGGGGCGTCGGGATCGACTCCGTCGATCGCGCCGGTGCAGGACGCCGCGCACGCCAGCACGAACATCGCCGCGACGAGTGGGGCTCGCCGACCGCCCCTCGTGAGGAGACACCGAACATCGGGGGTCATGGACCTCATGAGCGGACGCTTTGCATCGCCCATACCCGGCGTTTCGTGGGGATCGTCGACCACCTTTCGCGTACTTCGCGGGTCGGCGCTGGGGACCACGAGCCTCAGTGGGGCCTCGCGCCCTCGAAGAGCGAACCCTCCGAGGCTTCACGCGATGTCCTCGCGCTGCCGCGGTTGCCCCCGACTTCACTCCGCTGCCATGCTCGCGGGCTCGATGAGGTGCTCGCCGCTGGAGGCTCGACGTTGAGCGGGTTCGTGCTCGCGCTCCCCGCGCGGATCGGCGTCGTGCTGATCGCGATCGCGGAGCAGGTCGGCGGGGTCAGCCTGCTCACGGGGCGCATCGTCACGCGCCTGCGACCGCGCCTGCTCGATCGCGACGAGCTCTTCCGCAACCTGTACCGCATGGGCGTGCGCTCGGTGCCCATCGTCTCCGCCACCGCCGCGTTCACGGGCGGAATCATGGTCATCCAGGCGGCGCCCTTCGTGGATCAGTTCCAAGCCAAGGCGTTCGTCGGATGGGCGGCGACCTTCACGACCTTCCGTGAGCTCGGCCCGCTGCTCATCGGGCTGATCTTCAACGGCCGGGTCGGCGCCAACAACACCGCCGAGCTCGCGACCATGACGAACACCATCGCGCTCGGCGGCGCGATCCTCACCGCGGACGTGCTGCTCGACGTCTCGCCGCGGCTGTTCTGGGATTCGGCGGCCGAACGCCTCGACACGTGGGACTTCGGGGTCGGCATCGTGAAGAGCGGGCTCTTCGGCCTCATCATCGCGCTCTCGTCGTGTCACTACGGCTTGGCCACCAAGGGCGGCGCGCCGGGCGTGGGCCGCGCCGTGAACGCATCCGTCGTCGGCTCCGCGGCCGGCATCTTCATCGCGGACTACTTCTCGACGTTCTTGCTCGGCTGATTCGGCTGGCGGATTTCGCCGATTGATTTCGTCGATTGAGCTTTGCTGGCTGACCCTCTCGACCGACCTCTCGACCGACCTCTCGACCGACCTCTCGACCGACCTCTCGACCGACCTCTCGACCGACCTCTCGACCGACCTCTCGACCGACCT
>JALOQC010000051.1 GCA_025453555.1 Myxococcota bacterium | reverse complement strand
GACTACGCTCGCGGCGGGCTCCGCGACTCTCTCTTCGACTCCGTCACCGACTCTCCGTCCGTCTCCGACTCTGCATCTCCGACTCGGACTCGTTGACGCGTCTTCCCTGCGCGGCGAGTCTCGCGGGATGTCGACTCCCGATGCGCTTCACACCGCCGACGACGTGAACGCCCTCGCGCGAGCGCTCTACGGCGAGCGCGCGCCGCTCGATCGGCGCGGGGTGATCCACGTGACCGCCCTCTACGCCGAGCGCGACGGTGCGCTCCACACGCTGCGCATCGGGCCGCATGCGCCCAAGAGCGTGTACGACTTCTTCGCGCTCCAGCTCACCCGCGCGCGTGCGGACGCGATCGTGATCACGGGGCAGATCCTCCGCGACGAGCCGGAGCTGCAGTACGCGCTCCCCGAAGCGCTCGCGGCGTGGCGCGCGCGACACGGCCACGTGGGTGGGCCGAAGCTCCTCGTGCTCACGAGCGGGAACGCGCTCGACCTCACGCACCCCGCGCTCCACGGCGAATGGGCGAGCCCTGTGATCTTCACGGGCACCGAAGCCGCGACACGTCTGCGTCCGAACGCGTCGTGCACCGTCGTCGGTCATCCGGAGCCCTCGATGGCGGCGGCGATCGCGTGGCTGCGCGAAGAAGGCGCGCGCACGATCGCGATCGAATCCGGCCCGAGCACCACGCGCCCGCTCTACGAGTCGGGGAGCGTCGACCAGCTCGTGCTCTCGATCTTTCGTGGTCCCGTCGCGGACGAAGCGCGGGGCCCACGGCTCTTCGCGAACGAAGCCGAGGTGTGGCAACGGCTCGGCACCGGGACGCCGCCCGTGGTGCGCGACGAAGGCGGCGGGACCTGGAGCTTTCAGATCGTGCCGGGCGTGTGATCCGCGTGGCGGATCACGAGCTCGGCGCGCGTCGTTTCGTCGTCGTGACGTGAGAGGGCGGCCGTCGTCACGTGAGGAGCCATCGTCACGTGGGAAGAGCCGTCGTGGAAACGTGTCGAGATGACGAGGAGTCGTCGAGAGGAAGAGCCGTACTGACGCTGGAGGAGTCGCAGCGTCGCGCGCCACGAACCTGCGGTAGTCTCACCGCATGTCCGATCGCGAAGCTCGAATCGACACCTTGGTGGAGCGCTGCGGCTACGCGGCCGCCGCGCTCACCCTGATCCCGATCCCCGGCACCGAGATCGTCGGCGTGACCTCCGTGCACGTCGGCATGGTCGTGAAGATCGGCAGCGAGCACGGCCGCGAGCTCTCGCGGGAAGACGCGCTCGAGCTCATCAAGCAGATCGGCACCACGGTCGGCGTCTCGCTGGTCGGTAGCGCGCTCGCGACGACGGCGGGCAAGATCCTGCTGCCCGGCCTCGGCGGGCTCATCGCGGCGCCCTTCGCGTTCGCGGCCACCCTCGGCATCGGTCACGTCGCGCGGCTCTACTTCGAGCGCGGCGAGCTCTCGCGCTCGGAGATGAAGCGCGCGTACGACGACGCGGCCGAGCACGCGAAGACGATCTTCGATCCCTCGCGCGCGCGATCGAGCGAAGCCCGCGCGATGGCGGAAGAGGCGCGCCGCGCGGAGGAAGCGGGCGGACCGAGCGTGACGAGCACGCCGAAGAAGCCCGCCGACATCGACGACATGGCCGAGCGACTCGCCAAGCTCGACGAGCTGCTCGACAAGGGCGTGATCAGCGAGGCCGAACACGCGCGCCGCCGCGAGAAGATCCTCGACGAGATCTAACGCGAAGAGTCAGTGCGATCCGCGCTCTCGCGTGAGGCGATCGCCGTCGAGACGACGTGCGAGCTCGGGAAGGGCGTCAACCCCCACGACGCGCCGGCCCGCCTCGACACCGCCGTCCTCGCGACCCCCCGCGCGGGCGACGCCCAGGTGCTCGTGAACGAGAGCACGGGCACCCCCGTTCCCCTCGCCTTCGTCTACCTCAACGCGGGCACCACGTACTACTTCACGACTGCCGTGACGTCACCGTTGGTCCCGGGCGGAGCGACGCAGAACCCGGTCCTAACGCTCATGAGCGACTGGAACGTCCGAGTGGCCGGCGCGCAGTTCTGCGGATCGTTCGACTTCACGAGGGCGTGCTTCACCTACACCCCGACGACCAGCAACCTGTACATGCTGGTCTTGCACGGCGACAACACGCTGAGCCCCGGCCGCGCGACGGTGTGGCAATCCCAGTCAGCGTACTGCACCAACAGCTCGTGCAGCGACCTTGGCGCAACCGGAGAAGTCCGCATTTGGAACGACGTGGCTTTCGGCGGGGACACCGTGACCGTGACCGCGCCAACGAGCGGTCGGGTGCACTATCACACCCTTCACCGCCCCGGGAACGCGATCTTCCACACGTTGTTCGCGAGGACCACCACCGCAGCGAACTTCCCCGAACGAATCTCCCGCATCGCCTTCAATGGATGGTCCGGAACTGGGCGAATCCGCGGGACCGTGAAGTTCGACACGACCAATCCGACGACATTCGGGATTGACGGGACACGCGAGTGGGTGGTGGGCCCGTCGTTCCCAGACCAACTCGGCGCGGTGAGGTTGGTGAGAAACCGTTGGTTCGAGTCTGGTGCCGACGGCGATGGCGATGGTCTGTCATATCAGGTGGAACTCGACTTAGATACCTGCGACGAAGCGTTCGACGGCGTCCGACCAGGTGTACTGTGCTCGCAATTGCACATCGAGTGTCAGTCAGGGGGCGATCCGAGTCAGTGCCATCGTCTGCTGAGAGACACCGACTCCGACGGTCTTCGAGATGATCTCGAAGTCTACGGATTCGATAGTGCGTCGGTGACATCGAAGGACCTGCGCTTTCCGCAGTGGGGAGCGGACCCGCGACATATGGACGTCTTCGTGGAGATGGACTTCATGCTCCCCAAGAGCCGCATTACGCTGCCGCCATTCGATGTTTGCACGGACTACGAGTGGGGTGATTTCGGCGCATCCAGTCCACGTGACGTGCGTTGGCTGGGTAGCAGAGAGTATCCGAGAACAGCTCCCGTAACCGGGCTCTATCGCAACTTCTTCGACTCCCTCGAATCGGTGTATGAGCAATCGCCCGCGACGCTGAATGCGGACGGCACATCCGGCATCTCCGTTCACTTCGATGTTGGTGTAACCAACCCCGATCCCTTGGACACACGCTGGGGTTCCTGGGGCGGAGGAAACACCTGTGTGCAGGTGGAGTACGCGAACATCCAACCATCCGATCCCATCTATTGCGGACGTGACGAAGCCTACAACAACGACATGCGCTGCAACTGCCCGTCGAATGTTTGCTTTGATCCGGAACGTCGACCCATGTTCCGGTACGCGGTCGACGGGCACGATGGCGGAGGGCAGGCTTTGGGGCCCAAGTACGCGGCGGGGTTCACTGCCGTCCACGTTCACGAGCTTGCTCACACGCTTGGACTCGACCACGGCGGGCCGTACGGCTCGCTCGGCGCGGTGTACGAAGGAGAGGCGAACCTGCGGCCCACGTATCCGTCGAGAATCAGCTACTTGCACCAAGACTACGGAGGTCTTCGAGGAGAAGGAGACACCAACTCAGGCGGCATATTCTCCGAGATGTCGTTCTCCGATGCAAGCTGGGCTACCCGACCGTTCAGCACGCGCAACATGCTCGAGACGAATCCGATCGCGGGCGCGAACCTGATCTTGATGCGTCGGTCGCCGCAGATGTTTGGGGACTCGTCCGGACCTGGTGGAAACCTCGGTGGCGGCTGGCATCGTGTCCTCAATTGCACGACACCTGGCGCATGCAACGTCGACTGGAACTTGGACGATAGCATCAATGGATCGTCGGACAATCGGTTGATGATGTTCCGGCAGGACAAACGGCTCTCCGAGGGTACACATTCGACGATGGTGTCGGCATCGCGGGAGACGCCGATCTCGTGCTCGTCAACAATCATCTGGTCTTCGCCTACCCTCGCGCCACTAGCGGTGCTGCGTCGCGGCTGGCGTTCCGAGTCGAAGGCAACCGAGACTGCAACGAGTTCCCCAACGCAGTCGGTGCACCGTTCCCGGCTTGTTTCACGGTGGGTGACGTGATCCTACCGACCAACGGAGGCTCCGCGATTCTCGCGGACGCAGTCGCGGGGCGATTCGCCGCTTTGTCGGGCGGTGGGACGGGTCTGATCGTGGTCTACCGTTCAGGCTCTCTCGGCGTGTTGTCGTGGGGCGAGATCTCGGTCGGGACGAGCTCCGGCACCGCCGAAGGCACCCTCACTCCCACGTGGCGAGGTGCTTTCGACACCGGAGCCGCAACGTCGCCGGTCTTGGGACGTCACGCCGACGGCAGCACGTTGCTCGGCTACTTGGACGCGAGCGGGCCCGACGACGAGTGGTGCAATCCGGTGAACGAATGAACATGAGGCGCGACGGCGTGGGACTGGGCGTCGGCGTGCTGACAGGTACGCTGGTTTGGTGGAGCTGCGGCAGCAAGTCGGGGATGGAAGACGCGGGGATCGATGCGAGTGCCCCACACGACGCCACACTCGACTCGTCCCACGACGTCGGGCGCGACGCTCCGAGGGACACCAGCGCGGACGCACCCGATGCCGAGGCCCCCTGGGAGCATCCGTGGAACGTCGCGCTCGGCGAGCTGCACGTGCACTCGACCGAGCCGTGTCCGGACTGGGAGCCGCATCCAGCGATGTTGCCGCGTGGCTTGCCCACGGATGCGTCGGTCCGCTCGCTCTGGGGCTTCGCGCTGAACGACGATCCGCTCGGCGCGGGTGGGCGCGGGTCCCCGAGCATCACGCTCCCCAGCCTCATGCCGGACGGCCGCACGATCCTGGTGTTCGGCCCCGACATCTACGACCGAACGATCGCCGCGATTCGTGACGGTCGAGTCGTCGCGCGAGCGAACGGAGTCGCGGTGTCCAGCACGTCTCGGTTCGTCATCGCGCCCGACGGCACCGCCTACCAACGAGGCGGAGGGGACTCGACCGACTGTGGTGCCACGCCCTGCGGGGAGCTCATTCTGGGGGCTCGGCTCACGGAGGAGGACCGGCTGGAGACCTGGGAGTACCGACTTCGGTCCGGGTCTGTCGGTGGAGGTGGTCCAGTGGTGGTGGGACCCGGCGGACGGATCTTCACGAATCAACGGCCGTCTGTGGACGCTGCCTCCTACACCATCACCGCGCTCTGCAGAGCCACGGGAAGTGTGTTTTGGGAACGTGACTTCCATCTGCGGCCCGAGCACCGAATCGGCTACACCTTATTGGTGGATGGAGCGTCCAGGTTGCGGGTACGCTTCGCTGGTTCGAAGCGTGATCGATTCGGAAATGCGATCGGAGAGTACCAAGCGTTCACCTGGATTTTCGATTTGAACGGTGAGTTTCTGGAGTCGATCCCTCCAGCCCCCCTCGATCTCGAGCGATCGGAGCACACCGAAGTCGGGGTGTTGGACGGGAACACGGTCGCGATTCGTGAAGCAGTCGGCTCCGGCCCGACGCGTCATCGATCGGAGACGACGTCCATCGAAACCGAGGCGCCGGCCGGACGCGAGTACCCCCATTCCTTCGTGCAGCTCGCGGTCGACGGAGGGTTCTGGGCGATGGAGCGAGCTGCCCCCGGAAGGATGGAGCGCTGGCTCGGGTCTGAACGCCACACCTTCGAGAATCTCTGGCTTCCTTACTACCCGTCGGACACCGGCTCGATGCTCTTTCACATCCGCGAGGAAGAAGCACCACCTTGGCCTCGAATCGTCGAGCACGTCGATCCGAGCGGCGATATCAGTTGGCGCTACGAGTCGGATCGCTTCGACAACGGACCACCGTTGCTTGCGAACGATGGGGTAATGTTCTTCGTCGGAACTCTCGCCGTCACCGCGATTCAAACGCCGATGTTGCCGCCTCCACCCGACTCCTGCCTGATCGACGGCTGCAACGCCCAGCACGACAGTTGGGTGCGGCCACCGCCCGCCGAGCCGGCTACGCTGCCGCGGTGAGTCGTCTCGTCTGGGTCCAGTGCTTCATGTGTGCCGCGTGCGGGAGCGCGGGCGGATCTGAGGACGCGGGGTTCGATGCGGGTGCTCGCGATGCGGTGGATGCCCACGACGCGACGCCCGACGCTTTCGTCTGGCCACACGAGACGTTCGTGGCGGAGGGGAGCTCGTCGTGCGCTCCACCGAGCCCTGCGCGGAGTGGGTCGCGCTGCCCGAGCCGATCGAGACTCCGCCGTCGGCGTCGGACACGTTCACCGTGAGGTGGCGGGTCGCGGTGGAGGACGACGTCGCCGCCGGGCTCGGCACGATCTTCGTCTTGCCGACGCTCGCTCCCACGGGCGACCTGTGGTTCGTCTCGCTCGCCCAGCACGCGCCGGAGCGGCGGTCGCTCGTCCTCGTGCGGGACGGCGTCATCGTGCGCTCGCCCGCGGCGCCCGCGGGGTCGTTCGTCGCGGCCGCTCCGGACGGGCGCGTGTTCACCAGCCGCGAGGGAACCCTGATTCAGGTGCGGGCGGTCGAGAGCCCGAGCGGGACGGAGATCGAGCGCGAGAGCGTGCGCCTCGGGGAGCTGCACCCTGACGCAGCGCCGAGCCCGCTGCGGCACGGTGGGGTGGTGTTGGGGCCGGGCGGGATGGTCTACGCGGCCGGGGTCGACGAGCAGAGAGTGTTCGGGATCTGCGGCAGCGAGTCGCCGCCGCGAGTGATGTGGGAGCGGCGCTTCGCGGTGCACCCGAACATCACGTACGCGAGCACGGTGGGGCACGGGATGTTCGTGAACCCGCGGGGGCTGCACGTGCAGACGCAGACTGACACCTGGCGCCTCGACGAGGCCCGCTACGGCGTCGAGCTGTTGCGGTTCGTGTTGGGCCGTGACGGAACCGTCGTAGAGCCGCCAGAGCCCGAGCGTTCGCATCAAGTGGTCGGCGTGCTCGGGGAGGGCCTGCTCGAGCGCGAGACCTCCCCCGAGGCTGGGGCTTCTTCTTCGTTGATCCGCTGGCACGGGGAGATCGCTTGGACGGCGCCGAGGCTAGGCTTCTCTGCGCCTGCACGCGTCCTCCCGAACGGCGAAGTCTGGAGCCAACTCGACGGGCTGGTCGTTGAGAGGCGAGACGCCTCGGGGGCTTTGCTGGAGGCGGACGCATTCTTCGCTGGCTGGGGTGGGCTGGTGGATTCGGAGTCTCGATTCATCGTGCTCGACCGAGATCCGGTGGCCCGAATGACACCCAGAGAGTCAGAGACGGATCTTCTTCAGAAGTACTGCTCGGACGAACGTATCCCCCGACGTTCCTGCCAGTCGTAGGAACCGGAAACGCTTCGATTCTCGGCCCGGACGGCACGGTCTACATCGCAACCGGTGACGAGGTCGTGGCGCTTCAAACCGACTCCTTACCTCCGGCGCTGGACACCTGCGTCAACTCCGGGTGCAACTGGCGTCGGGACGGTTGGGTTCGCTGAAGACGTCTCGTGACGGGTTCGAACACGCACGCCGTGGGATCCTCGACGAGATCTCGAAGGCCCGGCGCGAGGCGTGATTCGCTCGAGCTCGGATCCGCAATCGTCGCCGCCAACCACGACCACGTCGACGACACGATCGGGCGACCGGACGCGCGATCGACGCTCCGTCAGAGCAGCCGGAAGTCGCGGAAGTGCTCGATGCCCGACGCGAGGTGCTGCTCGAGCATCCACGTGTCGACGAGAGCCACGCTCGCGCCGGGGAAGATGCTGAGCGCGAGCTCGCAGCTCGAGGCTTGGTCGTCGAAGACCGCGACCACCTCGCCGCGCCGCGAGAGGCGCGGGAGCGCTTGGCGCTTGAACGACTCGGTGCCGAGCGTCGCGTCGGGCTTGAGCACGAGCTCCACGCCGACGTCCGCCATCGGCATGCCGTGGTCGCGCATGCTCTGCACGGTGCCGAGCAACATGCCGTGCACGTCGCGGCCCGAGATGTACACGACGCCGCCGCCCGCTTCGTGGATCGCGCGCACGTAGTCGACCGCGCCCGGGGTCGGCTCGTCGAGGATCACGTAGTCGTCGGTGTGGAAGCGGTCGCGCCAGAAGCTCGTGATCGCGCGTACGTGATCGGCGCGCGTGATCGCGCACTCGCGCAGCGTCTCGCTCAAGAGGTAGTGCACGTGCTCGACCGCCAGCGAGCGCAATGCGGCCGCGAGGTCGGGCTCGTCACCGTCGATCTCGTCCGCGTAGTCGTGCAGCACCTGCAGCGTGCGCGGTCGACTGTCGAAGAGCGCTCCGTCGATCCCGAAGACCACGATCGGCGGCGGCCCGCCATCCACGGCCGCGACGGAGACGCGGTCGAGCACGTTCTGCAGGACCTGCACTTGATGCGGCAAGGGCGGAGGGAGCACGGCGCGACCCTAACCCGAAGCACGGGAGGCTGACAACGCTCGGCGCCATTCACCGCGTGAGAAACACCCCGAGAACACCGAGGTTTTCGGCGAGCGTCGCGCTGGTGAAGGGAGCGCCGGTGAGATCGTGAGCGCGCTCCAGCGCGGAGAGTCTCACCCCGTGGGGTCGGCGTAGAGCTCGGCCATCGAGATGCGGATCCCGAGGGACACGAGCTCGACGTCGCGCTCGCGGTAGCTCGCGTACGTCCACTCCCCGTCCTCACGACGACGGAACACCTCGACGTGCGGTTCGTGCTGCGAGACGAGCACGTACTCCCGTAGAGACGCGACGCGTTGGTAGTGCGCCCACTTCTCACCCCGGTCGCTCGCCTCCGTGGATTCGGAGAGCACCTCGGCGAGCAACACTGGGTTCACGAGCGCGTCGGGATCGTCCGCGGCCGTGCGTCGCGGACCACACACGACGCTGAGGTCCGGATAGGTCGCGCGCCCCGTGGACTCGATGCGGACACGCACGTCGGACGAGAACACGTCACAAGGACGGCCCTCGAGCCCGTTCAGCACGAGACGCGCGAGACGAGCCGCGAGGCGGCCGTGCTGCACGGAGCCTCCCGCCATCGCGTAGACCAAGCCGTTGACGAAGTCGTGCTTGGTGTCGCTGGCGCGCTCGGCGGCGAGGTACTCCGCGTACGTGACCGTGGTCGCGGGTTGCGTCATGCAAGAGGAAGCGTAGCAGACGCGCGCCCGCTCCAACCTGCCTGCGGTTCAATCGAACGGTTCGCGCTCAGAAGGTGCTCGGGCCGTCCTTGCCGGGGCTCGCGGCCGCTGTGGCGGGCACCACGACGGCCTTCTTCGGCTGCGGCTTCGCGTTCCACACGCGGGTCGCGAGCAGCGTGCCGAGCAGCGCGACTGGGATCATCGCGCCGGGCCACCAGACCCAGTTCTCCGGATCGGCCGCGATGGCCGGGTCGTCCGGCAGCACGAGGCCGTAGGTCAGCGACATCACCGCGGTGCCGAGGTACACGAAGCCGTCGATGATGCCGACCGCGGTGCCGACGTTCTTGCGACCGCCGAAGTCCATGCTCGCGGTGCCGCTCAACATGCCGTGCACGCCGATGACCGCCATCGACATCGCGACCACCATCCAGCCCACGATGGGCGAGGTGTACGTGAAGAGGAGCACCACCGCGCCGACGAGCATGAAGAGGTAGAGGATCGTCGCGACGGGGCCGCGGCGCGAGTCGAAGACGCGGTCGCTGATCACGCCCGCGACGACGCCGCCGAGGATGCCCGCGCAGCAGAGCAGCACGCCCCAGTTGTCGTAGACGAAGCTGCCCGAGAGCCCGAGCGCGGCGTCGGTCTGCTTCGCGAACTCGCGGAACCACTGCATGATCGCCTGCCGCAAGAAGCCGCTGCAGAACTCGACCGCCGCGATGGTGAGGATCACGGGGTTGCTGAACATCTTCTTGAAGACCTCGACGACCGGCAGCCGCGGTCCGTCGTCACCGCTCGACGCGTCGGCGGTGTCGAAGTCCTTCTGCCCGGCCTGCGCGGGCGAATCCTTCACCCACGCGATCACCGTGACGGTGCAGAACGCGAGCAGGATCGCGGGGACGAAGAAGACCCAGAGCAGGCCGAAGTTGTCGAGGATGAGCTTGCCCCAGTCGTACGCGAAGTAGACGCCGAGGCTGATGAGCACGCCGAAGATCGCGCCGAACACGCCGCGCTCGCGCACGTGGAACCAAGGCGCGTTGACCTTCACGATCGCGACCGCGCCGAAGCTCTGGAAGTACATGTTGCCCGCGTAGAGGATCGAGAACGCGGTCGTCAGACCCTCGGCGAGCTCGGAGCCGGGATCCTTCAGGACCATCCACGTCACGAGGCCCATCGCGGCGTTCGAGACGATCGCGCCGCCCGCGCTCGCGAGGATCGCCGCGCGGCCGCCGATGCGGTCGGTGAGCGGACCGTTGATGACGAACGCGAAGCCGTAGACGAGGGTGCCGACGCCGAAGATGGTGGCGAAGTCGGCGTTGCTCATGAAGGGCTCGCCCGACGCGTCCTTCAGATCGCCGAGGGCGAGCTTGCTGACGGTCAGGTTGTAGCGCGCCATGTAGAGGAACGCGTACGTGAGGCCGAGCGGGAGCCAGTTGAGCACGCGGCGTCGTCGGAACGCGTCGGTGTGTCCGAGCTCGACACGCGGCAGGCGCGCGATGACGAACCCGATGACGACGAGGAGGATGAGGATGGGCGCGAGCTGCTCGAGGTACGCCATGCGATGAGATCTCGGTTCGAAGCGCGAACGCTCCGAAGGGGCTTACGGGAGGGACCTGGACCGACGCTCGGTCGGGGCCACGCGAGCCGTCTTCTCGCATGTGCCGCGCGCCAAGTCACCCCCGAGCCGCCCGCATGTCACCGCGCGGTCGTCACGTCACCGAAGCGTCGCGTGCCTCGAACGCAGACGAGGGCACTCGCGCTCGAGTGCCTCGTGGGATGCGGCGTCGCCTGGACTTCGGTCAGTTGCGGATGCCCGAGACCACGCCGTTCGTGAAGTAGACCTCGAAGCCGTTGACCTTGTTGCGCCAGAAGCGCCAGACGTCGCCTTCGAGGGTCGGCGTGCGGTGCTCGGGCGGAAAGCCCACCGCGAGGATCACGCCCTGCTTCGTCATGCCCTGGTAGATCTGACCCTGCTGGATGCCGGCCTGATCTTCGGGAGACATCGTCGAGAGGTCCGCGCACGCACCGCCGAAGTAGCGCTGGATGTGCTGGTCGACCGGCAGACGCGTCGAGCGATGCATGACGTAGCGGTAGCGCCGGTTGGTGTTGAGGTCGGTGAAGCGGACCTCGCGCGGGTGGACCCGATCGATCCGGACCGGGGTGCACATCGGCAGGAGCGAGCTCTGCGGAGGCGCGGTGTAGTTCACCGAGTAGACGATGCCGCGTCGGTCGGGGTGCAGGTTCGTCAGCAGGTAGACGGGGCCGCCACCGCTGTCGACGACGTAATGCGCGCCACCACCACAGGAGGGCAGCGCGAGGGTTCCGAGGAGCACCAAGGCGGTGAGCGCGAGCGAACGAAGACGTTGCGTCAGCATCGAGGTCGACGTTAGCACGGCATGTGCCGCTCGGAGATCGTGGGGGAAATCGCGATCACGACCCCGGTCGAACGTAAAGATTCGTTCACGCGATCGGGGTCGGCGCGCGCGATCGACCCCTCGATCGGGTCGTCCGCGATCGCCTCGATCGGAGCTTCGGCACGATCGAAAACGGCCGGGTCTCCCCGGCCGTCTCGACGTTCACGCGAGGTTCGCGATGGGCTCGCTCACTCCGCCGCCGCGCGGATCACCGCGTCGAGCAACGCGCGCGGGTACACGCGACCCGCGAGGTTGTTGCGCGTGCGCTCCGCCGCCTGCGTCCACTCCGCGCGGTGCGCTTCGCCGCTCACCGCTTGCAGGCGCTGCTGGAGCACCGTCAGCGAGCGCTCGTCCTCGCGACGGATCGCGCGGTTGAGGAGCTGGTGCGCGCGCTCCGAGGTCTCGCGCAGCGCGGCCTGCTGGTCCGCGGGCAGGCTCTCGATCACGTCCTTCTTCACGATGGTCGCGCCGATGAGAACGCCGCTGTTCTCCTGCGAGTAGAAGTTGAGCTTCGTGTACCACTGGAGCGAGACCGCCGCGAGCGCGGAGCCCGGCACGGTGTCGATCTGACCGGTCTGGAGCGCCGGGTACACCTCGGGGATGCCGAGGAAGCGCGGGTTCGCGCCCGCGACGTTGAGGAACTCCGAGAAGACGGCGTCGCCGCGCGGGGCCCACGGACGGCGCTGGCGAAGGTCCGAGGGACGCTCGATGCGGTGCGTCGAGAAGATGCGCGCCTTGCCGACGTCGCCCCAGCCGAGCAGCTCGTAGCCGTTCGCCTGGAACTGCTCCTCGAAGCGGCCCGCGAGGCGGCGCCGCGCGCGGTCGATCTGCGGGTAGTCCTCGAAGATGCCGGGCGCCGAGAGCACGAGCACCGGGCGCACGATCTCACCGAGACCGGTGCTGGTCACCGCGGCACCGTCGAGCTGACCCGCGCGCATCTTGTCGAGGTAGTCCGACTCCTGGCCCTGGCTTCCGCCGGGGTAGAAGCGCAGGCCGAGCTGGCCGTTCGTCCGCTGGCGGAGCTCCGTGTCCCACGCGCGGAACACCCGCATCCAGGGCGAGCCCTCCGGCGCGACCGTCGCGATGCGGATCTCGCGCGCCTGCTGGGCGGTCACGGGCTCCGAGAAGTTCGGCGCGACGAGGGTCAATGCGCCGAGCATCAGGGCCAAGAACGTACGTCGCTTCATGTCTTCCTCGTCTTGTCGGGCTTCGCGCTCGGAACGTTGGGGGCCGAAGAGGCCGAACGAGCGGCGGGTTCGTCGAAGGGCATCTCGAGAGTGGGCCTCCGGGGAGATCCGCTCGGAGGCTCGCTGGGTCGCAACGACGTCGCGGCGCGACCGTTCATTCAACGCGTCGTCACGGCCGGGTGGGATGGGTCGTGACGCGCGCCAGGTTCGATCAGCGCGGGAAGCGCTCCTCGACCAGGCGGAGGTACCGCGCCGCGCGGCGCTTGGCGATCATGTTCGAGAGACGCTGCTCGGGGTTGATGTCGCCCGCCTCCAGCACCTCGCGCAGGAGGCTCACGTACAGCTCGCGGTCCTGACGACGCACCGCGTACGTGCGCGCCATGTTCACGAGCGCGAGCAGGTTCTTGCGCTGCGTGACCTCCATCGCGCGGGTCCAGAGCGGCTCGGCCGCGGCCACGTCGGCGCCCGGCGCCTCCGTCGCGACGACGGCCTGGAAGATCGTGCCCGCGCCGCCGAAGTAGTCGGGATCGAGCTCGACCGCGCGCTGCACGAGCGCCTGGGCGAAGGGCAGATCCGCGACCGCGACCATGTCGTGCTTGGACGCGTTGATGTACGAGCCCCACGCGTAGCCGCACCAGAAGATCCCCTCGACGTCCTCTTCGTCCTCGAACTCCTCGCGGAGCCAACGCTCGAAGGTCTCGATGCCGCCTTGGTAGGCCTCGTCGAAGCCCTCGTGGTCGAGGCCGATGCGGTGCTTCGCGAGGTCGCGCGCGCGCAGGTACATGTAGCGCGCGCGAGCGACCTGCTCTTCGGCGCCTGCGTAGTCGTTCTGGCCCTGGAGGATCTCGACGCGATCCTCGATCCAGCCGTACGCGTACGACGTGTAGAGCCGCACCGCGTTCATCACGATGATCTCGTTCTCGGGAACGATCCTCAGCAGACCTTCCATCTGCATGATGTTCCCGGGCATCGCGTTGCCCGCGAGCTCGTAGTCCCAGTGCTGCTCGAAGGCCGGCGCCGCGCGCTGGAAGAGCCCCGAGGTTCCGTTGGCCGTGATCTTCGTGAGGTCACACCCGAAGAGGCCGAGGCAAGCGAGCACCCCGACCGCGACACACCCGCGCGTCCGCATGGTCGGGGGAAATACGTGGGATCGCGGGGCGGTGTCAACGAGCGCGACTCGGAGCGGTCGCGAAACGCGGGACTCGAACGATCCTGTGGCGACGACGGCGAGACGGCGAGACGATCTCGCGTCGAGCGCGAGACGATCTCGCGTGACGAGCGCGCGCGACGAGCCAACGAGATCAGAGCAGGCGGCGGATCTCGGCCAGCAGCGCGTCGAGCGGCATCGGCCCGAGCAGCGCGGGCGGCTCGTGCGCGCCGGTGCGCGGATCGACGAGGCTGAGGCCACCACCACCCGGCAGGACCTGCACGCCGCCGTTCTCGTCCGGCTCCACGAGCATCACGCCCTGCGACATGCCGACCGGGCGATACGCGGGGCCGCTCGGGGCCGGCCCCATCGCGCTGGGCCGCGCGAAGATCACGTAGCGCCGGCCGTCGACGAAGCTGGTCTCGCCCGCGATGGCCATGCCCACGTCGCCGATCTCGCCGCCGAGACGCACGAGCACGAAGCGCGATCCCGGCGAGCCCTTCACCGGCTCGAGCACGTCCATCGCGACGTCGGTGACGATGCGACCGTGCACGTCACGGCGCGCAGACTGCGACGCGACCTGCACCAGCGCGATCACCTCGGCCTCGCGCACGAGCTCCGCGAGATCCAGCGCGCGCGAGAGCGTCGCGTGCGCCACGGAGCTCGCGAAGGTGCCGAGCACGAGGAAGGTCAGGACGAGAGCGGCGCGACGCATGGCGCGCAGCTTGGCGAGCGAGCGCGGGGCTCGTCAATGCGACGTACGTCGCGAGCCCGCTTGGGAGCCCGACCGCTCCGGGCGTCCGTCGTGCCACGGCAGCGAGCTCTCTCAGGCTCCGTCGCAAGAGACGCTCGCGCCACACGAAGGGAACGTCCGCTTCGAACGAAGCACGGCATCGTGCATCCACGCACGAGGCCGTCCTCTCGAGCGACGTCGCCGAGCCTCAGGGGCAGGTGCCGGTCGCGTGCACGCCCCAACCGACGCGGAGCGCGGCGCGATCGGCCGCCGAGACACCGTAGGCCGCGAGGGCCGCGCACGGATCCTGGACGAACGGTGTCGCGCCGAAGTTGGCCGTCGTGTCGTACGGGATCCCGTGACCGGTCGGGTTGCCGTAGAGCAGCGGATAGAGCGGGACGAAGACGTCGAACATCTCCCACTCGTCCACCACGACACCACCGATGACGTAGTAGACGGTCGGGTTCGTGGTTCGGTAGTCGACCGCGAAGCCGTACGTCGCGTTCGTCGCGGTGAAGTTTCCTCGATAGAGGAAGTCGTGCCAGCGGGATCCTTCGGTATTGATGGAGAGGCTCGGCGGTACGTTTACGTGCGCGTACGGGTTCAAATCGCCTTCCCAGATCGACACACCACCCCCCTGATTCGCGGGCGCACCTTGGCGAGTGAACTCGTAGTACCAGAAGGCACCGTACAGACCGGTGTTGGCGCGAATACCCATCTTGTCCGGCGCCACCCAACGCGCGGAGAGCCGGTCGGGTGAGGTCACGATTCCGCCCCCGACCAACGGATCCTGCGCGGGATCGTTCACGAGCCGGACCGGGTTGGGAAGCGGGAGCGTGCCCGTCACGTTCACGTGCACGATGCGCTGACGACGACGACCGACGGAATCGACCACCGTCGCGCGGATCGGGTGCAGCCCGATGGTCCGTGGGCGATAGGAGAACGTTCCACCCACCCCGGTGTCTCGCTCGCCGTAGGTGGTCGCCACGTCCTCCCAAACGATGGTGGAGGTGAGATCCCCGTCCTCCGCGTCCGCGGCGGTGCCCGTCAACATCACCGTCGCGCCGAGCGCGATGCTCACGTCACCGCTCACCGTCAGCGTGGGGCGCGCGCTGAGCGGGCGCGCATTGGTGCCGCCGAGGCCGAGCACCAGGGCGTCGGCAGTCCCGGAGAGCGCGTTGGCGCGGAGGATCGTATCGGCGTTCAACACGAAAGGATGATTGTTCGTGTCGTTCCCGAAGTTGAACTTGGCTTGAGGCGCGATGCCGCGCTTTCCGCCAGTGACCATCGCGAACACCGGGGCCGACGTCACCAGCGTCCGCGTCGCGAGCACCGTCCCGCCCCCCGATCCGTCTCTCCCGATGATGTGGACGATCGGGCTCGCACCTCGGTAGTCGATGACGAATCCCCACGTGGTGTTCTGTTCGGTGGAGAAGCTCCCGAGGAACATCCCGTCCGCGAACATGATCCCACCGGTGTTGATGTCGATGCCCCTGGCGCTGGAGCCCGGATTCTCCGTGAGTGAGCTGGTCCCGGTACCGACCCCGAGGTGCATCAGCCCAGGGAAGGCAATCGCACACCCCTCCGGAGCGTCGGCGCGATCGCAGTCCCACGGCTCCACGCTGGCTTCGAAGTACCACACGCCACTTCCCGGACCGACGCTGCACTGGGAGCGGGCGCCGGCGAGCCCCGACGTCTCGTACTTCACCGCGAGGCGATCGGCGGTGAGCTTCAGATCGGGCTCCGGCGTTCGATCGGTCGTGCTGAGCCGGCAGTCGTAGACCGCAGGATCCGTCACCACGACCGACTGCATCGTCGAGTCGACGAGGCCGTTCGCGTCGGTCACGCGCTGCCGCACCACGTACGTTCCCGCGGTCGTGAAGTTGCGCGAGGTCGCGGCCGCGTAGCCGAGCCCGAAGTCGTACTCGACCGTCGTGATCGCCGCGTCACCGGCGGTCGCGGTGCTCGTCGCGGTCACCAGCACCGGCGCGACGCCCGTGCTGGGGCTGCGCGTGAAGCCCGCGGTCGGACCGACGCGGCAGCGCCCGCCGATGCAGCCGTCGGTCGAGCAGTCGCCGACCACCACGCACATCTTGCCGCGATCGCAGCCCGCGCAGGATCCGCCGCCGCAGTCGACGTCGGTCTCGGTGCCGTTGCGCACGCCGTCGCTGCACGAAGGCGCGCGGCACGTCCCGCCGGTGCAGACGCCGCTCACGCAGTCGCCCGCGCCGCCGCACATCCGGCCGGTCGCGCAGTCGGTGCACGAGCCGCCGCAGTCGACGTCACTCTCCGTCCCGTTGCGAACACCGTCCGTGCACGACGGAACTGCGCAGCGACCGAGGGTACACACGCCGCTCGTGCAGTCGCCCGCGGCGCCGCACATTTCGCCCGCGTCGCAGTCGGTCGCGCAGCTCCCACCGCAGTCGACGTCGGTCTCGGTGCCGTTGCGCACCCCGTCGCTGCACGAGGGCGCCACACACACGTTCGCCGTGCAGACCGCGCTGACGCAGTCGGCCGCGACGCCGCAGCGCCGCCCGGTCGCACAGTCCGCGCACGAGCCGCCGCAGTCGACGTCGCTCTCCGTCCCGTTGCGCACGCCATCCGAGCAGGACGGAACCGCACACACGTTGGCCGTGCAGACGCCGCTCGTGCAGTCCGCCGCCGCCGCGCACCCGCTTCCGTTCGCGCAGTTCGCATCGCACGAGCCACCGCAGTCGACGTCGGTCTCGTTGCCGTTTCGCACCGTGTCCGTGCAGCTCGGCGCGGCGCAGAACCCGGCGTTGCAGACACCGGTCACACACTCGCTCGCGAGGTTGCAGCGCTCACCGACCCCACACGGTCCGCAGATACCGCCGCAGTCGATCGAGGTCTCGCTGCCGTTGCGCACGCCGTCCGTGCACGAAGCCGGCACGCAGACGTTCGCGGAGCACACGTTGGTCGCGCAGTCGCTGCCGAGCAGACACCCCGCGCCCGTCGGGCAATCCGCGCACGAGCCGCCGCAGTCGACGTCGGTCTCGCTGCCGTTGCGCACGGTGTCGTTGCACGCTGGCGCACGGCACACGCCCCCGGTGCACACCGCGCTCTCGCAATCGGTCGCGTCCTCGCAGCGTTCACCCGCCGCGCACCCGGGGCACGAGCCGCCGCAGTCGATCGCGGACTCGTTGCCGTTGCGCACGTCGTCGTCGCAGGACGACGCCGCGCACGTGGCGCCCTCGCACGCGCCCGACACGCAGTCGCTCCCGACCGCGCATCCTTCGCCGACCTCACACGCGTCGCAGCGACCTCCGCAGTCGACGTCGGTCTCACCGGCGTTCTCCACGCCGTCGTCGCACGCCGCCACCTGACACACGCCGCCCGTGCAGACCGCCGACGTGCAGTCGAGCGGGACCGCGCAACCACGCCCATCCGCGCACGGCGCGCACGGTCCACCGCAGTCGATGCCCGTCTCGCCGCCGTTGCGCGCGCCGTCTCCGCACTGCGCGGTGAGGCACACCCCGACGTCGCACACGTGGCTGAGGCAATCCGCCGGCTCTTCGCACGCATCGGAGTCCGCGCACGCGCCGCAGCGCCCGCCTCCGCAGTCGACGTCGGTCTCCGCGCCGTTGCGCACCGTGTCGTCGCACGACGAAGCCGCGCAGCGACCGGCCGCGCAGACGCCGCTCAGACAGTCCGCGTGCACCGTGCAGTGCCGCTCGACGCCGCAGACGCCACAACTCCCGCCGCAATCGACGTCCGTCTCGTCGCCGTTCTGCCGGCCGTCCGCACAGCTCGGCGCCATGCAGAAGCCCGCCACACACACGAGCGAGGCGCAGTCGCCTCGAACCACACACGCGCCGCCGACCTCGCATGCGTCGCAACGCCCACCACAATCGACGTCGCTCTCGTCGCCGTTGAGCACGCCGTCGTCGCATTGCGCGGCCGCGCAGAGCCCGTCCGTGCACACGCCGGTCGAGCAGTCCAGCCCGGCTTCGCAGCCCCGCTCGACGCCACAGCGTCCGCAGGTGGGACCGCCACAATCGACATCCGTCTCGTCGCCGTTTCGTTCACCGTCGCCGCAGCTCGGGGGTCGGCAGGTCCCGTCTTGGCAGAGCGCGCTCGAACAATCGCGGTTCCGTTCGCAGATCCCGCCGTCGTCGCAGCCTTCGCACCCGCCGCCACAGTCGACGTCGCTCTCGTCGCCGTTGCGGACCTCGTCGTCGCACGCCGGCGCGGCGCACGAGCCCTCGCTGCAGACCCCGGACGCGCAGTCCGCGCCAACCTCGCAGCGCCTGCCTTCGTCGCACGCGAGGCAATCGTCGCCGCCGCAGTCCACGTCGGTCTCGGTGCCGTCTTGCACGCCGTCGCTGCAGTTCCCCGCACCACAGAAGCCGTCGAGGCACGCCATGCCGGCGCAGTCGAGATCGGCCTCGCAGTGACGACCGATCTCGCAGCCCTCGCACGAACCGCCGCAGTCCACGTCGGTCTCGGTGCCGTTCCGGACCCCGTCGTCACAGGTCGGGGCGCACTCCTCCCCGTCGCACGTGGGCGCATCGGTGCCCCCGTCGATCGTCGGTGCGTCCTCGCATCCCCCGTCGTCGGGACACGTCGGCATGCCGTCGTCGTCCCCACATGCCAGCGCGAACGCCAGCATCCCAAAGCAAAGCCATACGCGCACGGCACCCTCCCGGTCGCGAGGATAACAGAACGCGCTTCACCTCGTCGCACGTTCGGAGGGAGACGGTCCGCGTCGCGCGCGCGAGGTCGTGACGAGCCGCCGCGCGTTTGACCCAATCCGAGGGCCGTGGTTCAACCCTGCCCGCCTATGGAACAGATCATCTTCGCGCGCCTCGTGCTCCTCCAGGCCGACGCCACCGCGCCCGCCGACGCCGCGCCGCACCTCGATCCGTGGAAGCTGATCGTCGAGGCCTCCTTCGTCGTGCAGCTCGTGATGGTGCTGCTCGTGCTGATGGGCCTCGGCTGCCTCTTCATCATGGGCGCGAAGGCCGTGCGGCTGATGCAGGCGACCGGCCGCAGCCGCGCGTTCTTGCACGCGTTCTGGAGCGGCGAAGAGGGCGGCTGGACCACCGAGCGCCTCGAAGGGCTCTACGCGCAGCTCCGCTCGTTCGACGGCTCGCCGCTCGCCGCGGTGTTCAAGGCCGGCTACGTCGAGCTCGCGCGCGTGATGAGCACGGCCGAGCGCTCGAGCGATGGCGACCTCGAGAACGTCGAGCGCGCGCTCCAGCGCACCGCGACGGTCGAGCTCACGACCATCGAGGCGATGTTGCCCTTCCTCGCGACCACCGGATCGACGGCGCCCTTCATCGGCCTCTTCGGGACCGTCTGGGGCATCATGAACAGCTTCATGAGCATCGGCGCGAGCAAGAGCGCGAGCCTCGACGTCGTCGCGCCCGGCATCGCGGAGGCACTCATCGCAACCGCGATCGGCCTCGTCGCCGCGATCCCGGCCGTGATGGCCTACAACTACTTCGTCCGCCGCATCCGCGTGTTGGAGAGCGAGCTCGAGACCTTCTCGAAGGACTACCTCAACATCGTGCGCCGGCACTTCTTGCGGGGCTGAGCGATGATCAGCCCGATCAGGCAAGCCGCCCTGCCGGACGGCGCGCAGCGACCGCAGGGAGCGGAGGCTCGTGGGAGGGGGCCCCGACCGGCTTCACGCCCGTTGGGGGAGGGGCTGGCGACAGCCCCTCGTCGGGAAGGAGGTTTCCGATGGGCATGAGCAGCGGAGGGGGTGGCAACGGCCGCGCGCCGCTCGGCGAGATCAACGTGACGCCGCTCGTCGACGTCATGCTCGTCTTGTTGATCATCTTCATGGTCGCGGCGCCGATGATGTCGACCGGCGTGGAGGTCGACCTCCCGCAGACGCGCGCGCCGCGCATGGAGATGGACGAAGAGAAGCTCATCCTCTCCATCGACGCGCAGCAGCGGGTCTTCCTCGGGGAAGAAGAGGTGCCCGCGGATCGTCTGGAAGAAGCGCTCCTGAACAACGCGCGCCTCCAAGCCGACGACGAGATCTACGTACGCGCGGACCAGACCGTGCCGTACGGCTTCGTGCTTCGCGTTTTTGCGACGGTGCGCCAAGCCGGCATCGAGAAGCTGGGTCTGGTCACCGATCCCGCGGGCGGTGCGGCGGACGTGCCGCCCAGTGGGAGCGAGTGAGCGAATGTACCGCGAGCCGCAACGACCGATGCACGTCGACGCCAAGGACTGGACGCCTCCGTCCGCCCTGCGCGGCGTGCTGCTCTCGATGACCGAGATCGTCGGCGGCCTCGGCTTCACGGGCGGCGTGGCGCTCCTGCTCGGGCTGAGCTTCGCGGTGTGGATCGTCGGCGGCGGCTCGAGCGGAGCGATCGCGAGCGACGACGAGCCGGTGATCGAAGAAGAGGTGATCGCGGCGCGCTTCGTGAAACTCGGGCGGCGCTTCGAGGAGCTGCCGAACCGCAACGTGCCGGTGCGCGACACCGCGCCGGCCGCGGGGGTCGCGGTGTCGACGAACCCACGTGACCACGACGTGCCCGATGCGGGACCGCGGCCGCCGGATCCGATGGACGATCCGATGACGCGCCTGCTCAACCGCGCGGACCTCTTCGCGGAGATCGCGGAGCAGCGCGAGCAAGAGGGTGATCCGGACGGCATCGAAGAGGGCACGGAGACCGAAGCGGCGGCGGGTGATCTCTACGCGGGGCAGATCTACGCGTTCTTCCGCCGCGGCTGGGCGGTGCCGGAGACGATCTCGCG
>JALOQC010000399.1 GCA_025453555.1 Myxococcota bacterium | reverse complement strand
GTAGCAGCGACGGATCGCGGTGAGGCGGGCGCCGATCTGGCGGACGACGAGGTTGGCGTCGAAGTCACCCGAGCCGCCGATGGCGTCGCCGCCTTCGAGGTTGATGCGACCGCTGACGCGGCGCTCTTCGGGGCCGGAGCCTTCGCCGATGCTCATGCCGCCGCCGCCGGTGCCCATGTTGAGCTGGCCGAGATCGCCGCCTTCGCCGGATCCGGTGCCGCCGCCGCTCCCCGCGCGGAGGGTGCCGCTGCCGGAGCTGGTCGCGACGCCGACGCCGCTCGAGGCTGCGAGGATGTCTTCGGCGCTGCCCGTGGCCGCGCCGCCCGCGAGGACGTCGGCGAGCGCGCCGCCGCTGCTGCTGAGGGCGCCGAGGATGAGCGCTTCGGCTGCGGCCGCCGCTTCCTCCGCGATGCGGGCGCGCGCTTCGGCGCTGGTCGAGGGATCGCCGGCGCCGCTGTTGGCGCCGCTCGATGCGCTGGAGCTGCTGCCCGACGAGGGGCGCTGCTGGGTGTTCTCGGCGACCTCTTCGGTGGGCTCCTCGGTCGGCTCCTCGGTGGTCTCTTCGACCGGCTCGGGAGGCGGCGCGGGCTCTTGGAAGATCATGCGCGCGATGCTCTCGGGGAGCGCCGCGATGCCTTGCTGGATCGGCCAGTCCGCGTTCTCGAGGTAGATGACGAAGCCGAAGAACGTCATGTAGCTGAACACGACGAATGCGGTGAAGAGCCAGTCGATGCCGGCCACGAAGCCGCCGCGTGCGGCCGCCGGGAGCTGCGGGCGCGGCGTGATGGGCGGAGGCACCACGAACTGGAAGAGGAGCGTGGTGTTGCCGACGACGATCTTGCCGCGGGAGTTGTCGTTGAGCTTGACCTGCCAGTGGGAGCCCGCGTTGCGTGCGCCGCCGGAGCTGCGGAGCTGATCGAGCTGCTGGACACCGCCGGGGAGACCGACGCGGCCGCTCATGTCGTCGGTGAAGTTGAGGATGTAGTCCTCGCCGACGAGCTGGAAGAGGTCGAAGCGCGCGGGGAGGTTCGGCGACGAGAGGATGAAGTGGTTGCTCTCCTTCGTGCCGATCGAGATCGTCTCGCGCTTCCGGAGGATGCGCTCTTCGATGATCTTCCCGTCTTGGATGAGGCCGATGCGGAGGACCTTCGGGCCTCCGGGGGGCTTCACGGCCACGGCGTTCATCGCCATGGTCATCGCGCCGGGGCGCTTGCCCCCACCCTGCTGCCCTTGTTGCGGTCCCTGCGGTTGCTGAGCCATCGGTTTCCTCGATCGGCGTGACGTCGGGTCGGACGGACGTCTTGGGAATGACGCCTAGACCACGACGCGAGCCGAAAGTTCTCTCGCGGGTCGGCGGGACCGTACCACCGCGTAACCGCGGTCGTCCACCGTCACTGCTGGGATTGAAGGACCGTCTTCACGCCGTTGGTCACGCGGTCGACGACCTTGGAGGCGAGCTCGACCTCTTGGGTGTAGCGGTAGACGCCGGCTTGGATCGCGAGGAGCTGCTCGGGGGGGAGATCGCCTCGGCGGGCGCCGGCGATCACGGCGTCGATCTCGCGGCGGCCGGCATCGAGGCGGCGGGCGGCGTCGCCGAGGACCTCGGCGAAGCGGGACTCGGAGCGCGGGGCAGGCGACGCGGCGGACGACGCGGGGGTGGAGGTTTCGGAGGAGGTGCCCTCGGTGAGGAGGAGCACGCGCGGGATGATGGGGTTCGGCATGGGGCCCCTCTCGACCGGTGCTTCGTGCGGTTGCGTGTCGATCGGAGAGCCGACGATCTGCCACCCACGTGGGCATTCGTGACTCTTTTGCGAGTCACCACGACCCCGAGCCGGCACGCGACGGCTCTTTCGCTCGTGATTTCGCGCCTGGAGCGCGTGACCGGGCTCCCGGGCCGCTCTTGACCCCCCCGCCCCCGAGCGGTACGAAGCGGCGCGCTCGGTCGGCTCTCCGGTCGGGCGATCGAAGTCTCTCGATGGTCGCGCGGATGGCGGTCGTCGGGGGCGGTGGGCGTCCGGTCCCAAGCTCGTTCCAGAGCGCTTTCCAAAACGAGGGTCCGGAGCACGTCCGCCACGGAGCACGCGGGTTCACCCCGCAACAACCGCGAAGTCACCCGTCTGAGAGGGAGGGCCTCATGGCCACGAAGATCGGAATCAACGGTTTTGGTCGCATCGGTCGCTGCGTCGCGCGTGCGATTCTCGCCGACCCCAAGAGCGAGCTGGAGATCGTCGGCATCAACGATCTCACGGACGACGAGACCCTCGCGCACCTGCTGGAGTTCGACTCCGTCCACCGCCGCTTCTCGCAGTCGGTGAAGGCCGTGCAGGGCGGGCTGAAGATCGGCGACCGCACGATCGCGACGAGCGCGGAGCGCGACCCCAAGAAGCTCCCCTGGAAGGAGCTCGGGGCGGAGATCGTGCTGGAGTGCACGGGCATCTTCCGCGGCAAGTCGACCGCGATCGCGCACGTCGAGGCGGGCGCCAAGCGCGTGATCATCAGCGCGCCGGGCAAGGACGACGTCGACGGCACGTTCTGCGTGGGCATCAACACCGACAAGTACGACCCGGCCAAGCACGTGGTCGTGTCGAACGCGAGCTGCACCACCAACTGCCTCGCGCCGGTCGCGAAGGTGCTGCACGAGAAGCTCGGCATCGTGAAGGGCAACATGCTCACGGTGCACTCGTACACGAACGACCAGCGCATCCTCGATCTGCCGCACGAAGACCTGCGTCGTGCGCGCGCGGCGGCGCTCTCGATGATCCCGACGTCGACGGGCGCGGCGAAGGCGATCGGCCTCGTGCTCCCGGAGCTCAAGGGAAAGCTCGACGGCACGTCGATCCGCGTGCCGACGCCGACGGTGTCGATCGTGTGCTTGAGCGCGGTGGTGTCGCGCAACACGAGCAAGGACGAGATCAACGGCTTCCTCCGCGAGGCCGCGAACGGTCCGCTGAAGGGCATCCTCGCGGTCGAGGATCGTGAGCTCGTGAGCACCGACTTCATCGGCGATCCGCACAGCTCGATCGTCGACGCCGCGCAGACGCAGGTCATCGGCGGCGACCTCATCGAGGTGCAGTCCTGGTACGACAACGAGTGGGGCTTCTCGATGCGCATGGTCGACCTCGCGACGCTCATGGGGCGCAAGGGCTGAAGCCATGGCGATCCGATCGCTGAAGGAGCTCGCGCTCGGCGGGCGTCGCGTCTTCTGCCGCGTCGACTTCAACGTGCCGCTCGACGGCACGACGGTCACCGACGACACGCGCATCCGCGAGTCGTTGCCGACGATCGAGCACATCCTCGCGGAGGGCGGTCGTCTGGTGCTCGCGTCGCACCTCGGTCGTCCGAAGGGCAAGCGCGTGCCGGAGATGAGCCTGGAGCCGGCGGCGCAGCGCTTGGCCGAGCTCCTCGGCATCGGAGAGGTCGTGCTCACCGACGACTGCATCGGCGACGGTGCGCGGAAGGTGGTCGGCGATCTGCGCGACGGTCAGGTCGCGCTGCTGGAGAACCTCCGGTACCACGACGAAGAAGAGAAGAACGACGAGGCGTTCGCGCGTGAGCTGGCGAAGCTCTGCGACGTGTACGTCAACGACGCGTTCGGCTCGTCGCATCGCGCGCACGCGTCGGTGGCGGGGCTGCCGAAGCTGATCGGCGAGAAGGGCGCGGGCTTCTTGCTCGACAAGGAGCTCGCGGCGCTCGACAAGCTGCGCACCGAGCCGGCGAAGCCGTACGTCGCGGTGCTGGGCGGCGCGAAGGTGAGCGACAAGATCGGCGTGATCGAGGCGCTGCTGACGAAGGTCGACGTGCTCGTGATCGGCGGCGCGATGGCCAACACGTTCCTGGCCGCGCAGGGCCACTCGATGGGCAAGAGCCTGGTCGAGGAGGACAAGCTGCCGCTCGCGCGGGCGGTGCTGCAGAAGGCGGACGCGCGCGGCGTGCAGCTCCTGCTGCCGACGGATCTGCGCGTGGGCACGGGCTTGAAGGACACCGTCGCGGTGGACTCGGGGCTCGATCTCGACGCGACGTCGATGGCGCTCGACGTGGGCGCAGAGACCGCGAAGCGCTACGCGGACGTGGTGCGCAAGGCGGGCGCGGTGTTCTGGAACGGTCCGATGGGGCTCTTCGAGAACCCGGCGTTCGCGGCGGGGACGCTCGCGGTCGCCGAAGCGATGGCGGCGTGCCCGGGCTTCACCGTGGTGGGCGGCGGCGACAGCGTCGCGGCGATCCAGCAGGCGGGGCTCGCGAGCAAGTACGACCACGTGTCGACCGGCGGTGGCGCGAGCCTCGAGTACCTCGAGGGCAAGAAGCTGCCGGGCGTCGAGGCGCTGCGATGAGCCGGACGCCGCTCGTCGCGGGCAACTGGAAGCTGCACAAGACCGTCGCCGAGTCGCTCGCGCTGGTGAAGGCGCTGCGCGAAGCGGTCGACGGTCCTTCCGGGTCCGCGGGGTCAGCCGCGGACGGTCTTCTCGGGTCCGCGGGGTCAGCCTCGGACGGTCTTCTCGGGTCCGCGGGGTCAGCCGCGGACGGTCTTCTCGGGTCCGCGGGGTCAGCCGCGGACGGTCTGAGCGGCGTCGAGGTGGCGATCGCGCCGGTGGCGACGTCGCTGCATCCAGTGGCGGGCGCGCTCGCGGGATCGAAGATCGCGCTCGCCGCGCAGAACACGCACTTCGAGAGCAAGGGCGCGTTCACGGGAGAGCTCTCGCCGGCGCTCTTGGCGGACGTGGGCTGCACCTACGTGATCGTCGGGCACTCGGAGCGGCGACAGTACTTCGGCGAGACCGACGAGGGCGTGCGCAAGAAGACGCGCGCGCTCCAGGCGGCGGGGCTCACGCCGATCGTGTGCATCGGGGAGACGCTGCAGCAGCGCGAAGAGGGCGCGACCCTCGGCGTGGTGCTCGGGCAGCTCGACGCTGCGCTGGCGGGGAACGATCCGAGCCGCGTGGTGATCGCGTACGAGCCGGTGTGGGCGATCGGGACCGGAAAGACCGCGTCGCCCGCGGACGCGCAGGCGGTGCACGCGGCGCTGCGGGCTCGGCTCGTGAGCAGCTTCGGGGCGAGCGTCGCGGAGCGCGTGCGCCTGCTCTACGGCGGCTCGGTGAAGCCGGACAACGCGGCGGAGCTCTCGGCGCAGCCAGACATCGACGGATCGCTCGTGGGCGGGGCGTCGCTGGAGGCGGCGTCGTTCGCGGCGATCGTGCGGGCGTCGGTGGCGAGCTGATCGCCGGCTCGCACGACACGGTGAAGGGCTCCCTCGAGATCGGCGCGGTCGAGCGATGGAAGCTCGAGCCGCGTCGATCGTTCCGCACAGGTGGTCGGGTGGTGCGGACGGGTTGAAAACCGTCGCGAGACCTGCCACCACACGCTGCTCGGAGAGGCACCCTCCCCGTTTCTCTCGGTTTCTTTCGGATTCTTCAGGTTCTTCGGGCTCCTCGAGAGCCCTTCGACTCGCGGCGTCGAACTCGACGATCGCATCAAGCCCGCGCCGAGGCGCGGTGGAGCCAGTCGGCCGTGTTCACCTTCCTCAGCATCCTCTACGTCATCATCTGTCTCTTCCTCATCCTCGTCGTGCTGCTGCAGACCGGTAAGGGCGGCGGCATGGGCGCCCTCGGTGGCGGCATGGGCGGCGCGGGACAGCAGGTCTTCGGCGGCGCGGGCGCGGGCAACATCCTGACGAAGGCCACGAGCGTCTCGGCGTTCTTGTTCATGCTGCTCTCGGCGGTTCTCTCGTACATGTCGTCTCCGGGTGAGCAGGCGCTCGAGGACGTCGCGGCGTCGATCTCGGGTGACGCGGCGAGCGACGACGAGGACGCGGACGGCGCGGCAGCGGGCGAGAACGCAGAAGAGCCCGCGGCGGACGAAGCGACTCCGGCAGCGGAAGAGCCCGCGGCCGACGAAGTGGATCCGGCGGAAGAGCCGACGGCGGACGAAGCGGCTCCGGCGGCGGAAGAGCCGGCAGCGGCTGAACCGGCTCCGGCGGCGGAAGCTCCGGCGGCGGAAGAGCCCGCGGCCGACGAAGCGACGGAGTGAGCTCGACGCTCGTTCGACGCGAGAGGCCGGCCTTCGGGTCGGCCTTCTTCGTTTACGTCTCGAGCTCGGTCGCGGACTGAGACTCCGACTCGGACTCGGTCACCGACTCGGTCGCGGACTCGGACTCGGACTCGGACTCGGACTCGGACTCGGTCTCGGTCTCGGTCTCGGACTCGGTCTCGGACTCGGTCTCGGACTCCGTC
>JALOQC010000398.1 GCA_025453555.1 Myxococcota bacterium | reverse complement strand
TCGAGACCGCACGGCGGTGACGCAGCAGGCTCTTGGGCGTCATCACGATCAGCGGCTTGCGCCACGGACGCACGACCTGGCGGCGGATGCAGTGGAAGACCTGCGCCGGAGTCGTGAGGTTGACGATCTGCATGTTGTCCTCGGCCGCGAGGGCGAGGAAACGTTCGAGGCGCGCGGAGCTGTGCTCGGGGCCCATGCCCTCGAAGCCGTGCGGCAGGAGCAGCACGAGGCCGCTCAGGCGGTGCCACTTGTCCTCGGACGACGAGATGAACTGGTCGATGATGACCTGCGCGCCGTTCGCGAAGTCGCCGAACTGCGCCTCCCACATCACCAGCGCGTCGGGTGTGTCGAGCGAGTAGCCCCACTCGAAGCCGAGCACGCCCGCCTCGGAGAGCGGGCTGTCGTAGATCTCGAGGCCGCCCTGGTTCTCGGCGACGTGACCGAGGCGCGTGTAGCGGCGGCCGTTGCGCACGTCGTAGATGACGGCGTGGCGGTGGCTGAAGGTGCCGCGACGCACGTCCTGGCCGGTGAGGCGGATGTGGGTGCCCTCCGCGAGGATCGAGGCCATCGCGAGGTTCTCGGCCGTGCCCCAGTCGACCTCTTGGCCGGTCTCGAGCACCTGGCGCTGCTTGTCGAGCACGAAGCGCTGCAAGCGGCTGTGGGGCTGGAACCAATCCGGATAGGTGGTGAGCCGATCGAGCAGCTCTTTGAGCTTCTCCATCGGAACCGCGGTCGGGACATCCGTCGCTTCGCGGTCGAGGCCGCCCTGGTACTTCTCCCAGAGGCCCTTCATCGACACCGGCACGAGCGCGTAGTCGCCCGTGCGCGACTCTTCGAGCGCGCGCTCCAGATCCGTGTTGCGGCGCTGCTCGATCTCCTTGGCGTCCTCGCGCGTGATCGCGCCGAGCTCGACGAGGTGGTCGACGTAGATCTCGCGGACGGTCTTCTTCTTGTCGATCGCCGCGTACATGAGGGGCTGCGTGAAACGCGGCTCGTCGCCCTCGTTGTGGCCGTACTTGCGGTAGCAGTAGAGGTCGATGACGACGTCGCGGTGGAAGCGCTGGCGGTACTCGGCCGCGAGCTGCACGACCTGCGCGACGGCCTCCGGATCCTCGCCGTTCACGTGGAAGACGGGGCAGCGGAGCATGCGCGTGATGTCGGTGCAGTAGCGCGTGCTGCGGGAGTCTTCCGGGTTGGTGGTGAAGCCGACCTGGTTGTTGATGACGACGTGGACGGTGCCGCCCGTCGCGTAGGCGGTGAGCTCGCTGAGGTTCAGGGTCTCGGCGACGATGCCTTGGCCGATGAACGCGGCGTCGCCGTGGATGAGGAGCGGCAGGACGCTGATGCGGGTGGTGGTGTCGCCGCGGCGATCCTGCTTGGCGCGCGCGCGGCCTTCGACGACCGGGTTCACGAACTCGAGGTGGCTCGGGTTGAAGGTGAGCGTCATGTGGACGCTCTTGCCCGACGCGGTCTGGCGATCGATCGAGTACCCGAGGTGGTACTTCACGTCGCCGCCGCCGAGGTGGAGCTCGGGGTTGTCGTCGTCGAAGCCCGCGAAGATCTCGCGGACGTTCATCTCCATGATGTTGACCATCACGTTGAGGCGGCCGCGGTGGGCCATGCCGAGCACGACCTCTTCGACGCCGAGCTCGGCGCTGCGCTCGATGAGCAGATCGAGCATCGGGATGACGCTCTCGGCGCCTTCCACCGAGAAGCGCTTGGCGCCGATGAACTTCGTGTGGAGGAACTGCTCGAAGATCTCCGCGTCGGTGAGCTTCGTGAGGATGCGGAGCTGCTCGTCGCGCGAGAGCGCGATGCGGTTGCGCGACGACTCCATCGCCTCTTGGAGCCAGGTGCGCGCCTCGCGGTCTTCGAGGAAGGTGAACTCGACGCCGATCGAGCGCGTGTAGGTGTCGGAGAGGCGCTCGAGGATCTCGCGCAGGGTCGCGGTGGGCGGGCCCGCGAGATCGCCGGTCGAGAAGAGCGTGTCTTGGTCGACGTGCGCGAGGCCGTAGCGCTCGAGGAAGAGCTCGCTCGCGTCCGGACGATCGGAGAGGCCGAGCGGGTCGAGGTTCGCGTAGAGGTGGCCGCGCACGCGGTAGGCGTTGACGAGCGCGGCGACGCGGGCCTGGAGCTCCGTCGCGGTCATCACCTCGGCGGAGGGCGGGAACGCGGTGGTGCGCCCTTCGACGCGGCGCTCGACGAAGGGGATGTCCTCCGCGGTCGGCGGGAGCTTGTAGACGCCCGAGAGCTCCGTCGGGACGGGCGCGCTCGCCGGGATCGCGGTGCCGTGGGCGCCGTTGCCACCGTTGGGCTTCTTGGCTTCGACGGGCTTCTTGGCCTCGACGGGTACCCCGATGGGCGCGGCGAGCACGCCTGCGGACGTGAGCTGCGGCAGCTCGGAGGGCTCGAGGCCCTCGAAGAAGCGACGCCAGGCGTCGTCGACGGAGGAGGGGTTGCCGGCCCAGCGGAGGAACATCTCCTCCACGAGCCCTTGGTTGACACCGAAATCTTGGGCCATGTGTCCGAATCTCTTGGGAGATCGCCGCACGCGCGGTGGCGCGGTGCGAGCAGGTCGACGGTGCGGGGGAACGCGTCGACGGGAGGCGGGAGAAACGCGGGAGCGAGGGTACCTCCGCGCGCGCGTGGGGTGTAGCAGGTCGGGTCGCGGGGGTGCCAGAGGCCACGTGCGGGAGAGACCGTTTCTTGGGGCACGCAGGCCGTGATCGAAAGCACGGTCGGCCGCGCGCCTTCGCGCGGTAGGCTTCGACGCGATGCGCGAGATTCGATCGTTCCACCAGGCGCCGCCCACGCTCTCGAACCAGTACGACGACGACGCGTTGCTCCGGGGCTACCTGAAGCACGCGCTGCCGCCCGACGTGCTCGCGGCGATCGAGCCGGAGCTGCGCGAGATGGGTCAGATCGCGGTCGAGCTCGCGGCGCTCGCGCAGGAGACGCGGGTGGAGGAGCCGCGGCTCGTGCCGTGGTCGCCGTGGGGGGAGCGCATCGATCACATCGAGCTGACGCAGGTGTGGAAGAAGGCGGAGCCGATCGCGGCCCAGCACGGTGTGGTGGCGGCGGCCTACGATCCGCGCTTCGGGAAGCACGCGCGCGTGCACCAGTTCGCGCTGGCGTATCTGTACTCGCCCTCGAGCGACACCTTCGCGTGCCCGCTCGCGATGACGGATGGGGCGGCCAAGACGCTGCTGCGCTCGGGGAATCAGGAATTGATCGCGCGGGCGGTTCCGCGATTGACCTCGCGGGATCCGGCGACGTTCTGGACGAGCGGGCAGTGGATGACGGAGTCGACGGGCGGATCGGACGTCGGGTTGTCCGAGACGGTCGCGGTGAACGAAGACGGGCAGTGGCGCCTGTACGGGCGCAAGTGGTTCACGAGCGCGGCGGCGAGCCAGATGGCGCTCACGCTGGGGCGCCCCGAGGGCAACCCGCCGGGCGGGCACGGGCTCGCGCTCTTCTACGTGGAGTGCCGCGACGAGCAGGGGCGCCTGCGGAACATCTCGCTCAATCGGCTCAAGGAGAAGCTCGGCACCAAGAAGCTGCCGACCGCGGAGCTGATGCTGCAGGGCACGCCGGCCACGCTGGTGACGTGCGAGACGACGGGTGGGGTCCGCGGGATCACGCCGATGCTCAACGTCACGCGCACCTGGAACGCGGTGACGGCGGTGTGCTCGATGCGCCGTGGGCTCGCGCTCGCGCGCGACTACGCCAAGCGTCGCTTCGCGTTCGGCGCGCACCTGATCGACAAGCCGCTGCACGCGGACACGCTCGCGGGTCTGCAGGCGGAGCTCGAAGGCGCGTTCCACCTCACGTTCCAGATCGTCGAGCTGCTCGGCAAGGAAGAGCACGGCGAGCTGACGGAGGACGAGGCGGCGCTGCTGCGGCTGCTGACGCCGATCGCGAAGCTCACGACGGGGCGTCAGGTGGTGGCGGTGATGGCCGAGGTGCTCGAGGCCTTCGGCGGCGCGGGCTACGTGGAGGACACGGGCATTCCGACGCTCTACCGCGACGCGCAGGTGCTCTCGATCTGGGAAGGGACCACGAACGTGCTCTCGCTCGACACCCTGCGCGCGCTCGCGCGGGAGGGTGGTCTGCAGGAGCTGCTCGCGGCGGCGAAGACGTGGACGGACGTGAAGGACCCGGCGCTCGCCGAAGCCGGACAGCGCGCGCGCCACGCGATGGGCGCGGCGGCGAAGTGGGTGGACGTCGCGTCGAAGCAGGGGACCGACGAGGCCGAAGCGGGCGCACGTCGGTTCGCGCTCACGCTCGGGCGCGCGGCGGAGCTGGCGCTGCTCGTGAAGCACGCGGACGTCGCGCTCGCGGCGGGCGATCGTCGGCCGCGCGCGGCGGCGCTGCGGTTCGCGCAGACGCCGATCGATCAGACCGCGTGGATGGATCGCGAGGACGCCGCGCTGCTCGCGCGTGGGTGAGCGCGGGCTGCGTGCTCAGCTCCCGCCGCGGCGGTGGAGCTTCGACTTCTGCGCGCGCACCGTGTGCCATTTGGAGAGCGCGAGTCGCGCGGCGGCGCGCACGAAGTCGGCTCCGAGGCGGCCGTAGCGCATGCGCGCCTTGAAGAGACCGAAGGCGCTCGCGACGAGCTCGACCTCGTGTTGGGTGAGGTTTCGGAGCGCGACCTCGTCTTGGAGGTACTCGCGGATGATGCGGCCGCGGCGACGCACGAGGACGATGATCAGGACCAAGAAGGTGACGACGAAGAGGAACCAGATCGGGAGCATGCAGATGAAGAGCATCCCGCCCTCTTCGCCGAGCCCGTCCGCGAGGGCGGCGCTGCCGTTCCAGATCGCGTGCAGCATCACCGCGCCGAGGTAGCCGAAGAGCGGCCCCGCCCAGCGCACCCAGGGCTTCTCGGTCTCGCGCGCGAGGCCGAAGCCGATGCCGATGAGCGAGGTGTAGACCGGGTGGCCCCAGGGAAAGAGGATGCCGCGGAGCACGAAGGTGATCTCGAGCGCGCCCTCCATCGCGGCGTTCGAGTAGTAGACGACGTTCTCCACCGTCGCGAAGCCGAGCGCGACGAAGACGGAGTAGATGATGCCGTCGACGACGCCGTCGAACTCGCGGCGCAGGAAGTAGAAGACGCCGAAGACGCCGAGGCCCTTGAAGAACTCTTCGACGAGCGGTGCGCTGACGACGGTGGAGAGGAGCTCGCCGTGCTCGCCGCCCATCGCGCCGACGAGGCTGTTGATGACGGCGGAGAAGCCACAGGCCGCGATGCCGCCCCAGAGCAGACAGCCGATGAGCGCGTACCAGGGCTCGGGATCGTAGCGATCGAGCAGGCGTGGGACGGTGAGGTAGAGGGTGCCGGCGGGGAACGCGAGCACGGCCGCGATGCAGAGGCCGCCGAGGGCGCCTTCGACGAAGAAGGCGGGGAGCAAGAAGAGCAGCAGAAGGAGCAAGCCGCCGACGAGCTGCGCCACGAGGTAGAGCGCGAGCCCGACGTTGCGACGCGTGCGTTGCGGATCCGGGAGCGCGCTCATGGGCGAGCGCGACTATCGCACGAAGGCGCGCGTCGGTGCGCGGGCTCTCGCGGGCGCGTCATCGCGCCTCGAGGCGGCTCGAGCTTTCACGGCTCGGGCATCGGTCGGCGCTCGGCGCTCATTGGCCGGGGAGCCGATCCGAGAGATCCCCGCGCGCCGCGCGATCGAGTAGATCGCGGTTCGCTTCGCAGGTCGCGCAGGGGGTCATCTCGTCCGCGCGCACGTCCACGTCGGTCGCGCCCTCGGAGCGGCGCGCGTTGCGGGCGTTCTCCGCGAGGTCCTCGTTGGCGTCGAGGCGGTGGCGGTTCTCGCCTTTGCCGCGCCACACGGTGGCGTGACCGACGGGCTCGTAGTCTTCCGGGGTTCGGCCGCTGGCGTTGCGGTAGTTCTCCGCTTCGCGCGCGCAGTACCACTCCGCGCACTGCCCCGGGCGGTTGCCGGTCGGTGGCTGCGGCGCGTTCGTGCCGTCGACCGCTTCGCGCGAGACGCGGTAGCGACGGTCGCCGCGCGCGTTCAGGCGCTCTTCGAGCAGGCGCGCTTGGCTGTCGTCGAGGCCGCTCGAGACGCCGACCGAGACCGAGCCGTCGCGGTGCTCGATGACCTGCACGACGCTGTTGCTCTTGCGACCGACGAGCGGCTGGCCGGCCGCGTTGACGGGGCGCGCCATCTCGTCGACCACCGCGTCGGCCGCGTCGCGTGCGCTGCGGGTGCGGGGCACGCCGAAGACCTCGTTGCGGCACGCGTTGTGGACCCAGAGCTCCCCTTCGCCGACGAAGTAGGTGTGCGCCTCGTCGACCGTGAGGTTGTAGACGCGCGCGCGACGATCGAGCGCTTCGAGAGCGACGATCGACGCGAGCGTCTCGTCCGCCCGGACGATGCGGTCGTCGGGGGTGAGCGCTTTCGCGGCGACCCAACCGCGCGTGGTGTGGAAGGGGTGCTCGGGGGTGACGAGGAGGACGTCGCGCGTGGAGGCGCGTGCGCGGTGGTCGCTCTGCACCGTGATCGAGAGCAGTGGCTCGTCGTCGCGCACGATCGTGTCGATCACCGGGAAGCGGCCGAGCTCGCCGGTCTTCTCGTGGCGCGCGAGGACCACGTCGCCGACCCGCAGCGACTCGATGGGCGCGAAGCCTTCGCTCGTGCGCACCAACGTGCCGGCGACGAAGCAGCTCCCGGGGCGACGGCACACGCCGCCCGAGCAGCTCGCGTCCACCACGTAGTCGGAGCCGCGCGCGGTGTCGGCGGCGTCGTCGGTTCGTCGGCCCACCACGGCGACGAGGCCGTCGTCGGCCGCGCGGCCGACGTCGGTGGCGCGGTCGGCGGTTCGTGCGACGTCGGTCGCGCGATCGGCGCCGCGTGCGATGTCGGTCGCACGATCGGCCGCGCGCAGGCCATCCGCGACCTTGTCCGCGTGGCGGAGCTTGCTGGCCTGACCGGCGCCTCCCGTGCCGACGGTGGTCGCGACCTCGAAGGCGATCGCTCCGACCAGCTTCCCACGCTCTTCCGGGGTGCCTTCTCGGACCACCCGCACGGTCTCTTTGGCGGCGTTGTATCCGGCGACGGCGACCGCTTTTCCGAGATCTCCCGCCGAGCGCGCGACCTCTCCCGGGTTGTTCACCGCGTAGGTCACGGCGGAAGACACGTTGCTGGCCGCCTCGCCCGGGTTGGTGACGACCCAGCCGACCCCGCGTACGGTGGAGACGGCGAGCCCGGCGACGCCAGTCACGGTGTCCCAGCCGGCGCCGACGAAGCCCTCGACGACGCCGCGACCGAAGCCGCCGATCGACGAGAGGACGCCGCCACCGGAGGAGACGCCGGAGCCGTCACCCGAGCTGCCGCGGGAGCCGCCGCTTCCGGAGCCGCTGCTACCGAAGCCACCGCTGCCGGAGCCGCCGAAGCCGCCGCCACTGCCGGCGCCGCCGAAGCCGCCGCTGCCGAAGCCGCCGCCGCCGAAGCCGCCGCTCGACCCCGGGCTTCCGATCCCGCCACTGCTCGAAAGCCCGGAGCTCCGCGCGCCGCGTCCGGCGCCGCTCGATCCGGTTCCGTCGCCACCGCCGCTGCCGTCGCCGCCCGCGCGCGGATCGACCTGCCAGCCCTCCATCGTCTGGATCGCGACCGTCGCGTCGTCGGCGGTGTCGCGCGCGGCTTGCCCGAAGAAGGTCCACGCGAGCAGGCCCACGATCGCGATGCCGACCACCACCAGCACGTACTCGACCGCGGAGAGGCCGCGTTGGTCGTCGCGCAGGGAAAGGCGCGGAGCCGATCGCGCACCCGACGCGTCCCATGAGCCCGCTTCCGAGGGCGTCGTCGTCGCGCCGGGGTCCACGTCGGTCTCCATCGCGAGACCTGCAGGCGCAAAGCGCGCGCCAACGAGATTCCGATGATCTTTCGCGGTCGTGCACATGCGAATGGAGTCCTCCGTCACCGTCACGACGCCTCGGCGTGGGTGAGATGTACCCAGCGCTCCATCACGACGAGCGCGCTCCAGGCGTGCGCGAGCGCGACCGTCACGAGCGCGAGCAGCGGCCCGCCGACGACGCCGAACGCCGAGACCGCCTCGACGAGCTCGAACCCGATCACGAAGAGCAGGAGCGCGCCGAGGCCGCCGCGGGTGCGCGCGAAGGAGCTGCGGATCGCGTCCTTCACGTCGCGGCCTTCGAGCACGATCGCGTGCGGCGCGAAGAGGAGGCGCGCGCCGAGCACGACGTAGACGATCGCGAAGGGCACGAGCGCGATCGCGGTGCCGAGGTAGGCGAGCCAGTGCGTCGGGCTCGGCGCGAGCGCGGCGATCACGCTGCCGGGGATCACGACCACGAGGCCGGCGCCGAAGACGAGGAGCCCGCTCGCGACGTGGTAGGCGAGCATCCGGCCGAACGCGGATCCGGGCTGCAGGAACGGGCGAAGCGACGCGCGCCGTGGGGTGCGGAGGGCGTCGAGGACCACGCGTAGGAAGCCGGCATCGGCCCACGCGGCGAGGGTCCAGAGCACGACGAGGAAGACGGTGCCGCAGAGGAAGCGCAGCGCGCTCTGCACCTCGGTCGGTTGCGACGCGAAGAGATCGCCGGGCAGCTCGGGACGCGGCGCGGCCTGCGCGGCGGGCACGAAGGACGCGAGGACGAAGAGCCCGGCTCCGCGCGCGACGAGCCAGAGCAGGGTGGCGAGCCCGATCGCGAGCGGCGCCTGACGCAGCGCGGCGAAGGCGCGTCGAGAGCTGGTGCGTAGCGGCCAGTCGCTCACGAGGACGAGCGTGCTGCAGGAGGCGGGCCGAGGCTCGACGGAAGGCGCGAGACGTAAGGTGTGAGACCCACTCGCAAGGTAGCCGCGGCGGAGGATTGAAGCGATCGTGGAGTGGACGGGTCGTCAAACTGAGGTTGACGGTTCGGGCCGACATGTTGGTTTGTCGAGATCCCGCAGATTCCGAGATCAAGACTGAGTGCGAGACCCATTCGCAGGCTTTCGCGCGATGCGCGGATGTGCGCCCTGCGCTCCCCTCGTGGCAGGTTGTGAACGTGTTCGACGAAGACGCGACCTCGCTCGAAGCCGACGGCACCGCCCCCGAGCTCGCGCGTCCGCGCCTCGGCGACCGGAGCTCCGCGGCGGCTCCCCGCCTCGGCGACGCCGCCGCCGAAGAGGCGCCGACGAAGCCACGCGCGACGTTGGGCTCGGTCGCGCCGGACGATGCAGCGGGGGGCGTCGCGGGTGGTGCTGCCGGCGCCGCAGCAGGCACGACTCCGAGCACGACTTCTCCGGCGCGACGTGCGCTCGCGGCGATCGAGCCGGGGCTGGTCCGCGCGCGGGGCGCCGTACGCGAACGACCACTGACCACCGTCTTCGTCGCGGCGGTGGTGGGGTTGATCGTCGGCGTCTTCTTCGGCGGAGGCGACGAAGCGCGTGCGTCGGGCGACGTGTTCTCCACCCGGATCGGCGGCGTGCCGGTGGTGCGCGCGCGCGTCGAGCGCGTCGACGGCGCGATCGACGTTCGACCGGGCGACGAGTGTGTGATCGGCGTGTGGCGCGTGCGCGCCGATCATCCGACCGGCGGCTCGTGGTGTCGCACCCAGCTCGCGTGTGGCGGTGAGCTCCTCTACGGCGGCGAAGAGAGCGGCTACTTCGAGTGCGCGAACGAAGGCATCGGCCGCGACGCCGAGACCACGGAGGTCGACGGAGATCCCTCGCTCGATCTGCGGGTCCCGGACGGCGCGCTCGTGATCACCGACGACGTCCACGGAGCGCGCGGCGCGTTCCGCATCGAGGCGTCGATCGAGACGGAGCACGCGGTCGGCGCGCGGTGAGTCGAATCGGTGCGTTTCGTCAGACCATCGCCTTCGAGCTCACGCCCGGGTTCGCTTTCACGAAGTCGAAGAGGCGGCCGAGGTAGCTGTCGAAGCGCGGGCAGCGGATGCCGTGCTCTTCGAGATCGGCCTCCGACCACGTGGTGTCGTAGTGCGTGGGGTGGACGTAGTAGTCCACCACGTGCTCGGGGAACTCGAAGATCGACTGCACGCCCGGCACCTTCGCGATCGCTTGCTTCGCGAGGCCGAGCGGGAGCGGGATGCGGACGAGCGTCTTGCCGAGCTCGCGCTCCATCGCGTCGGTGAGCTCGGCGACCGTGAGCGGCTCGGGGTCGGCGAGCTGGTAGCAGCGACCGACGTTGTCGGTGCGGCCGCTCAGCGCGGTGATCGCGCCGACCACGAAGTCGCGCGGGACGACGTTGAGGCGCACCGCGGTCGGATCGCCGACCACGGGGATGATCGCGAAAGGGGTTTGGGGGGAGGCTCCGCTGGGCTTGGCCCAGTGGAGGGGGTCTTTACCAAAGACCCCGAAGAAAGGCGTCTTCTGCTTGAGCAAGAAGCGAATCGCGAAGTAGGGGCCGTCGTACTTCTGCGTGGCGCCGGTGGACGAGTCCCCGACCACGATCGCGGGGCGGTAGATCGTCGTCGGGATCTGGTCCCAGCGGCGGCGCACTTCGACCTCGGCGAGGTGCTTGGTCTCTTCGTAGAAGTTGTTGAAGGCCTGGCCCTTCTCGAGATCGTCCTCGCGGAAGATGCCGGTGTAGCGACCGCTGACGTAGCAGGTGCTCACGTAGTGGTGGCGCTCGAGCGAAGGACAACGCGCGCAGAAGTCGAGCACGTGGCGCGTGCCTTCGACGTTCACCTTCACCGCGAGATCGCGACCGACCGCGAGGTCGTAGACGGCGGCGAGGTGG
>JALOQC010000397.1 GCA_025453555.1 Myxococcota bacterium | reverse complement strand
CGCAGCGACAGCCTCGTCGCGTTCGTCTTCGTGACCGACGAGGACGACTGCTCCGCCGCCGATCCCTCGATCTTCGATCCCTCGCCGTCCGCCCGCACCGAGCTCGGCCCGCTCGGCACGCGCTGCGCGTTCCACTCGGAGCTCCTGCACCCGATCGCGCGCTACGTGACCGCGTTCAAGAACCTCGCGCTCGACCGCGAAGGCGACGTGATCGTGGCCGCGATCACCGGCGTGCCGCGCTCCTACACGAGCGATCCCCTCGACGTGGACTTCGACGCGCTCCTCGCGGATCCCGCGATGACGCCGCGTGAGAACGAGCTCGACCCCGGCCAGCTCGCGCCCGCGTGCAGCTTCGGCGGCGTCGGCGAGGCGCCCCCCGCGCGCCGCATCGTGCAGGTCGTGCAGGAGTTCGCGGAGACCGGCGACGGCCTGCTCGCGAGCATCTGCCAAGCGGACCTGCGACCGGCGGTGGAGAGCATCGCGGAGCTCGTCGCGGGCCGCATCTGCCCCGCGCCGGAATGACGAAGACACCGCGGAGCTCGCCATCGCGAGCTTCGTCACCGCTTCGACGCGGCCTCGACGCGGCTGCCGCAGCGACGCGCCCACCGCTTCGACGCCACCGCTTCGACGTGCCTCCGCTTTGACGCGGTCGCGCCGCGCAGGTACGCGAGCCCCGTGCTGCACGCACCCACCCTCGACACCGACGAGCTGAGGCCGACCCACCTCGAGGTCTCGCTCGCCCAGCTCGCGTGCAACTACCGCGCGATCGCCGCGCACGTCGGCCCGCGCACGCAGGTCATGCCGATCCTCAAGGCGAACGCGTACGGCCACGGGCTCGTGGAGGTCGCGCGTCGCCTCGAGACGGTCGGCGCGCCCTACGTGGGCGTCGCGTACCTCGAAGAAGGCATCCGCCTGCGCCGGGAGGGCGTGCGGCTGCCGGTGTTGGTGCTCGGCGGGATCGTGGGCGAGCAGATCCCCCGCTTCCTCGAGCACGACCTCACGCTCACCGCGTCCTCGATCGACAAGCTGCGCGCGATCGACGCCTGCGCGGCCGCGACCGGACGTCGCGCGAAGGTCCACCTGAAGATCGACACCGGCATGGAGCGCATCGGCGTGCACTGGTACTCCGCGAGCAAGCTGCTCGACGAGTCGCTGCGCGTCTCGCACGTCGACGTCGAGGGCGTGTTCACGCACTTCGCGAACGCCGACGAGGCCGACCTCACGCACGCGAAGCTCCAGCTCGAACGTTTCCACGAGGTGCTGCGCTTCTACGAGGATCGTTCGGTGCCGACGCCGCTGCGCCACGCGGCGAACAGCGGCGCGATCGTGCAGATGCCGGAGAGCCACCTCGATCTCGTGCGGCCGGGGATCCTCTTCTACGGCGCGTCTCCGTCGCCGGCGGTGAAGGAGGCGCTCTTGGCTGGTCCGCGGACGATCGCCGCGGGTCCGCGGGGTCAGCAAGGTCGTCGAGGCCGGAAACCCCGTCAGCTACGGCTCGACCTGGGCGCCGAGCGAGCGCACCCGCGTCGTCACGCTGCCGGTCGGCTACGGCGACGGCTATCCGCGCGCGGTGTCGAGGCAGGGGCCCGCGGAGGTGATCGTCCGCGGCGCGCGGCGTCCGATCGTGGGCCGCGTGTGCATGGACCAGCTCATGGTGGACCTCGGGGCGGAGGGCACCGCGTACAACGGCGACGAGGTCGTGCTGCTCGGACGCGCGGATCGGGGACGCGACGAGGGACCCGAGATCACCGCCGAAGAGCTCGCGGGCTGGGCGGAGACCATCGCGCACGACGTGCTCGTGTCGATCAACACGCGGGTGCCGCGGGTCTACGTGGATTGAACGGTTCGTACGTCGCGGCTACGTGCTCGGCAGCTGGGATGCCGCGCTCGCGATCTGCTCGCGCAGCCAGACGTGCGCGGGGTCGTGATCGAAACGCTCGTGCCAGTAGAGGTAGTTCGGGAAACGATCGAGCGGCAGCGGGGGAGGGAGCACGCGCAGACCTCCATGACGCGCGAAGGCGCGGGCGAGGCGCATGGGCGCGGTGAGCACGAGGTCGGACGACGCCACCACCAGCGGCGCGGCGGCGAAGCTCTGGATGCGCAGCGCGACGTGTCGCGAGAGCCCGCGTTCGGCGAGCGCGCGATCCACGAAGGTCGGACCGCGCCCCTGCGGGCTGATCAGCGCGTGGCCGAGCGCGACGTAGCGCGCGAGCGTCAGCCGCTTGCCGACCTCGGGATGATCCTCGCGCACCAGGCACGCGAAGCCGTCGTCGAAGAGCTTGCGGCGCTTGAGCACCCCGAGGTCGCGAAACGACGGGAAGATCGCGGCATCGAGCTCCCCGCGCTCGAGCCGACCTTCGACCTCGTTCTCCTCGACCGAGTGCACGCTCACCGACATGCGCGGCGCCACGCGGCGCAGCGCCGGGATCAAGCTCGGCGAGAGCACGATCGCCACGTAGTCGGTGGTCGCGAGCCGAATCTCACGCGTGCTCGTCGCCGGATCGAAGCGCGGATCGTCGGCGAGCGCCTGATCGAGCGTCACGAGCCCCGTGCGCAGCGGGCCCACCAAAGCGAGCGCGCGGGGAGTCGGCGTGAGCCCGCCGCGACCGCGCACGAGCAGCGGATCGTCGAAGGTCTCGCGGAGCGCGCGCAGCGAGTGGCTCACCGCGGACACGGTGACCCCGAGCCGCTCGGCGGCGCGCGTCACGCTGCCGACCTCCAGCAGCACGTCGAGCGTCACGAGCAAGTTGAGGTTCGCGCGCGCGAGCCGTGCATGGTCCATCGCTTCGGTCCTGTCGTCTTCCTGGGCCGTCGATCGCTCGAACCGCTCGAACTGCTCGAACTGCTCGCCCGTCGAGCCCGCGTCGACCGTGTCTCGATCGTGCGCGCTGCCTCACCGACCGCCTCGAAGGCCCGCCGCCTTCGCCGAGCGCCCCGCGAAGCCACGCAGCATGACTTGAAGATCGCTCAAGTCGATGTGAAGAGACATCGGTTTCCTCAACGTGGGGTCCGCCGCAGGATGGTCCTCGCGAGGCAGTGCTCATCCCTCGCGAGGAGAGACCCATGACCATCCTGATCGACACCCCCACCGGAAACATCGGCCGCTCGCTCGCGAGCCACCTGCTCGACGCGGGCGAGCGCGTGGTGCTCATCGCGCGCGACGCTTCCAAGGTCGCGGACCTCTCGGCGCGCGGCGCGCGCGTGGTCGAAGGAAGCCTCGACGACGCGCAGGTGCTCGCGCGTGCGTTCGAAGGCGTGACCACCGCGTTCTGGCTCACGCCGCCCACCCTCCGCCCGGACTTCCGCGCGTGGGCGGTCGGCGCGGCGACCGCGGCGGCGAAGGAAGCCAAGAAGAACGGCAGCCGCGTGGTGGCGCTCTCCAGCGTCGGCGCGCACCTCGAAGGCAACGGCCCCATCTCCGTCGTCGGAGCGGTCGAGCAGACCTTCCGCGACGAGCTCGCCGACGTGCTCGCGCTTCGGCCCGCCTACTTCTTCGAGAACTTCCTCCGCGACGCCGCCACGATCCCCGCACAGGGCGTGTGGTACGGCCCCACGCCGCAGGACCGCCCGATGCCGATGGTCGCGACGAAGGACATCGCGAAGGTCGCCGCCGACGAGGTGCGCGCGGCGTGGAGCGGCCACCGCATCCGCGGCATCCACGGCCCCGTCGACGTCACCATGAACGACGCCGCGCGCGCGTTCTCCGCCGCCCTCGGCCGCGAGGTGAAGTACGTGGAGGTCCCGCTCGAGGCCGCGATCGCCGGCATGAAGCAGGCCGGCATGCCGGACTTCGCGGTCGCGCTCTACGCGGAGATGCTGAGCGGCTTCGTCACCGGCCGCACCGATCCCGCCGAGCCCCGCACCCCCGAGACCACCACGCCCACGACGATCGCCGAGTTCGCGCGCGACGTCCTGAAGCCGGCGTTCGCGGGGTGAGGGCGTGCAGGTCGAGGGAGGGCAGGCGCCCGTGCGCGAGGCCTCTTGCCCCGCGCGCGGCGCGTAGCCAACCTCCCGCCCCGTGAGCGACGAAATCCACGTCGAGGGCATCGTGCTGCGTGCGACCGCCGGCTTCTTCGAGGTCGACACCGCGCAGGGCCTGTGGACGTGCAAGCTGCGTGGGCGCCTCAAGAAGGAGAAGCAGCGCACCGATCTCTGCGTGGTCGGAGATCGCGTGCGGGTCGAGCGCGCCGACGAAGGCCTCGGCACCATCGAAGAGGTGCTCCCGCGTCGGCGCGTGCTCTCGCGTCAGCATCCCGCGCAGGCGCGCCGCGAGGACGTGCTCGTCGCGAACCTCGACCAGCTCTTCGTCGTCTTCGCGTTCGGCGATCCGCCGCTTCACCCGCGCATGCTCGACCGCTTCCTCGTGGTGGCCGAGCACGCGGGCCTCGACGCGGTCATCGTCGCGAACAAGCTCGACCGCGAGACCGACGAACAGCGCGCGCTCTTCGAGCGCTACGCCAAGCTCGGCTATCCCGTCCTCTACACCTGCGCCCACCGCGCCTCCGATCCGGGCGACGGAATCGGCGCGCTCCGCGATCGCATCGACGGCCACGTCAGCGCCTTCGCGGGCGCGAGCGGCGTCGGCAAGAGCAGCCTCCTCAACGCGATCGATCCCGAGCTCGCGCTCAAGGTCGGCGCCACCAGCGACCACACCACCAAGGGCCGCCACACCACCCGCGTCGCGACCCTGCACCGCGTCGGCAACGGCTACGTCGCGGACACCCCCGGCATCCGCGAGCTCGGCCTCTGGGAGCTCCCGGAGGGCCAGCTCGATCGCTGCTTCGTCGAAATGAGACCCTTCCTCGGCCAGTGCAGCTTCCGCGATTGTCGCCACCGCACCGAGCCCGATTGCGCGATCAAACGCGCGGTAGAAGCGGGCGCGATCTCGGCGGAGAGGTACGAGAGTTATCGGAGGATGTTGGAGGGCGACGAGCGGTGACGGTGCGGCCGACCCGAGATCGAACGGAGCACCCTCGATCGACGACCGCTCAGACTTCCGTGGGCTCCTCGTCCGCCCGCAGCCCGCGGATCTCGTGCGGTGTCATCGGCCCCTTCAGGTAGCTCATCGCCCAGCGCGGAGGACCTCGAGCACCTCGGCGAGCGCTGCGGCGTGCATGCACCTCGAGTCGCCGCGATCGTCGACCGCGCGATGGCCGCCCGTCCGACCGAGCGCCACCCGTCCGTCGAAGCGCTCCTCACCAACGTGGAGTCCATCTTCTCGGCGAGCCCCGCTCCTCGCCTACGTCGAGGTGCGGTCCGGTCCGGTCGCGAGGATGACTACGAAGCCTGGGTGAAGGAGATGGCCGAGATCTCCGTGCGCTTCGAAGGCCACCAAGGGTGCCTCCACGCCGCCCGCAGTCGAACCAGCGCTTCGTGACGTCAGTACCGCGCGACGATCTCGCGAACCGGGCGCTCGATCGCCACGATCGGGCTCGTCACGAGGTCGCGGCCGTCGGTCACGAAGAACAGCGACTCGCCCAGCGTCGGCATGCCCTCGTTCGGTCGGATGCCGCCGTTGTCGGTGAAGCGAAGGCCCCCGGAGACGCGGCTCTGGATCGCGAGGTGGCCCGCGATCCAATCGCCCGTGCGGCGGTCGCGGACCGCGACGCACGTGTCGCGGCGCACGTGATACTCCGTGTTCCGCGTGACGAAGACCCGGTGGATGCGGCGTTCCCTGCCTGCGTAGCGCATGGTTCTGCTCCTTCGCGTCGAGCGACGCTCGTCGAGCCACGAACGTACATGTCCTACATCCTCGCACCAAGAAATCGGCCGCTTCGGCTGCGCCCCGACAACTTCACGCCGCCCTCGCGCACGCCATGGGGCGGGACGCGCATCGTGGAGCGCTACAAGTCGAGCGTCGCAGCGGGCGCTGCGGGTCTTGCGTCGACTGCGACGACCGCCCCCACGACGACGAACCCCGCAACCGTGCATCCCGCGACGGGCACGCAGGTCGGGGAGAGTTGGGAGCTCGGCGTCGAGCCCGACTTCCCGAGCCGGCTGGTCGACGGGCGCACGCTCGCGGAGGTCATCGCGGAGGATCCCGAGGGCCTCGTGGGGGACGAGGGGGAGTCCACCGCGCTGCTCGTGAAGCTGCTCGACGCGGCCGAGCCGCTCTCCGTGCAGATCCACCCCGCGGACGACGACCCGGCCCTCGCGCCCGACGAGAGCGGCAAGCCCGAGAGCTGGTACGTGCTCGACGCCGATCCGGGCGCGGGGCTCTACCTCGGGCTCGCGGACGACGCGGACGAGCCGACCATGCGGGCGGCGATCGAGGGCGGCGACGACGTGTCGAAGCTGCTGCGTTTCGTGCCGGTGGCGCCGGGCGATTTCTTCGTGCTGGAGGCCGGCACGCCGCACGCGATCGGCGCCGGGCTGACGCTCGTCGAGCCGCAGCGCGTCATGCCGGGACGCCGTGGGCTGACCTACCGCTACTGGGACTGGAACCGGCGTTACGACGCGAGCGGCAAAGCGGATCCGACGGGCAGCCCGCGCGCGCTGCACGTCGATCGCGCACTCGCGGTGACGGCCTGGGATCGGTGCCGCGGCGACGCGTGGCTCGACTCGATCCGCGTGCGCGCGGGGGCCCCGTCGCGTGACGCGCAATGGGACGAGCTGACCGCGAAGGTGCGCTTCCCGTGGCTCGGGGTCGCGCGGGTCTCGGGCACGGGCGAGCTCGCGCTGCCGGAGCTCGGTCGCCTGCGCGCGCTCACCGTGGTGGACGGGACCATCACCGTGGAGGGGGAAGGGTTCGCGGAGACGTTCGTCCGTGGGGAGACCGCGGCGCTGCCGGCGGCGCTCGCGGGTCGTCTGAAGCTCGAGCGTGCGCACGCGCTCGTCTCCTGGATCCCGCGCTCGTCGTCCTGAGCCTCCGACGAGCGCCGCGCGACTGGGCGCTCGTGCCGGCGCGAGGGCACACCTCCAGCGCTTGACGACCCCTCCGCCTCAAGCAAGGTTCGCGGCCTCGATGTCCAGCGATCGCCCGCAACCGCGCGTCTCCATCGTCATCCCCATCTACAACGAGGAGGGGATCCTCCACTCCGCGGTGATCGACCTCATCGATCGCCTCAAGGACTTCGACTGGCCCTACGAGCTCTTGCTCGCAGAGAACGGCTCGAAGGACCGCACGGTGGAGATCGCAGAGCAGCTCGCGGAGCGCTTCCCGCAGGTGCAGGTGCACAGCCTCGGCGAGCCGAACTACGGCAAGGCGATGCGCGAAGGCATCTTCCGCGCGCGCGGCGAGTTCGTGCTCTGCGACGAGATCGATCTCTGCGACACCGATTTCTACCGGCGCGCCCTCGAGATCCTCGAAGCCAACCGCGCGGACTTGGTCATCGGCAGCAAGGCGATGGCGGGCGCGAACGACGAGCGCCCGATCATGCGCCACGCGGCGACGCTGGTGCTCAACGGGATGCTGCGCGTCGCGCTCGGATTCAAGGGCACGGACACCCACGGGCTCAAGGCGTTCCGGCGCGCGCCGCTCACCGAGATCGCGCGTACGTGCCTGGTCGAGAAGGACCTCTTCGCGAGCGAGTTCGTGATCCGCGCCGAGCGCGCGGGCATCCGCATCCAAGAGATCCCGATCCGCGTGCTGGAGAAGCGCCCGCCCTCGGTGAACCTCTTCAAGCGCGTCCCGAACGTGATGAAGAACATGGCGCGGCTCTTCGTGGCCATCCGCGTGAAGGGCTGAGCC
>JALOQC010000396.1 GCA_025453555.1 Myxococcota bacterium | reverse complement strand
GGACCGCCCGGCCATCTCTACGTGGTCGTGCAGGTGAAGTCCGACGAGCGCTTCGAGCGCGACGGCATCGACCTCGTGCACCCGCTCCACGTCTCGTTCCCGCAAGCCGCGTTGGGCGCGAAGGTCGAGGTCCCGAGCCTGAAGTCGGGCGAGCCGTCGACGCCGCTGAAAGTTCCGGCGGGCGTGCAGCCAGGCGAGACGCTCGTGATCCGCGGGCAAGGTGTTCCGCGGCTCGACGGACGCGGGCGCGGCGACCTCGTGTGTGTCGTGCACGTCGACGTGCCGAAGGAACTCTCGCCCAAAGCGCGCGAGCTGATCGAAGAGCTCGCGAAGACGATGGGCTGAGCCGTCGCACGCCGAACGCGGCGCCAGCCGAGCTCAGCCGCGCGGATCGGGGAGGGGCTCAACCGGAATCCCGTGTTCGGCGCGGTCGGTGAGGATCTCGAACGCCCGCCGCTCCGACACCAGCTCGCGCGTGCGCCGCCGCGAAGCGTCACCACGCAGCGCGCGACCTTGGTGTTCAGGCACGTCTTCGCGCCGAACGGGCGGGCAACGGGCAAACTTCACACGAAAGCGTGGGCGCGGCGCACCTCGTCCGGCACGCTGGCTTCATGCGCGCGAAGCTCGGATGGATCGCCGCGGCTCTGTGGCTGTTCGGCTCCATGCTCGAACCGTCCGAGCACGGTCCCTCCGTCGCTCGAAGCCAGATGCCGTCGTCGTACTACTGCGGCGAACGCTTGATCCGCCTCGGAATCTCCATCGAGGAGGTCCCGCGAGTGTGGGGAGCCTGACACCAAGCTCCAACGCCTCGGACGGCGTTGCTGGTTCGATGGTGAGCACCGGAGCTGCGGCGCCACCCTGATCGACGAGTGGGTCTACGACTACGGGCCGGAGCGCTTGAAACGTCGATTGACCTTCGTGAACGCACGCTTGGTCGAGGTGCGCACCGACGGTTTCGGGCGCGCGCGCTGAGCATGACGTCGTGCGACCAGCGCCGCGCGCTCAGGCCTGCAAACATCGCTCCGATGCACGTGCCCGCCATGCCCAACGACCCGCCCGCCTTGCGATGGATCCCTCTGGGGCTCCTTCGGTGCACGCTGGTGCTCGCCCTCGTGACCCCGGTCTCCTGTGCACGACGAGAGTCGACCGTGGCGCCTCCGGTTCGCGAGACCTCTGGGTCGACCGCCGCCACCACGACCACGACGGAGGCAACCCCCGTCGAGGTCCCACTGCCTCTGTTGAACTCGGAGCAGCTCGAGCTCGAGGAGCGTGTCGATCCGTCCGAGCCCTTGCCCGACGTTCCAACCTCGCCGGCGGACCCCACCGCCGCAGCCGCCTTCGCCGTCGCTGTGGAGCGCAGCGCAGGCTGCTACCAGCCTCCCACCATCGATCGGTCCCTCCATCTCGCGCCCGCCGACTGTGAGTCACTCTTCTCCCACCTCCGGGCCGGCGGCGATCCAGCTTCGTCTGCGATCGGAGAGTACCTGGCCCAGAACGCCGAGCGCCTCCACCGTGACGTGCTCCTCAGACTCTCCCTCGCGCTCGCGGCGAATCCCCGCCCGGGTGTCTTGTTTCTCGTTCGGCGACTCCACCAACTCGCGACCCACGACGAGGTCGCCGCTCGCAACGGCGTTCTGCTGAGGACCACCCCGAACGAGGTTCTGGTGCGCTCGCGGGTCGTCTCGATGTTCGAGTTGGCGACGGGGTACCCGGTCGAGTTCTACGCCGGGGAGAGGACGCGAGACGAGATCGTCGCGCACGATCGCGTCGTGGCCACTCGCGCCCTTCGCTTCTGGCATCGACATGGATCCGACCCTTCGAGCTGGCCGCGTCTCGGCGAGCAGCGGGTGCGCTCGTGGCTCGCCGCGGACGAGTCGCGGATGGTGAGCGCAGCACGGCTGGTCCGGGATCGCCCCGCGTACGGCCCGATGGTGCCTCTGGTGCGCGACACGCTTCGTCGTGTGGCGCTGCACGACAGGGAGGCCCAAGTGATCCTCGAGGACCTGGACCGCCTCGATGACTCGGGTGAGAGCTCCGTCGGCGTCGTCTTCTGAGCTTCTCCGCGCTCTCGAAAGGATCCACCTCCGCGCTCTCGAAAGGATCCACCATTCCTTCTGTCGGGGCGGACCCTCCCCCACGGGGCATGAAGCCCCGAGCCCTTCGCTCGCTACGCTCGCTGCAGCGGCCCGTGGAAGGATCCGTCCGTGCTCTCGAAAGGATCCACCATTCTTTCCGCGTCCGCGCTCTCGAAAGGATCCACCGCGTCCGCGCTCTCGAAAGGATCCATCGCGTCCGCGCTCTCGAAAGGATCCACGATTCTTTCCGTCGGGGCGCGGTTCCGAAATCATTACGCTTTCGTGTTCACGAGGTGAGTTTGCGCACAACTCAATCCTGACGAATCGTCAGGCAATGATATTTGACGATTCGTCAGGTATCCGATGGCCCGTCCGCTCGACCACGACAAGCGCCGCACCCTCGCCCGCGAGGCCGTGACGGTCATGCAGCGCGAAGGGGCCGACGTCTCGATGACGCGGCTCGCGGAGGCGCTGGGTCTGAAGCGGCCGACGCTCCTCTATCACTTCCCGACGCGGGCCCAGATCGTCGAGACCGCGCTCGAAGAGATGATGATGGCGCAGGCCGCGTTCGTGCTCGGCCGCATCGCGCAGGAGAGTCACCCGCTGCGGCGCCTGTACGCGCAGGTGCGTGCGGTGCACGAGTTCCAGCACGGCAACGAGGCGCGCCTCGTCTTCCTCACGCAGGCCTTGGCCGCGACGGGCGGCGAGCGGATGAAGGAGCTCGTGCACGGCGCCGCGAAGATCTTCGAGGCCCACCGGCGCGCCAACGCCGACCGGATCCGCGCCGGCATCGAGGCCGGCCTCGTCGCGCCCTGCGATCCCGACGCGCTCGTGCAGCTCGTCCGCGCGGTCATCGACGGGCTCATGCTCCAGCGCGTCACCGAGGGCATCGAGCTCGAGCCCGTGCACAGGCTGCTCTGGGAGAACCTGCTCGCGCCGCTCGCGCGTGACCCGCACGTCGACGCGGCGCCGATCGACACGAAGCCGCTCGCGGTTCGCAGCTCGGACGGGCTCGCGTCCCGCGGCTCTCACGGCACCGACCAGGGCGCCGACCACGGCACCGACGTCGGCACCGGTGTCCGCGAGGCGCTCAAGGACACGCAGAACGACGAGCGTCCGCGTCGCTCGTCCGCGCCGCCCCCGCCGAACGCATCCCACTCCGCGCCTTCGCCCACGAAGCGCGCCTCTCGCAGCGAAGTGACCAAGGAGCCCCGATCATGACGAGCGTCTTCCCCGAGCACGGCCGATCCCAGGAAGAAGTGTTGGCCGCCCTCGCCGACCACCGCGCCAAGGACCTCAAGAGCGACGGCCACGCCTTCGCGTTCGTCTACGACGCGGGCGACGACGCGCGCGCGATCGCGCGCGAAGCCTTCGTGGCGTCGATGGGCGCGAACGGCCTCGATCCGACGGCGTATCCGTCCACGCGCAAGCTGGAGAACGGCTTCATCGCGACCTGCCTCGAGCTCGTGCGCGCGCCGCAGGGCGCCGTGGGCACCGCGACCGCGGGCGGCACCGAGAGCGTGATCCTCGCGGTCAAAGCCGCGCGCGACTTCTTCCGCAAGACGCGGCCCGAGATCACCGCCCCGAAGATGTTGCTGCCCGAGACCGCGCACGCGTGCTTCCACAAGGCGGCGGCGTACCTGGGGGTCGAGATCGTCACCGTGGACGTCGACGAGACCTTCCGCGCGAAGGTCGACGACGCGCGCGCGAAGATGACGAAGGACGTGATCCTCGTGGTCGGCTCCGCGCCCTCGTACGCGCACGGCGTGGTCGATCCGATCCCGGAGCTCGCGGCCCTCGCGAAGGAGCACGGCGCGCTCATGCACGTCGACGCGTGCGTGGGCGGCTGGGTGCTCCCGTTCCTGCGCGAGAACGGCCAGGACGTGCCGCCCTTCGACTTCACGGTCGACGGCGTCACCAGCCTCTCGATGGACATGCACAAGTACGGCTTCGCGCCCAAGGGCGTCTCCGCGGTGCTCATGCGCGATCGCGCGCTCCGCGACGCGCAGTACTTCGCGTGCGCGAAGTGGTCGGGCTACTCGATCGTCAACAGCACCACGCTCGGCTCGAAGTCGGCCGCCGCGCTCGGGGCCGCGGTCGCGGTGCTCGGTCACCTCGGACGTGCGCGCTACCGCGAGAACGCGAAGAAGATGTGGAGCGCGACCGAGAAGCTCTGCGAGGTCGTGCAGACGACGCCCGGTCTTCGCCTGCTCGCGAAGCCCGACATGAACCTCTTCGCGTTCACCACGACCGAGGGCGACGTCTTCGAGCTCGCCGATCGCATGACCGCGCGCGGCTGGCACGTGCAGGCGACCTACGCCTTCGGCGCCTCGCCCGCGCACATCCACCTCACGCTCGACCCGGGCAACTCCGAGAACGTCGACGCGTTCGCGGCCGACCTGCGCGCGGCGACGTCCGATCTTCCGCCCAAGCAGGAGCCGCCGGCGCAGGTGCTGATGCTGCTCGGTCAGCTCGCGAAGGGCGGGGAGGGCGCGGCGAAGATCGACAGCTCGATGCTGCTCGGCGCGCTCGGGATCGTGGACGGACAGATGCCGAGCAAGTCCGCGCCGATTCACCGGCTGCTCAATGCCGCTTCTCCCGACGTGCGCGAGAAGCTCCTCGTCCTCTTCATCGGGGAGCTCTTCGCGTGAACCTCTCGCAGATCCTCGCCGAGGCGGGGGTATCTCGCCTCGCACCGAAGCTCGGGACCGGCCTCGGTCGCGGCGGTCGCCCGCTCCGCATCGCCTACGGGCGCATCTTCCACGAGGCGAACACCTACTCGCCGCTGACCACCCGGCTCGACGCCTTCCACAACTCGTTTCACCTGGCCGGCGAGGCGCTCGCGCAGGCGGCGACGCTGAAGGGCAAGGAGCTCGAGGGCTTCATGCCGCACGCGGAGCTCACCGGCTTCGTGCAATCCGCGCGGCTCGCGGGCGACGTGGAGACGGTGCCGCTGGCGTCGTATCTCACGGTGCCGAGCGCGCCGATCGCGCGCGACGCCTTCGAGGCGATCCTGGAGGACCAGCTCGGGCGCCTCGCGAACGCGGGACCGCTCGACGGCGTGTACCTCGCGCTGCACGGCTCGATGGAGGTGCGCGGGCTCGGCGAGTCGCCCGAGGCGCACATCCTGCGGCGTGTGCGCGAGGTGATCGGTCCGGAGCCCAAGCTCGCGGCGAGCTTCGATCTGCACGGCAACCTCAACCGCGGCATCGTCGACGCGCTCGACGTGCTGATCGCGTACCGCACGAACCCGCATTGGGATCTCGCGCCGACCGGGTTTCGCGCCGGCAATCGCCTGATCCGCGCGCTGCGCGGGCAAATCGATCCGGTGCACGCGTGGCGGAAGCTCCCGCTGGTGCTGGGCGGCGGGAACACGGTGGACTTCCTCGCGCCGATGCGCGGCGTGTTCAAGCACATGCGCGCGATGGAGAAGGACCCGCGCGTGCTCTCCGCGAGCCTCTTCATGGTGCACCCCTACACCAACGCGGAGGACCTCGGATGGTCCGCGCACGTGAGCACCGACGGGGATCGCGAACTCGCGGAGAAGCTCGCGGACGAGCTCGCGGAGCGCGCGTGGGAAGAGCGCAACGTCGCGCTGCCGAAGATGCTGTCGGTGCCGGAGGCGATCGAGCGCGCGAAGACGAGCGGGAAGCGTCGCTTCGGGCCGGTCACCTTCGTCGACGTGGACGACATCGTGGGCGCGGGCGCACCGGGTGGGAACACGCACCTCGTGCGCGGACTGGTGTCGACGGACTCGGGGCTCCGCGCGTACGTGCCGGTGCACGATCCGGCGTTGCTCGCGCAGACGTGGTCGCTGCCGATCGGCTCCGAGCACGACCTCGTGCTGCGCGGGACGCCGGGCTACGGCATGCCCGAGGTGCCGCTGCGCGCGACCGTGATGGCGGCGGTGGAGAGCGAGCTCGGCCGGAAGGTGCGGCTCGACGTGACGAACGGTTCGTCGATCACCCACGTGATCGTGATGGAGAAGCCGCCGCTGCCGATTCATCCGAGGTTCTGGCGAGATGTCGGGTTGAATCCGCGCAAGGCCGACGTGATCGTCCAGAAGAACTTCTTCCACTACATGATGTTCTACGTCGCGATCTCGTTCGAGCACGTGCCGGTGGTGAGCGACGGCGCGACGAGCTTCGGGCGCGTGCGCGAGCGCGCGTACAAG
>JALOQC010000395.1 GCA_025453555.1 Myxococcota bacterium | reverse complement strand
AGCCCGGGCGAGACGCAGACCCCGAGCCTCTGCCAGTCGTCGCGCGGGCTCCTGCTCGCGTACACGCGGCTCGGCGGCGCGATGCGGGTGGAGATGCTCGACGTCGATCGCGGTCAGCGTCGGGTGCTCTCGCCGCCCGGAATGGCCGCCAAAGATCCGAGCTTCTCGCCGGACTGCCGCTTCGTGGCCTACGTGGCGCGCGGGCGCGGCGTCGTGGTCGCGAGCGTCGACGATCCGACGCGGCATCGGCTCGTCATCGCGGGCGCGGCGGAGACGGTGCGCTGGGGCCCGCCTGCGCGCGCCCTGCCCGTGACGAGCGAACGCGCGAGCGCCCTGGCACCGCCACGCTGAAGGCAGGCGCATCGAAGGCACACGCGTCGAAGGCACACGCGTCGAAGGCACCCGTCGAAGGCACGCGCCGAAGTCACGCGTCGAAGGCCCCTCGAAGGCACGCGCAGAAAGCACGCGTCGAAGGCCCCTCGAAGGCACGCGCAGAAAGCACGCGTCGAAGGCACCCGTCGAAGCGTACGGGGCAGCGTCGAGGGCTCCTCGAGCTTCGGCGCGTGCTGCTCGCGCAACGTGTGCTCAACGCCGCTCGAGCGCGCAGCCGTCTTGGTCCTCGCACTCGCTGGGCGTCAGGTCCTCACACGCGATCGCTTCGCCGCGACAGCCGAGGTCCCATCGACATCCGTCGCTCGCCTCGCAGCTCGCGCGCTCCTCGATCGGCGTGCAGCGCGTCGCGTCGACCGTGCAGCGCGACGCGCTCTCTTCCCAGCGGCAGCTCGGCTGGACCGAGCACGTGCTGCGTCCGAGCGCGCTGCAGCCGGGGGCCTCGCTCACGCAACCGAGCTCCGCGAGGCAGCCCTGCTGTTCGAGACACCCCACGCCCGACTCGAAGTCCCAACACGACTTCGCGATGCCGCGGCACACGCCGGTGGGCGCCGCGCCGTCGGGCAGCGGCTCCCCGACGGTGCTCGTCGAGCACGCGACCGAGAGGATCACGAACGAGCCGAAGAGCAAGCGAAGCATGGCCGCACGGTGCCCCCGGACGTGGACGGGCGTCCACTCGGAAAGTCGACGCACACGGTGGACGATCGTCACGCGAACGATCGTCGCGTCGGATTCTCGAATCGTGTCCGCGGGTTGGCGCTCGCGCGAAGACTCACGTGGGACGGGCGCGGAGCCGTTCGCGACCCGTGGGCCGATCCGTCGGAGCTGCGTCGCGCGCTGCGCCACGTCGATCGGGACGCGTGCGATCGCACGATCTCCGTCGTGTGATCCAGCGCGCGCTCACGCAGGAGCGTCGAGCATCATGCGCGCGACCGGGCGATCGATGCCTTCTTCGTCGAAGCGCCGATGCACCTCCGCCTGCATCGTCGTCCGCACGTCGAGGAAGAGCTCGCGCCGTGCCCACACGCTGAACTGCAGCCTCACGCTCGTCGGCTCGAACTCCTGCACGAACACCAGCGGCACGGGCTCGTCCAGCACGCGCGGCTCCGCGTCCGCGATCTCGAGCAACAGCTCCCGCACGCGCTTCAGATCCGCCCCGTACCCGAAGCGCAGCACCAGATCGATCCTTCGCAACGGGAACTTGCTCAAGTTCGTGACGTTGGACTTCACCATCGTCTCGTTCGGGATCCGCACGTAGAGGTTGTCGAAGGTGCGCACCTTCACGCTCAAGAGATCGATCGCGAGCACCTCGCCCGTGATCCCCGCGACCTCGATCACGTCACCCACGCCGAACGCGCGCTCGCCGATGAGGAAGAGCCCGCTGATGACGTTCGAAGCGGAGGTCTGCGAGGCGAAGCCGATCGCGACGGTGAAGATGCCAGCCGCGCCGAGGAACACGCTCAGATCGAAGCCGAGCTCGCGCAGCGCAGCCGCGCCCGCGAGGAGCACCACCGGGTAGAAGCCCGCGCGACGCAGCAGCATGCGGCGCTGCGGATCGACGCGACCGCCGAAGACGCGGCCGAGGAAGCTGCCGAGGAGGCGCGCGAGCAGGAGCCCGACGAGGAAGATCCCCGCCGCGCGCACGATCGAGCTCCACCCGATCGAGTCGAACCACGTCTTCAGTCCTGCGACGATCTCGTCCATGCGTTCCGTTCCTCGGAGGCGGCTGGCCCCCTCCCGCGCGGCTCGTCGAGCTCAGGCCCAGAGCGCGCTGAGGGCATGCTTCCAAGCCGAACGCGCGGGCTCGCGCGGCGGCGTCAGCTCACGCGCAGTCTTCGGCAGCGTGCGGATCTCGAGGTTCGCGGTCTCGCCGTCGCTCTCGCGCTCGAGCTCCACGTCGTCGGTGACGAAGCGCCCGATCGAGGCGTCGAAGCCGAGCCGGAGGCGCGTCACCGGCAGGCGGATGCGCTCGACGTTCATCGCGTCCTTCGCGTGGTTGATGAGCGTGACGCGGGTGAGCGCGCGGTTGAGGTTGCGGGGCAGCTCGTCGAGCTCGATCGCGGCCCGCGTGCGCGCCGAATAGCAGAGCTCGCCCCGCACGGGCGACGGACCGAACCACGTCTCGGGCGCCACGATCAGCGGGAGCTCGTCGAGCTCCGGCCCGGCGGGCAAGCGAAAGAGCGCGAAGAGCGGCGTGCCGACGAAGAGATCGATGCGCTCGCCGCCCGGCAGCCGCAGGGGCTTCACGGGGCGCGCGACCACCGCGCGATCCGCCAGACGGGGCACGAGCTCGAGCGCGCGACCGGCGTCGCGCACCAGCACGCGTCGCTCGCCCGCGAGCGGCGACGCGTCGAAGTCGGCGCCGGGGGTGACCTCCACCGCGTGGTCGCCGAGCGTTCCGTCGCGACGGTGCGCGAGGTGCCACTCGCGCGGATCGCGCTGGACGAGCAACACCAACGCGCCGATCTGGAAGGTGATCCCCTCCTCCGGCACCTCGTGCGTCCCCCACCAGCGCGGGCTCTCGGTCGACTCGGTCATCGTGGCTCTCGCGCGACTCGCGTGCGTTCGTCACGCGATCCGCGGGAGGACCGAGTGACGGCGTTCCTTCGAGCGGGCGTTCGTCTCGCGCGCTCGATCGCACGCTGCCACCGAGAGAGTCTCTGTCGCCAATTCGTGGTGCACGCGTGCGTCGTGGCACCGTCCTGCGCATGGCCGAAAACGAGCTCGAAGGCCGAAAGCGCAAGAAGCGCAAGAAGCGCGTCACCCTGCCGCAGATCGGCGCGTCGCCGGGCACGCTCTTCATCGATCCCGACGCACCGCGCCCGCGCCTCCGCGTCTTCGGCTACTCCGCCGACGGCGTCGAAGAGCAAGCCGCCTGCAGCCTCGCGGAGCTCGATCGCCTGAAGGCGAAGTACCCCGTGGTCTGGCTCGACGTGGTCGGCCTCGGCGACGAGCAGCTCCTGCGCGCGATCGGCGAACGATTCCAGATCCACCCGCTCGCGCTCGAGGACGTCACGCACTCCCATCAGCGCCCGAAGCTCGAGCGCTACGGCGACGACCTCTTCATCGTCGCGCGCATGGTCTTCTCGCCCGAGGACGGCGTGGACATCGACCAGGTCAGCCTCTTCCTCGGCGACGGCTTCGTGGTGTCGTTCCAGCAGCGCGAGGCGGAGGTCTTCGAGCCGGTGCGCGAGCGCATCCGCAAGGCCGTGGGTCGCATCCGCACGCGCGGCGCGGACTACCTCGCGTACGCGCTGCTCGATTCCGTGGTCGACGGGGTGTTCCCGGTGCTCGAGTACGTCGGCAACGACCTCGAGCGCATCGAGCTCGGCCTCTTCGCCAACCCGGAGCCACGCGCGCTCGAAGAGATCCAGCTCCACAAGCGAGATCTGCTCTCGGTCCGACGCGCGATCTGGCCGCTCCGGGACGCGCTCGCGCTGGTGCTGCGCGAGCCCGGCGGGCGCATCACGGAGGACACGCGCCTCTACCTGCGCGACACCGCGGACCACACGGTGCAGCTCGTCGAGCTGGTGGAGAGCCACCGCGAGCTCTGCAACAGCCTCGTCGATCTCCACATGACGGCGATGAGCCACCGCATGAACGAGGTCATGAAGGTGCTCACGTTGATCGCGACGGTGTTCATGCCGCTGAGCTTCGTGACCGGGCTCTACGGGATGAACTTCGACACCGAGCATCCGGCGAACATGCCGGAGCTCCGTTGGCAGTTCGGCTATCCGTACGCGATCGGTTTGATGCTCTGCATCACCGGCGGTTTGCTCGTCTATTTTCGACGCAAGAAGTGGATTTGATCGCGGGGCGCGCCGCGCGTCGTCGAGACACGATCACTCTTTGCCGATCTCGCGCACGGTGAAGCGCTCCACCCGCAGCGTGGGGCTCCAATGTCCGGGCGGCAGGCCCGCCTTGTGGCGGAGCGCGTCGAGGAAGTCGCGCGGCTCGGGCACTTCGCGCCACACCGCCGGGAGGAACACCCCGCGGCGCGGGCGGCCACCGAGCTCGTCCTCGATCACGAGTCCGTCGACGCCGGGCCGCACGGTCCGCAGGAGCTCCGCTTCGCTGCGGACGTCGAGCGGGGTCGGCGACGCGAGCACGGAGATCGACACGTCGAGGCCCTCGACCTCCTCGGGGCTCACGGGCGAAAAGCGCGGGTCGTGCAGCGCCGCGGAGGTCGCGTTCTCGACCACGTCGAGCGCGAGGGGACGACGCGCCTCCAGCGTCCCGATGCAGCCGCGCAGCGCGTGATCGCGCCGGCGTCGCAAGGTCACGAAGGAGGCGCCCGGGACGCGAAGCGCCGGAGGGAGCGCGTCGAGGGAGAGCGCGGGCGCGCGACCGTGCTCGGCCGCGTGGGCGAGCGAGCGGCGGGCGAGCTCGAGGAGCTGAGCGTCGTGCCGTGTGGCGGAGCTCGCCTCGAAGCTCTCGTGCGGATCGTCTTCGTGCGGCTCGCGCTCGTGGGGTCGCGTTCGTTTCGGCGTGAGCGCGAACGCGCCGTAGCCGACCACCTCGTCTGCCGAGCCTGCGGTGTCGCCGCTGGTGCGCAGATCCAGCGTGGTGACCTCGAGCCCACGCTTCTTCGCGAGCTCGAGCAGACCCGCGATCGGCAGCCTTCCGCACGCGCTGTTCTCCTCGAAGCGTTCGGGCGCGAGGGCCTCGATCGCGTCGCGCGTCTCCGCGTCGGTGCGCTCGGCGATCCGGCGCGGGAGGTAGTGCGAGAGATCGCTGCTGACGATCACCAAGGTGCGATCGTCCCAGATCGCGTCGAGCGCGCGCGCGACGTCGTGCGGAGGCACGTGCCCGACCACGATCGGCAAGACGGGCACGTCACCGAGCACCTCTTGCACGAAGGGGAGCTGGACCTCGAGCGCGTGCTCCTGACGGTGCGGGAGGTCGTCGATCGTCACGAACGGAAGCCGCGCGAGCTGCTCGCGCGCGGCAGTGTCGAGGCGCACGAGCCCGAGCGGCGTGCGCAGCGCGTCGACGGAAGGGATCGCGAGCCCACGCGTGGGGACGCGGTGTGCGGGGCCGAGGAGCACGACGCGATCGAGCCGACCTCGCAGCGCCGCGATGCTCGCGTACGCGCTGCCCGCGATCGGCCCCGAGTACGCGTAGCCCGCGTGGGGCGCGATCAGCGCGACGGGCGCCGAGGGCGCGTGGCCGCGCGCGTCATCGAGGTACCCACGGATCGCCGCGCGGAGCTGCGCGGGATCCGAGGGATAGAAGAGGCCGGCGACGGCGGGCTCGCGGATCCGCATGAAGAGAGGAGTAAGGGGCACGCCCCGAGGTGTCGAGCGCGCGCGCTCACGGGCGGCCGCGATGGGCGTGGCACCGGTCGTACTTCGCGTCGTTTCGATCACCGGCATCACGTCGCCATCACCGTCGCAGAACGTGTCGTGGCCGTCGCCGATCACGTCGCCGGCCACGTCCACGTCCACGTCCACGTCCACGTCCGTCCACGTGGTGTCGGACTCGACGCGGGATCTGCGTGCCCGATGACACTCGTCGATCGCGTGCTCAGGCTGACGCGTCGCGCGGATGCAGCCCCCCGCGCGCGCCTCGTCATGACCGACTCTGCGTTCCCCGCTCGTCACTACTCCACGACGTCGGACGGTCGCCTCCGCTGCGACGTCTGTCCCCGCGAATGCACGCTCTCCGATGGACAGCGTGGCCTCTGCTTCGTCCGCGCTGCTTCGTCCGCGCGCGCGAGGGCGATCGCATGGTGCTCACCACGTACGGACGCTCCAGCGGCTTCTGCGTCGACCCGATCGAGAAGAAGCCGCTCGCGCACTTCTTTCCGGGTTCTTCGGTGCTCTCCTTCGGCACCGCGGGCTGCAATCTGACGTGCAAGTTCTGTCAGAACTGGGACATCTCGAAGGCACGCGCGATGGATCGTCTGCAAGACGAAGCCTCCCCCGAACAAATCGCGGACGCCGCGGTGCGCGCGGGCTCGCGTTCGGTCGCGTACACCTACAACGATCCCGTGATCTTCCTCGAGTACGCGGTCGACGTCGCCCACGCCTGCCGCGAGCGCGGCGTGAAGAACGTCGCGGTGACCGCCGGCTACGTGAAGCCGGAGGCGCGGGCGGACTTCTTCGCCCCGATGGACGCCGCCAACGTGGATCTCAAGGCGTTCACGGAGAGCTTCTACGGCAAGCTCTGCACCGCGGAGCTCGCGCCGGTGCTCGACACCTTGCGCTGGCTCGTGCACGAGAGCCACGTCTGGACCGAGATCACCACGCTGCTGATCCCCGGCCAGAACGACGGCGACGACGAGCTGCGCGCGCTCAGCCGCTTCGTCG
>JALOQC010000050.1 GCA_025453555.1 Myxococcota bacterium | reverse complement strand
GTGTTCGGGCGGCGAGGCGGGCGCACCACCACCTCCAGCTCGCCCGCGTTCTTCGCGGTCGACGCGATCGTCCCTTCGAGGTCGAGCTCGACGTCACCGCCCGCCCGCGCGTAGGTGCGCAGTTTTCGCAGCGCGAGCTGCATCTGGCGCACGTCGAGGGTCAGATCCTGCCGGTAGCCCTGGTAGAGCCGCGCGTCGGCGGTCTTGATCGCGCTCCGCCCGCCGCCCGGTCCACCCACCCGGATGCCCTGCCGCGCGGCCTTGCCGGAGTGTCCGAAGGGCGAGGTCCCCGCGGTCCCGATCCACTTGTTGCCACCGTCGTGGCGTTCTTTCTGTTCGCGCAGGCGCTCTTCGAAGAGCTTCTCCAGCTCTGCCGGATCGAGGTTCTCCAGCAGGGCGCGCTCTTCTTCCGACAAGGTGTCGGCGATCGGCGCCGCGTTCTTCAGCCATTCCAGGAGCTCGTCCTGGATCTTCTTCGACGCGACGTCGACGCCCTTGAAGACCTTCAAAAACGCTTGATCGAAGTCGTCGAGGTGCCCCTCGCGATGGATCAGGAGCGCGCGGGCGACGTGGTAGAAACCGTCGAGGCTCTGCTCGTGCAGGCCCGCCGAGAGCGCCTTGGCGAGCTGCACCGCCTCCGTGGTCCCGACCGGGACCCCGCGCGCGCGCAGCTCGTAGAGGAAAGGCAGGAACATGGCGCCTCCGTGAGATCCGTCGTCGCTCGACTCCGCTCGGACCCGGCTCAGCTCCGCCAGCGCTTGCCGCCTGCGAGCTGATCCGCGAACGCGACGAGGTCCTGCTCCTTCTTGAGCAGCGTCCCGAGGAAGGGCAGCGACGCTTCGAGCTTCACCTCGCCCACGCCCGCCGCGCGCAGCACCGCGATCCAGTCGACGAGCTCGCTCGTGCTCGGACGCTTCCGAAGCCGCTTCATCCCGCGCAGCTCGAAGAACGCTTCGATCGCCTGATCCGCGAGGCGCTCGTCCAGATCGGGGTGGTGCACCCGCACGATGTCCGCCATCAGCTCGGGGGTCGGGAAGTCGATGAAGTGGAACACGCAGCGGCGGAGGAACGCGTCCGGCAGCTCCTTCTCCGCGTTGCTCGTGATGATCACCACCGGCCGCTTCGTCGCGACGACCTCCTCTTGCAGCTCGTCGATCCGGAAACGCATGCGATCGAGCTCGTTGAGCAGGTCGTTCGGGAACTCGACGTCCGCTTTGTCGATCTCGTCGATGAGGAGCACCGCGCGCTCCTTGGACGCGAACGCCTCGCCCATCGGCCCGAGCTTGATGTACTGCCGGATGTCGCCGACGTTCTTGTCTTGGAAGCGCGAGTCGTAGAGGCGCTGCACCGTGTCGTAGACGTAGAGCCCGTCCTGCGCGCGCGTGGTGCTCTTCACGTTCCAGCGGATGAGCGGGTGATCGAGCGACGCCGCGACCGCCTCCGCCAGCAGCGTCTTGCCGGTGCCGGGCTCCCCACGGACGAGCAGCGGGCGCTCGAGGGCGAGCGCGCAGTTGACGGCCGCTTCGAGCGAGGGGCTCGTGAGGTAGGTGGTGGTGCCGGAGAAACGTGCGAACTCGGACATCGGGCTCCTGGAGTGGCGAGGGGTCGGTTGCACGCGGTGCGTGCTCGGGAACGCGTCGCGGCGATCGCTCGGCTCGGTGAATCGATCGGATCGATCCGCGGTGATCGAGCGATCGAGCCGCGGTGGATCGAGCGATCGAGCCGCGGTCGTTTCGGGTGGGGCTCAGCTCTTCTTCTTCGGCGGGAGCTTCGTGCGCGGGCGGACCCGCTCGTAGGTGCGCCCGAGCTTGAACCCGACGCTGCCTCCGAAGAGGGCGCCGATCACGAGAAGCACGAGGGTGAAGGTCATGGCGCTGCGTCCGGGTCTCGGGCTCGGTTCGCGACGTTCGACGCGCCACGGACCCGAGCGTTGCTGAATCGCCATTCAACGGTACCATCCCGCCCGCTCCGCGCCACCGATCGCTCGCCGATGTTCCGACCCTCGCGCCTCTGGTTCTCTCTCCTGCTCGCCACCGCCTGCGATTGTGGCGAAGGACCGGCGGTCGACGGACCGCACCCCTACGTGCGCTGCGGCGAACGAGAGCCACGCGAAGGCACCTGGAGCGCGGGCGCGCTGCGCTTCGAGGCGGAGGACCGCACGCTACGCGTCGAAGGCCTCGACCGCTTCGTCGCGCTCACCGCCGTCGACATCGTGGGGGCCGACGTGCTCCCCGCGGATCTGCCGGTGCTCGTGCTCGGTGGCACCACGACCCCTGGCCTCCTCGAGGGGCTCGGCGCCCGAGCGGTGTTCTTGGTGCCGGGGGGCGACGACGACGCGGAGGCGTACGACGCGCTGCTGTCGGAGCTCGACGGCGCGGCGCGCGATCGGGTGATCGATCTCGCGGGCGTCCACGAGCTCGTGACCCCGCACGGCCGCTTCGTGGTGCTTCCGGGCGCGCCGGAGGGGCGCTACGCACGCGGCGAGGCGAGCTGCGGCTTCGGCGCTCCGGACGTCGAGGCGCGGGCGAGCGAGCGCGACGGAACGACGTGGCTGCTCGCGTGGGCCGCTCCGAGCACGACTGGTCTCCACGGCGTCGACCGAGGCCTCGGAGGCGTCCACGTCGGCGCGCCGCTCGTGCGCGAGCTCGCCGGATCGGTCGGCGCCCGCGGGGGACTCTTCGCGTTCCCGACCTCCACGGCCGGGCTCGCGGCCACTCTGGACGGCGACACACCGATCGCGAACGACGCGTGGAGCCCGGAGCTCGCGGTGACGGTCCCGCAGCTCGGCGCGCCGACGGGGCGCTTCGACGAAGGCGTGCTCACGCAGAGCCACCTCGTGATCGAGCTCGGCGAGCGAGGGCTGCGCGTGGTGTCCGAGGCGCCTTGATCGACGCCCGGATCGAATCGGCCGGAGAGCGTGGCGGGTCGGCGAAGCGTGGGTGTCACTCACGCGAACCCACGCGTTTCCGCGGCGTTTCATGACGCGCTGCGCCATCTCGACCGGTTTGCGCGCGCGCCCGAGGTAGGTAAGGTGCGGCGCCTTCGACGGGGCCGAGCCTCGCTCGACACCCGTCGAATCAGTCTCGTCCAACCCGTCGTCGAACCCGTCGTCGAACTCATCGCCAAGCCAGTCCCGATGCCCGAGCTCGTCCTACACCTCCCCGAGATCGAAGCCCAAGGTCGCAAGTCCTACGACCTGGCGCTCTCGCGTGCGTGGCTCGCCGACGCGTTCGAGGGCACCGATCTCTCGGTTCCGGACGACGCGCCGGAGCCGCCTGGTCGACTCGTGCTCGACGCGCAGAAGGCGGGCGACGACGTGGTGCTCCAGGGCTCGCTCTCGGCGGCGCTGCTCACCCCGTGCGCGCGCTGCAACGGCCCCGTGCGGCTCGACGTCTCGGTGCCCTTCACGCAGCACCTCACCCCGCGCCCCGCCGCAGGCGAGCTGCCGGAAGAGCTCGAGCTCACGCCCGAAGATCTCGAGCTCGAGCACTACGCCGGGGACGAGGTCGTGCTCGACGCGCTCGTGCGCGAGGCGATCTTGTTGGAGCTGCCGATGCGGCCGCTGCACCCCGAAGGCGGCTGCGATCCCGAGGTCGAGGCGCTCCTCGCGGCCGCCGAGCGGCGCAGCGCGCAGGGCCCCCTCGCGGGGCTGGCGTCGCTCAAGGACAAGCTGAAGAGCTGATCATGACGGATCGGCCGACGACCGAGGGAACGGGGAGGGCAGGCATGTTCGACTTGAGCGGCAAGGTCGCGCTCGTCACCGGCGGAAGCCGGGGCATCGGCCGCGCGATCTGCGAGCACCTCGCGCGCGCGGGCGCGTTCGTCGTCGTGAACTACCGCAGCGGCGAGGCTGCGGCCCGCGAGGTCGTGACCGCGATCGAAGGCGCGGGCGGCAAGGCGGAGGCGATGGCCTTCGACGTCGCGGATCCGAACGCGGTCGACGAAGCGGTCGGTGCGATCACCAAGCGCCACGGCCGGCTCGACATCCTGGTCAACAACGCGGGCATCGCGCGCGACCAGCTCCTGCTCCGCGTGAAGCCGGACGAGGTCGCAGAGAGCTTCGCGATCAACGTCAACGGCGCGCTCTGGTGCGCGAAGGCGGCCATCCGCCCGATGATGAAGGCGCGCACGGGCCGTATCGTGAATCTCTCGTCCGTGGTGGGCGAAGCGGGCAACCCGGGGCAGGCGGTCTACGCCGCGACGAAGGCGGCGTTGCTCGGGTTGACGAAGACCCTCGCGCGCGAGTACGCCTCCCGCGGCGTCACCGTGAACGCGGTCGCGCCCGGCTACATCGAGACCGACATGACCTCGGGGCTCCCCGAGGAAGCGAAGGCCGCGATCGTGGCGGGCACCCCGCTCGGACGCGTCGGGCGCCCGGAAGAGGTCGCCGCGGCAGTGCTCTTCCTCGTCAGCGACGAGGCATCTTACGTCACGGGACAGGTCTTGCGGGTCAATGGGGGCATGTACCTCTGATCACGCGTGCTTCTTTGAGTGAAGATTCCGCCGCACGACGGCACACGGACGGCAACATCGCCGTCTTTCTCGGAGGATAGAATGGACATCGCGGACAAGGTCAAAGAGATCATCTCGCAGCAGCTCGACGTCGACATGGCCAACATCAAGCCGGAGTCGGCGTTCATCGACGACCTCGGGGCGGACTCTCTGGCCATCGTCGAGCTCGTGCTCGCGTTCGAAGAGCAGTTCGAGATCGACATCCCGGACGAGGACACCGAGAAGATCCGCACCGTCGGTGACGCGGTCTCGTACATCAGCGAGCGCGCGAGCTGAGATCGCGCCGCGCATCGAGCACGGCGAAACGAACGGCAGCGAAACGAGCGCGGAGGCCGGGGCGAAGCTCGAGTGAGCCGAGCCCCTCCGCGACACGCGAGCGAGCGACGCGGACGGCCGGTACCGGAAGGTGTCCGGCCGTCGTCACGCGGACGCCGCCTGCGCGACACCATCTGGGTGAACGAGGAGCGTCGCCGAGACCAAGGGTCCGGCGCAGCGGAGACGTCGAGCATGCGACGAGTCGTGATCACGGGCGTGGGGGCGGTCAGTCCCTGTGGCAAAGACCTCCGGACGACGTGGGAGAACGTCGTCGAAGGCAAGAGCGGCATAGAGCGGATCCAGCGTTGGGATCCGACGGACATGGCGTCGCAGATCGCGGGTGAATGCCGGGACTTCGATCCCGAGCAGTACATCGAGAAGAAGCGTGTCCGCGAGATGGCGCGTTTCATTCATCTCGCGATGGGAGCGAGCCACCAGGCGATCGAGAGCGCGGGCTTCGAGCCCGACGACGCGCTCAAGGACCGCACCGGCACCTTCATCGGCGTCGGCTTCTGCGGCCTCGAAGCGGTCGAGCAGCAGCACGAGATCTTGATGACGAAGGGCGCGCGTCGCGTGTCGCCCTACTTCATCCCGTCCGCGATCTCGAACCTCGCGCCGGGCCAGGTCTCGATGCGCTGGGGGCTCCGCGGTCCGAGCTACACGACGACGAGCGCCTGCTCGAGCGGCGCGCACGCCATCGGCGAAGCGTTCCGTTGGATCCAGCGCGGCGGCATCGACGCGGCGATCGCGGGGGGGGCCGAGGCGAGCGTCACCCCGCTCGGCGTGGCGGGCTTCGCGGCGATGCGCGCGCTCTCGAAGCGCAACGACGAGCCGCAGCGTGCGTCGCGCCCCTTCGATCGCGACCGCGACGGCTTCGTGATCGCGGAGGGCGCGGGCATCGTGATGCTCGAGGAACGCGAGGCCGCGATGAAGCGCGGCGCGCCGATCCTCGCCGAGGTGATCGGCTACGGCGCGACCGCGGACGCGTACCACCTCACGCAGCCGGCCCCCGAGGGCGAAGGCGCGCAGCGCGCGATGCGGGCCGCGCTCCTCGACGCGCAGCTCGCGCCGAGCGACATCGACTACGTCAACGCGCACGGCACCTCGACCCCGACCGGCGACGTGCAGGAGCTGCAGGCGATCCGCTCGGTCTTCGGCGCGCACGCGCAGGACCACCTCTGGATCAGCTCGACCAAGAGCGCGCACGGTCACTTGCTCGGAGCGGCGGGCGGCTTGGAGGCGGTCATCGCGACGCTCACGATCCGCGACGGCGTGGTGGCTCCGACCATCAACCTCGACTCGCCGGATCCGGCGTGCGAGGGCCTCGAGCTCGTCCCCCACACCGCGCGACGCCGCGCGACGCGGGTGGCGATGAGCAACTCGTTCGGCTTCGGCGGCACCAACGTGACGCTCGTCCTGAGGGCACACTGATGCGTTTCTTCGCGGGGAGCGATCACGCGGGCCTCGCGTTGAAGCTCCACCTCGTGACGTGGCTTCGCGCACACGGCCACGAGGTGGACGATCTCGGCACCCACGACGGAGCGAGCACCGACTACCCAGACTGGGCCGCGCGTGTGACCGATCGCGTGCTCGCCGAGCCGGGGACCTTCGGGCTGCTCGTGTGTGGCACTGGCATCGGCATGTCGATCGCCGCCAACCGTCGCATCGGCATCCGCGCCGCGCTCTGCACCGACTCGTTCACCGCCCGAATGGCGCGCGCGCACAACGACGCCAACGTGCTCTGCCTCGGCTCGCGCGTGGTCGGTGTCGGCCTGGCGGAGGACATCGTCGCCGCGTTCGTGGCGGGCTCGTTCGAGGGCGGTCGTCACGCGGGCCGCGTGGCCAAGCTCGACGCATGAAGAAGATCGCCGCCGACTCGGCCAGCGGCGTGCGTGCGCGCGAAGGCGCGTCGGAAGCGACGGCAGGGAAGGTGATCCCGCGCGATGCGCTCTTTCGCGCGCAGGTCGAGACGTATCGATTGCGCTGGCACTGCGAGGATTGCGCGCACTTCGAGGGTGACGGCTGTGCCCACGGCTTGCCGAGCGTGCGCCACCGCGAGGCCGTGGACCACGAGCCCGACGCACCGCTGGCGTTCTGCAAAGAGCACGAGCTGATCTGACGGACCGCGGCTCGCACGCCTCGTGTCGATCGAGCTCGCTGTCGTCGGTGTCGTGTCGCCGTGTCGTGTCGCCAGGTGTCGTCCGCGATGGCTCGGGGATCGCGCGTGATCCCTCAATCGTCGAAGCGCCCCGAACGACCTGCGCCACTCGCGAACCGCGACGCACCCGCGATCGCTCCGTCCGCGAGCGCGCGAGCCCCGTGGCGATGCTCGTTCGCGAGGGCCTCCTCGAACGTCAGGTCGAGCCCCTCGTACACGCTCGCGCGATCCGTCACCACACACGTCCACGGGAACGCGGCGATCTGCGCCGCGAGCTCTTCTGCGGCGCGAAGCGCGTCGCCTTTCGGCACCACGCGATCGACGAGGCCCATCGCGCGCGCCTCCTCCGCCGACACCGCGCGACCGGTGAGCACCAAATCGAGCGCGCGCCCGAGCCCGACGATCCTCGGCAGCCGCACCGTGCCGCCGTCGATGAGCGGCACCCCCCAGCGCCGGCAGAACACACCCAGGACCGCGTCCTCCGCTGCCACGCGCAGGTCGCAGAAGAGCGCGAGCTCGAGCCCACCCGCCACCGCGTGCCCCTCGATCGCGGCGATCGTCGGTTTGCTCGGTCGCATCCGCGTCGGCCCGAGCGGCGCGTCGCCGTCGGGCGCGATGCGGTTCGGGGTGCCCTCCGCGATCGCCTTGAGGTCCGCTCCTGCGCAGAAGATCCCGTGCTCACCCACGATCACCGCGACCCGCGCCTCGTCGTCGCGCTCGAACGCGCGCACCGCCTCCGCGAGGGCCTCCGCCGTCGCCCGGTCGATCGCGTTGCGGCGTTCGGGGCGGCTCAGGAAGATCGTGGTCACCGCCGCGCGTCGTTCGCTTCGTACCGTCATGGACGAACGTTACCCCGCCTTTCGCTCGGACCGCGTTCTCGCCTCGTGCGGATCGCTCATCGAGGCCCGCGCCCTCGTCGCGTGCGTCGCGAACGAAGCCGAGCACGTAGCGAACGCCGACGAACCGTCGTAGACCCCCGCCGTGCCTCGAATTCCTCGCTCCCATTGGCAAGAACGCCGCCCGCTCCTGCTCGCCAGCCTGGTCACGCTGGGCGTCGCGCTCGCGATCCGCTGGGACGGCCTCGCAGACGAAGGGAGCTTCGAGGCGTCGCTCTCCGCGGCGCTCGGCGATCGCGTCGACGTCGAGCCCGGTAGCCTCGTGCGTTTCGGCGAAGGTGGCGCGCTGCGCTTCGAGCCCGTTCTGTTTCGCGGCACCGTCGAGGACGGGGCGCCCGCGGATCTCTTCTACGTCGAAGCGCGCGCAGAAGACGGTACGGTCCTCGCGACGCGGCACCTCTCGAACCTGACGCGCACCAGCAGCGCCGACGAGCTCGCGCCCATTCGCATCGGCGACGACCACGTCGCGTTCGCGACGAAGGTCTCCGGTCGCTACGACGCGGTGACGCTGCTCGATCTCCGCGGCGAGCCCGACGCCGTCACCCGCGGTTGGCCCGCCCGCGCGCGCCTCCAGAACGCGATCACCAACCTCCAGGAGACCGGCCGTCGCGTCGGCTTCGGACGTCGCCGCTACGCGCTCCGCCCCGCGAGCGAGTCGCTCGAGCTCGCGGTCGAAGCCGGTCGCGCGGTGGTGACCCTCGACGACGCGCGCCTCGTGCTCGATCCGGAACGTCTCGCGCCGATCGAAGGCGCCGAGCGCGTCGAGGCGCACGAGCTCGAGAAGGGCATGCCCGGCACGATCACCTGGGTCGTGGACTCGGTCCGCAACCTCTCCTTCGTCGGACCGGAGCCGATCGCGTGGCTCGAGTCCCGCGTCTTCGCCATCAAGGACTACTTCGATCGCGCGTACTACGCGGCGGCGGGCGGCCCGGACACCGAAGCCGAGGTCGCGGCCGAGATGGGCGTCTCCGCGGAAGAAGCGCGCCAGCGCGCGGAGCTCAGCGCCACCGACCCGGAGCTCGGGTGGCCGCCCGCCGCGCTCGAGCCGATCATCGACTCTCCCGCGCGCGGCGAGGGCGAGTGGATCGCGATCGTCGACGACCCCTTCGTGAAGTCGTACCCGAACGCGCCCCCCGGCTTCGTCAGCACCTTCCTTCAGGTCGACCCCGAGCGCCCTTTCACACGCGTCTACGTGATCGCGTGGGATCCCCGGCAGATCCAGCTCCGCATCATGAGCGGCACGCAGGAGCCCGAGAGCGCGACCGGCGAGACGGCGCCGGGCATGGTGCCGCGCGACGACGAGACCCTCGAGCGCGTGGTGGGCGGCTTCAACGGCGGCTTCCAGTCGCTGCACGGCGAGTTCGGCATGATGAGCGAGGGCCGCGTCTACCTGCCGCCCAAGCCCTGGGCCGCCACGGTCGGTGTCTACGAGGACGGCCGCGTCGCGATGGGGAGCTGGTCGGGTCCGCCGGAGGGCATCCGCTACTACGCCGAAGAGTGGGCCGTTCGGCAGATCCCCGAGGGCATGGTCGAGCTCCGCCAGAACCTCACGAGCGTGGTCGAGGGCGACACGTGGAACCCGTGGCGTCGCTGGTATTGGGGCGCGGCGCCCTCGGCCGACGACGAGCAGGTCTACATCGATCGCTCGGGCCTCTGCCTCACGCGCGAAGGCTTCCTCGTCTACTTCTGGGGCAAGTCGATGGGCGCCGAGGAGCTCGGCAAGGCGATGCTCGCCGCCCGCTGCGTGCGGGGCATGCACCTCGACATGAACCAGCGGCACACCGGCTTCGAGCTCTACAACACCTACCGCAGCGACGCGCCGCTCCCCGAGCTCGGCCGCCGCCTGCGCGACGAGTTCGAGTTCGAGATCGACGTCCCGCACGTCCGTGATTGGCGGGTCCGCGGTCGTCTGCTCGCGAGCTCGATGACCCCGATGCGCTTCCCGCGCTACATCCGCCGCGACGCGCGCGACTTCTTCTACCTCACGCAGCGCCCCGTCCTCCCGGGACCTCACGTCGCGGCGGCGTCCCGCCCAGCAGGGGCGACGGAAGGGGAGGGCGTGTTCGACCCCCGCGGTCTCCCGAACGCAGGTTGGCCTCACGCCTTCGCGCGCGCCTACCTGGGCGCACCCCCGACCGAAGACGCCGGTCGCACGTGGCTCGTGCGCGCCGATCTCTCTCGCGCGCGCCTCGGCGTCCTGGAAGGCGTGCAGGGGGAGGGGCGCGTCCTCGCGTACTTGACCGGCGCGCGCACCACCGAGGGCTCGCGCGGGCTGCGCTCGGAGTCGCGCACCGTGGGTCGACGCTGGGCGATGGGCGCGGCCGATGGCGCGGTGTTGCGGGGCGATCCCTTGTCCGCGCGCCCCTCCGCGACCGCGGCGGTCGGCGTCGATCGCGACGGCTTCCTCGTGTATGCGGAGCGGGCAGGCGATTCCGTCTCGCTGTCGGAGCGGCTCGCGGCGGCGGGCGTGACCGAGGCCCTCGCGCTCCCGGAGGGCACGCGCCTCGCGTTCGCGCTCCCCGACGGCACCTTCGCCGGAGTCGACGCCTACGTGCTCGAGGTCGACGCGTCGACCGCGTTGCCCTTCGTCGCCGAAGAGCGGCCCGCCGCCGAGGTCCTCTTCCCGGACGTCGAGCCCCGCCCGTACATGTACTGGGGCCCGATGCAGGACACCCGCGTGCGGTACCTACGCGAGTCGGATCGCCCGAGCCGCTTCCAGGCTCCGGAAGACACCGCCCCGTGACGCGGTGTGGTCGAGCGCGGGGTCGAGCGCGGCGTGGTCGAGCGCGGCGGGGTCGAGCGCGGCGGGGTCGAGCGCGGCGGGGTCGAGCGCGACGGGGTCGAGCGCGGCGGGGTCGAGCGCGACGGGGTCGAGCGCGACGGGGTCGAGCGCGGCGTGGTCGAGCGCAGGGCGTGTGCTGCGCCGGGGGGCCGCCCAAGCTCCGCGACCGATGCGGGGTCGCACGCGTGTTGGTGACCGAACTCACTAGAAACGCGACGCTTTCTCGCCTCGCGCGGACCTTGACCCGGTCTGTGCAGGGTGGGTACAGTGCCGCGATTCTCACGCCCGAAAGGGTCCGAGGAACGCGGTGAAGAAGCCCATTCCATTCGGAAAATACCTGCTGCTCGAGCGAGTCAACGTCGGCGGCATGGCCGAGGTCTTCAAGGCGAAGGCCTTCGGGGTCGAGGGCTTCGAGCGCCTCGTGGCGGTCAAGCGCATCCTGCCGAGCATCGCGGAGGACCAAGAGTTCATCACGATGTTCATCGACGAAGCGAAGATCGCCGTGCAGCTCACGCACGCGAACGTCGCCTCGATCTTCGACCTGGGCCGCGTCGCCGACAGCTACTTCATCGCGATGGAGTTCGTGCGCGGAAAGGACCTTCGCGCCATCTTCGACCGCGTCCGGAAACGCGGAGAGACCGTGCCCGTCCCGATGGCGTGTTACGTCATCATGAAGGTCTGCGAAGGTCTCGATTACGCGCACAACAAGAAGGATTCCGCCGGCCGGGATCTGCATTTGGTGCACCGCGACGTTTCGCCGCAGAACATCCTCTTGAGCTACGACGGTGAGGTCAAGCTCATCGACTTCGGCATCGCGAAGGCCGCCAACAAGGCCGGCAAGACGCAGGCGGGCATCCTCAAGGGGAAGTTCGGCTACATGTCGCCGGAGCAGGTCCGCGGCCTCCCGCTCGACCGCCGCAGCGACATCTTCAGCGTCGGCATCGTCCTCTACGAGCTGCTCACGGGCGAGCGCCTCTTCGTCGGTGAGAGCGACTTCTCGACTCTCGAGAAGGTCCGCAACGTCGAGATCATGCCGCCGAGCACCTACAACCGGAAGATCCCGGAGGAGCTCGAGCAGATCGTCCTCAAGGCGCTCGCGAAGGACGTCGAGGATCGCTACCAGACCGCGATGGACCTGCACGACGATCTGCAGTCGTTCATGTACACGAGCGGCAACTTCTTCGCGCGCAAGGATCTCGCCGCCTATCAGAAGAAGGCGTTCTCCGACGAGATCGCGAAGGAAGAAGCGCGCGACGAGCAGTACCAGCAGATCAAGGCCCCGAACCCCTCGGGGCTCGACGCGTTCGACGACCTTCCGCCGAAGAAGGACGTGTCGCGTCCGCCCGCGCCGCCGTCGATGGCGGCCGGCAACGTCTCCAAGGCGCCGCCGCCTCCGCCGCCGCGACCGCAGCCTCCGAAGGCGACCTTGCTCGGCCTCGGTGCGGCAGCCCCTGCGCCGCCGCCGCTTCCTCCGAAGCCGGCCGCGGGTCCCGATCTCGACATGGACTGGGACGACGACGAGCTCGCGACCCAGATCTACGACACCCCGGGCATGGGCAAGAGCTCGCCCGGCGCGGTCGCGGCCCCCGACCACGGGCCGCTCTTGAGCGCACCCACCGCGGCGCCCGCGCCTTCGCCGCGGGGAGCGCCTTCACCCTTCGACGCGCCGGCTCCCAGCCTCGGCACGCCGTCCCAGAACCCGCGTCCGCCCGCGATCTCGCAGCCGCCCGCGAGCTCGCCTCGCGCACCGGGTGCGCCGTCGCCGTTCGACGACCTCGCGCCTTCGTCCCCACCTCCGCGAAGCGCACCTCCGACGGCGGTGACGGCCCGGCCGGAGAAGCCGAGCAGCGGAAGCAACGTCGGCGTCCTCGTCGGGATCGGGCTGACCCTGCTCGGCGTGCTGGGCTTGATCGGCTGGTTCGTCCTGCGACCGGGCGCGCCCGCCACGGTCCACCTCACGACTTCGCCGGTGGACCCGGTCGTTCTCTTCGACGAGCAGCCGGTCCAAGCGACGTCGAGCCCGTTCATGATTGCGAACGTGGAGCCGGGGGTTCCGCACTTGCTCGAGGTGCGGAAGCGCGGCTTCCGCGTGTGGTCCACGACGTTCGAGGTGGAGCCGGGCCAGACGCTCACGTTGCCGCCCGTCACGCTGGTCCCCGAGGAAACGACCGTTGCCGCGAACGGCGTGGGCACGAGCGGCGCCGAGCCTTCGATGCCCACGCCCCCGACGACGACCGCGGCGGGCTTCAGCCTCACGAGCGACCCCTCCGGCGCCACGGTCTTCGTGGACGGTCGGGAGCGTGGCACCACGCCCGTGACCCTGAGCGACCTCGCGGCGGGCCCGCGGCAGGTCCGCGTCGTCGCCGCGGGCCGTCTCCCGTGGGAGAGCTCCATCAACATCGTCGCCGGGAGCATCCTGCCGCTGGCGCCGGTCGTGCTCGCGCCCGCAGTCACCGTGAGCTTCACGAGCGTTCCGAGCGGCGCCGAGGTCACGCTGGTTCGTGGGAGCACCCGCGAGCGCGTGGGCACCACCCCGTGTGAGACCACGGTCGATCCGAGCGCCGATTGGACGGTGGAGATGGAGTCGGCCGGCTACCGCACCTGGAGCCGCGAGCTCCGGATTCGAGCGGGCTCCACGACGCACGAGGTCGACGCCACGCTGGCCGAAGAGCGCGTCGCGGTGGTCTCGATGCGGGAGCGCCCGGTTCAGATCGCGACGATGGAGCCGACGACGTCGACGATGGTCGACGAGCCCGTGACGCCGCCGACGATGACCGAGGCAGGCGGCTCCGGCACGCTGCGCATCAACTCGCGTCCTTGGTCTCAGGTGTTCGTCGACGGGCGCCTGATCGGCAACACGCCTCAAATGAACATCTCGCTCTCGGCCGGCCGTCATCAGGTCACGTTGGTCAACCCGGACTTCAACGTTCGGCACACAATCAGCGTGAACGTCGTCGCGGGCGAGACGGTCACGCGGATCGAAGACCTGCCGATGCAGTGAGCGCGTCTTCGTGCGACGGGCCGAGGCCTGAACCACGAGACGCGACTCCTGTACGGCCGTCGTGACGAGACGGACGTGGTTTCCGCGACGAGACGGTGTCCGCGACGGAGACGGTCCGAGACGGAGACGATGTCCGAGACGGAGACGGTGTCCGAGACGGAGACGATGTCCGAGACGGAGACGATGTCCGAGACGGAGACGATGTCCGAGACGGAGACGGTGTCTGCGACGGAGACGGTGTCTGCGACGGAGACGGTGTCGCGACGGCTCAGGAGCAGACGCGGTTGCGGCCGCCGCGCTTGGCTTCGTAGAGCTTCTCGTCGGCGTTCTTGATGAACTGCAAGACGTCGAAGCCGTCTTCGAGCTGCGCGACACCCATCGAGACGGTCACGCTGATGCGCTCCTGCTCGAAGACGAAGGGGTGCTGCTGAATCAGGAGCCGGAGCTCTTCGCCGATCGTCACGCCCCCGCGGACGTCGGTCTCGGGCAAGAGCACGCCGAACTCTTCGCCGCCGTAGCGACCGATCACGTCGTCCGGGCGCAGACGATTCTTCACGAGCTGGGCCATCTCCTTGAGGACGTAGTCGCCCGCGAGGTGGCCGTAGGTGTCGTTGATCGTCTTGAAGTGATCGATGTCGTACATCACGAGCGCGAGGGGCCGTTGGTGCCGGCGCGCGCGTGGGATCTCGCGCTCGAGCGCTTCGAGCAGGAAACGTTTGTTGTTCACCCCGGTGAGCCCATCGATGATGGTCATCCGGTAGATGGTCTCGTGGTACTGCGCCTCCATGTCGGAGCCGCTGAGGAACTTGAAGATCGTGTCGCCGACCTTCACCTGATCGCCTCGGCGAAGCTGGAAGTCCGTCACGAGCTGGTCGTTGACGTAGGTCCCGTTCGTCGATTGCAGGTCGACCACGTGGTAGGCCGCGCCCCGGCGCTCGACCTTGCAGTGGCGGCGCGAGACGCTGTCGTTCTCGAGGACGATCGTGTTGTCGCTGCCGCGGCCGAGGAGCACCGGCTGACTGCCGAGGAGGTGCCGCTTGCCGAGCTGGCGCGCGTCGCTCGAGTAGATGACGACGAGGCAGTCATGCCCCTGCTTGTTCGGAAGCTTGAGCTCGTCGAGCGGAGTGACGCGGGTCTTGATGTCGGAATCCAAGCGCTGCCCCTGCGGTCGTCCTGACGAGCAAGAGTAAAGAGAGGCGCCCTGCGGCGTCAACACCGAGCGTCCGTGGGGCACGACGTGGCGCGCGATCGCGCCAAGCAAAGCACGCCCGCCTCCAACGTCGGATCGCCGAGGAGGAGGCCTCCTCGATGCGCGAGGACCCTCGCGGGTTCCGCCGAACCGAGCCGCAGTCCGTCGTCACTCCGGCGCGACGTCGCCGCCGCCCGGCACGCTGCCGAAGACCTCGTCGTCCCAGCGCGGGGTCGGGAGCAGCGCACCGTCCGGGCCGTCGCGTCGCACCACCAAGAGCGCCCGCGACACCACCTCGTCCGACTCGCGCGCGAACACCGTGATGTAGTTGATGCCGCCGTGGAGCGGGATCGTCGTGTCGAACTCGACCCGGCCGCGGTCGCGCTGGGCGCTCGTGCTCGCGTAGAAGACCTTCTGCGCGCCGGCGAAGACGTACAGGTCGCGCACCGCGCCGCCCGTGTCGGTCGCGGTGCCGCGCAGGCGGAGCGTCCCCTCGCGCGTGACCAGGGTGTCGCCGTGGTCGAGCTCGATGCGCGGGGGCATGTGGTTGAGCGCGTAGCTCACGCGGCCGCCGGTTCCTTCGCCGAGCTCGCTGCGCGCGACCCAGCCGGTCTGCGTCTCCCCGAGCTTCACGCGCACGAAGCCGTCGAGCTCCGCCTCCGCGTCGGCCGCGAACGCGCCGCTCTCGACCCGACCGAGGACGTCGGCCTGCGCGTCGGGGGCCTCGCGGATCGTGGCGCCCGCACCGAGGGTGACGCGGCCGGGGCGCGCGTTCGGGGTGCTGCCGCCCGAGCCGACGGGTACGAGCACGTCCTCCACGATCGACTGCCGCAGGTCCGCGTCGATCACCGAGACTTGCAGCTTGGCTTCGTCACGATCGAAGTCCGAGAGGACCTCGAAGGTGAAGCGCACCACGCGCTCTTCGCCGACCTGCATGTCGTCGATGCGGAAGCGACCGTCCTGCAGGAGGATGCCGCGACCCGTGAGGTTGCGGAGGTTCGCGTGCGTCTCGTACGTGCGGCCTTCACCCACGTTCTTGACGCGCAGGTACAGGCTCGCGCGCTCACCGCGCTGGAGGCGTCCGTCGCCGTTGCCCTGGACGTCGTCCGCGACCTGCACGGCGTACGCGAAGAGCGGCGTCGGCAACGCCTGCACGGTGGTGCGAATCTCGGCGTTCGGCGGCGCGTGGCCGTGGAGCTCGCCGAAGGTGATCCGGATCCCGTCCGCGCGCGGCGGGGTGTCGCGCGGCAGGCGGCACACGCGGCGCTCGGACTCGGTGGTGCAGATGCCGAGGGTGGTCGTCCACTCGCGCGATTCGCCCGGGTTCAGGCGACCGAAGACGAGCTCCCGGTCGTCGAAGAGCGGGTAGTCGCTGTCGGTGGTGCCGCGCAGGCGGTGCACGGGGTTCTGCCCGACGTTCGTCACGCGCACCTTCAAGCTGAAGGGCTCGCCCGCGCGGCCGACGTTGCCTTCGCGGTCGGTCGACACCTCGACGCGCAGCTCACTCGCGCCACGGTCGGGACCTTCGCTCCAGTCCACCCCGAGGCGACGCAGATCCGCAATCGCGCTCGCCATCTCTTCGTCGCGGACCCGCGCGATCACCGGCGCGGCGTCTTCGAGCATCTCGCGGCGGCCGCTGCGCTGCGCGTTCACGAGGAGCTGCTTGGAGAAGCGCGTGAGGAACTCGTCCTCCTCCTGGTTCTCCGTGTCCTGCGGGTCCGCCTCGCGCAGGCGCTGCCGCATCTCGCGGTTGAGGTAGTAGCGAAGCATCACGCCCGGCATGGCCTGCTCGCGTACGCGGTCGCTCGTGAGGTGCGAGCGAAGGTCCGCCTCGCGGAGGTAGCCCTCGGAGTCGACCTCGAGATCCATGTCCTCCGAGTCGACGGTCATCGGATCGATCCCGATGTCCGGCACGATGCCCACCCCCTGGATCGAGACGTCACCCGGCGTGAGGTACTGCGCGATCGTCAGCTTGAGCGCCGAGCCGTCCTGGAAGTTGTTGAGGACCTGGACCGAGCCCTTGCCGAAGCTGCGCTGCCCGATGACGAGCGCGCGGTCGTGGTTCTTGAGGGCGCCCGCGACGATCTCGGAGGCCGACGCGCTCGCGCCGTTGACGAGCACCACGAGCGGGTAGTTGGGCTCCGTGCCCGCCTCGGTCGCGAACTTCTCTTCGCGCTGCCGCGGATCGTTCGACGACGTCGTCACGATCGCGCCGCTCGCGAGGAAGGTGTCCGCGATGCGGACCGCCTGATCGAGGAGGCCGCCCGGGTTGTCGCGCAGATCGAGCACCAGCCCGCGCAGATCCTGGCGATGCAGCTCCGCGAGGGCGCGCCGCATGTCCTCGTGCGTGTTGCCCTGGAAGCTGTTGATCTTGATGTACCCGATGCCGTCACCGAGGCTGCGGTGCTCGACGGATTCGATGTGGATCACCGCGCGCACGAGCTCGAAGCGCTGCGGGTTCCCCCATTGATCGCCGCGCGCGTTCTTGCGACGCACGAACACGCGCACGCGCGAGCCCGGCGGTCCGCGCAGGCGATCGACGGCCTCCGACAGCGGCATGTTGAGCGTCGACTCGTCGTTGATCTTCACGATGCGATCGCCGCGCTGGAGACCCGCGCGCTCGGCCGGGGTGCCGGGCATCGGGCGGATCACCGTGAGGTGTCCGTCGCGGATCGAGATCACGATCCCGAGGCCGCCGAACTCGCCGCGGGTGCTCATCTGCATCTCTTCGAAGATGTCCGGCGTGAGCAGCACCGTGTGCGGGTCGAGGGTGCGCAGCATGCCGTTGACGGCGGCGTACTCGATGTCGCGGAGCTCGACGTCCTCGTCGTTCAGGTTGCGCTGGAGGAAGTCGAAGACCTCGCGAAAACGCTGCGAGAGGGCCCAGGGGCTGTTCACCGCGACCGGGAACTCGCGGCGCTGATCGTTGACCTGCACGGCGAGGTTCGCGGCGCCTTCCTCGTAGCGGACCATCACCGGCGCGACGCTGCGCTGAATGGCGTTGAGCCCCGCGAGGAGCATGCGCTGGTGGTCGATGCGCTGCGGCTCGACGTAGTGCTCGGTGACCTCGAGGATCGCGCGGTTGAGCACCGCGAGCTGCGTGAGATCGTACGGGTCTTGGTTGCCCGCCGCGCGCGCCCGCGCGGAGCCGTCGATGTCGAGGCCGAGGCCGTTGGGCTTCTTCCAGACGAAGGTGATGGTGAAGGCGGCGACGACGGCGACGAGCGCGAGGAGGGGCTTCCAGGCTCGGGACGGCAGGCTTCGCTTCGGGTTCATGAGGTTCCTGTTCGGATTCCGCGGGGGCCGTCCACGTTGGATCGAAGGGCGCGGAGGGGGCTCGAGCGTTCGAGGACGATTCGAGACGAGGCGACTGGGGGCGAGTCTAGCGACGGTGCCCCTCGGCGGCTACCGCAGGTCTCGGACGCTCGAAGACCCCGGAACGTTCCGAGCGCGGTGGATGGCGCGCGGAGGCTTGCGCGATTTCCGAGAAGACCGTACGCGCCCGACGGTGCCGGCCGACCTCGAAGAGGAGGACTTTCGCGCGCTCTCGCGGGACGCGCTGCGGCGGCGTCGCCTCTGGCTCCTCGGGATCGTGGGGAACGCGCTCGTCGCGCTGGTGCTGGTCGGCGGGCCGTATTGGCGAGGTCGCGAGCGTGCGTTCGAGGCGCGGCGGGACTTCGCGGCGTTGTGTGCGTGCCTCTGGAACGCGGAGATCGCGCCGAGCCCGGGGCTGACGTTGCCGCCCGTGGATCTGCCGGCGTATGCGGACGCGGCGGCCGATCCGGAGTGGCCGTCGCGATGCGTCGCGCGTGCGGAGGCGCTCGCTCCCGAGGCGGCGTTCTGGCTCTTCCCCGACACGCGCGCGGCGGAGGACGATCTCCGCCGGGCGGGCCCGATGGTGGCGCGCGAGCTTCGCGACGCGTCGTCGGCGGTCGATCCGGGCGCGTCCGTGCCGATGCGACCGCGGCTCGCGGTGTTGAGGCTCGCGGCCGCGATCGGGGTGCTCGCACGCGAGGCCGACGCCTCGTTGGATCTCGACGCGCCCGCGATCCTCTTGCCCCAGGCGCGCACCGCGTCTCCGGAGCGGGTTCCGCTGCGGGCGATGAGTGATGCGCTCGTCGAGATGCGGCCGTGGGCCGAGGGGGTGGAGCTGCTCGCCCTGGACGCGCGGGGCGTGAGCTGGACGCGCGTCGGGGGAGGGCAGGTCGATCATCGGAGGCTGCGACGGCCCGCGTTGGTGAGCGGGGTGACGCGCGATGCACACGCGCGGCCTTGGCTGATCTGGTCGACGCCGGAGGCGCGCTGTGCCGCGACGGGCTGCGCGCGCCAGGCGCTCGGGGTCGCGCCGCTCGACGATGCGACGGTGGTGACGCCCCGACCGAGTTGGCTCGCCGCACACCCGTGGCGGGGGCCGCGTTCGGTCGCGATCGGCGACGACGCGATCTGGGTGCTCGCGCTCACGGACGACTCGGGCGCGGAGCTGAGGCGATTCTCGATTCCTTCGGCGAACGCGGAGGCCGCGAGTGCCGAAGCGGCGAGCGCAGAAGCGCCGAGCGCGGACGACACGAACGCGGAAGCGCCGCGCGCGGACGGCACGAACGCGGAAGCGCCGCGCGCGGACGACACGAGCGCAGAAGCGCCGAGCGCGGACGACACGAACGCGGAAGCGGCGAGTGCGGACGCGGCGAACGCGGACGCGAACGCGGAGGACGCACCACGGCGTGCGGCGCTCGCGGTGCGGCTCGGTGTGGACGGGGCGGCGGTGGTGGACGCGGGGCGCGTGACGTTCCCTCGCGCGGGCGAGCTCGTCGAATGGCACGAGGGCGACGAACGGTCGTTCGGGGGCGGCGCCGTCGAACGTCAGGGTGCAATCCGCGTCGTGCGCGACGGAGCCACACGCGTGCTGGTGCACGACGACGGGCGGCGCGCGCGGCTCGACGACACGCCGGACGGGGCGCTCCGAGCGGTAGCGGACCGGCTCGTGATCGGTGCGGTCGTGCTCGATCGCGAGCGTCGAGTGCATGCGATCCGGTGTGCGCCGGCGTGCGACGGTTGGCGTGAGATCGGGCGGGGGGTGCGGGCGTTCGAGGCGGCGGCGCTCGGCGGCGCGATCCTGATCGCGACCGTGCAGCGCGCGCGGGGAGCGCAAGTGGTGCGCCGGCTCGACGACGAGCTGGGTCCACCGGTGCGACCTGGCGCGTGTTTCCGCGAAGGCGAGCTCGTCGCGGAGCCGACCGGGATGTGCGGACCGCCGCTGATGGTCGCCGCGGAGGACCGCGTGATCGTCGGCGCGCGCGACGGGGAGGACGTGCTCGTCGTGGAGAGCCGGGATGGGCGCACGTTCGAGCCGCTGCGTGGGCTCCGGTGAGCGGCCACCCCGACGAGCTCACGAACGACGCGACACGCGACGAGCTCACCCGAGCGCGCGGCGCAGCGCGTCGAGCGCGCGTTCGTGTACGTCCAGCGGGAGGCTCGTGAAACAGACCCGCACGAAGCGCGCGTAGTGGTCCCCGCACGAAGCCCCGGGCGTGAGCTGCACCCCCGCGTCGAGCGCGCGCTCGAGGAAAGGCATCGCGTCCTCGGCGTCGCGGGGCAGCCATGGGCTCGCGTCCACGAAGAGGAACGTGCCGCCTTCCGGGTGGGGCACGCCGAGCACGTCGGCGGTGCGTCGCCCGGCCTCCGCGAATTCGTCGCGCCGCTTCGCGAGGAACGCGTCTCCCACGTCGAGCACGCGCGCGGCGCCGATCTGCATCGGGCGCGGCGCGCAGTACGTCGAGTAGACCTGGACGGCGGAGATCGTGGCCATCGCCGCGGGCGCACCGTGCAGGTAGCCGATGCGTGCGCCTGCGAGGCCGTAGCTCTTGGACAGCGTGTGGCTCGCGACGTAGCGGTCTTGGAGATCGTCGCGCGTCCAGATCGACGGTCTCGGCTCCGAGAAAGAGAGATCCTGGTACGCCTCGTCGGCGATCACCCAGAGATCGTGGCGCCGCGCGACCCGTGCGATGGCGTCGACCTGGGCGGTCGTGAGCACCCGACCGGTCGGATTGTGGGGAGAATTGACGTAGATGGCGACGGTGCGTGGAGTGATCGCCGCTTCGAGGGTGGCCTCGACGTCGATCGAATCGAGCCGATCCCAGAACGGGATCTGCACCGGAACCGCGCCGCGCTTCGCGAGGATTCCGCGAATGAGTGGCCAGAAGGGGGAGGGCAGTAGCACCTCGTCACCCGGATCGAGCAAGGCCTCCGCGACGATCGACAAACCGCTCGTCGCGCCGTTCACGACTTGGAGTCGTTCGCGGGCGACCGCGCGGCCGAGCCGTTCGAGCCGGCGCCCGATCGCGTCGAGCAACACGGGCATCCCCTGAACCGGCGCGTACTGGTGCAGGCCGGGATGATCTTCGGTGCGCTGGCTCTCCGCGCGCGCCTCGACGGGCGGCTCCATCCAGGTGTCGCCCACGTGCAGTGGATAGATCGTGCGGCCCTGCGCCTGGAGGGCGGCGGCGCGCGAAGCGAGCTGGCTGAAGACCGCGGTGGAGAGGGTGCTCGTGGTGTCGGCGACGCGAGGGAGACGCGGCATGCACGTCTTGTAACAGCGGCGGTGCGAGGCGCGAACCGTGGATCGTCGCCCAGCCTGC
>JALOQC010000049.1:10000-43038 GCA_025453555.1 Myxococcota bacterium | reverse complement strand
AAGACGAACGCGCGCATCAGGTCGAGCGGTGCTTCGTCGAGGGTCGCGGTCCAGGTTCGATCGCGGAGCTCGGTCGGGAGGACCACTTCCTCGACGGTTCCGTCACGGTGCTCCTGAAGCCAAACCAGGCTCAAGCCCTCCGGCAAGTCGCCCTCCTCCGGCAACGCGGCTTCGGGGCGAAGCGAGAGCTCGAGGCGACGATCGCCGGGTGCGACGTGCGCAGCGAAGATCGGTCCGATCGGTCGCGCTCGGCCGCCGACCGGCAGGTCGATGCGTCCGAGCGGCGTCAGCTCGATCGAGGTCGGTGCGTCGCTCGTGCTCGTGCGAAGGCTCAGGCGCGGTTCCGGCGCACGGACCTCCGCGCGTGGCTCCGAGGAGTCTTCACGCGCCGCGTCGAAGTGCGGTGCGGGCGTGGGCTCACGGGGGGCTTCCGACGAAGAGCCACATCCGGCGAGCAGGAGAACCACGAGCGGCGCGTGGCGCAAAACGAGGACTGAGCGCATGGCCGCCTCGATGACACGTCACGCAGAAGCGTGCGATACCCGATTTGGAGTAGATGTTCTCGAACGGCTCACGGACCGTCTGTGAGAGACAACTTCGTCACTCGTTCAGCTATTTCGGAGCCGTTCGACGACTGGTCATGAAACGACCAGTCGTCGACTTTCACGACAGAATGACGTTCGCTTTCACTTCTGAAAGAACGAGGCTGCGTCCGCTATTCACGCACGAATCCGTTGACCCAGGTCGTGGGGGCGCGGTTCGGTGCGACCACGGTCGTGGTGCCGTCGCCGCGGAGATGTTGGGCGGTGGGCGAGTTCCAGCACCGCACGCCGCCGGCGCGCGTGAGCGCGCAGACTCCGTCGATTCCTGCCGCGACCGAAGCCACGGGCTCGATCTCGACCCGATGTGGCGCCATGGGCTCGCAGGGTGCGGGCGACGCGGGCTCGCAGCCTTCGTACTCGAACCAGCACCACAGCTCGTCGCCGAACGTCACGCCGCAGAGCGCGAGACCGCGGCTCAGCGTGCGTAGGGGCGGGACCGACGAGAGTCGGAAGGGGCGGTCGACGCATCGGCTCGCGCTCCAGCCGCGGCACCACTCGCCCACGTCTTCGGGCACCTCCGACTGGACGACCGACAACATGCCCCAGCAGTAGAGCTCCCCGGTGTCCGTGAGGGCACACGGCGACGCCGTCCGGACCGCGCCGAGCGCCACCGCGAAACCGTCGAGCTGCACGTGTCCATCGTTCGTGTCGCCGTCGCCTGCACTCCCCCACAACTCGGCTCCAAAGCACCAAATCCGTCCGTTCGTCGACAGGATGCAGCCCGACGGATACTCGGTGGCGTGGGTGACGTAGTCCACCACGTCCGTCGCGTCGCGGACCTCCGGGTGGTCGTCGAGCCGGTCGCAGCGCACGCGTCCTTCCCAGCCCGGACACTCGGAGAAGAAGGCGTCGGCAGGGGAGAGCGTCGGCTCGGGGAGCGGTCGCATGTCACGGAACCACTCGGGCCGCGTGGGCCGCTGAAGTCCCCAACACCAGACTTGCGAGCGGTAGTCGATCCCGCAGTGGCTGTTGCCGTAGGCGCCGATCTGCCGAAGGCGAGGGAGCGGCGTGATCTGAACCGGCTCTGGAACGAACTCGAGGTCGTACACGGGGCGAACGTCCCAAGACAACGAACCCCAACACCAGACTCGGCCCGCGTCGTCGAGCGCACACGTCGAGGCTCCCGCAAACATGCCCATCGAGATCTGCACCGCGCGCAGCGGCTCGCCGGTCGGCTCGGGCGGAGGATCGTCGATGACGGGATCGGGGATGCCCGCGTCGGCGGCGTCGACCGTCGACGGAGCGTCGCGCGGTACGTCGGCGAACGCGACGTCGGCGAACGAGGCGTCGTCCCTGCCCGCGTCGAAGTCGACGCGCTCGCGGGAGGCGTAGCAGCCGAGACAGACGGCAATCGAAACGAGCCACCACGAGCGAAGTGCGCGAGACATGGGCGTCTCTTTGCGGGAAGCCACGGGGACACTCAAGCGAACGCAAGTCGCGCGAGATGGGCGGGAGTTGACCGGTCTCGGTGAGAATCACGACACGAGCGTTGGTCGTGACCGCATTCCCCGATGCCGACGCTCGTTGCTTCTCCGACGGATGTCGGCCCGACGGGTGGGCGAGGCATTGAGGGTTCCGTCGATCCTTGCTCCGACTCTCGCTTCGAGGTCATTGGAACAGAACGCTGACGCCGGGCGCGGCTCGCATCGCCGCCAACCGAGACGTCTCGTTCCCAGACCCCCGCCCCCACCCCAAACCGACACTTCTCGTTTCCAGGACCCCCGACCCCGCCGAAACCGAGACTTCTCGTTTCCAGGACCCCCGACCCCGCCCGAAACCGAGACTTCTCGTTTCCCAGTCCCCCGACCCCTCCTGGAACCCAGGCTTCTCGCCCGCCACAGCTGGCGCTGACCACCACCCGCGACTTCTCGCCCACGACACCCCAGCACCCTCGAAATCGCGCGCCCCCGCACTTTCGACGCAATCAGCCGCAACCCGGCCGAGAGAGCACACGACGCGCGGAAGCTGAAAGGGGCCGAAGACACCGCACGAGATCCGCGGTCTGCAGGCGCGCGCGGGGGAGGAGCGAGCGACGCGTGAGACGGCGGCGTCGATCGGGTGACGCGCACGTTGGCGCGCGTGGGACCGCGCACGTCTCACGCGAGGCGCTTCTCGCATTCCCTCGCGCGTCGCGCGATCGCGGTCGCGAGCGGGTCGAGGATCGGGCTCTCGAGCCCCTCGTGGCGGAGGTCGTCGCGGAGCGCGCTCGAATGTTCGCCGACGGCGTGCGCGAGCGCGCGGAAGCGGTCGATCGTCCGTGCCTCGTCCAGGTGGAGCTCGCGCGCGAGCTTCGCGACGTGGCGCGCGTGGATCGCGTGCATGCCGTACTCGCCGCCGAGGCTCATCGCGAGCTTCAGCTTTCGCGTCTGGAGGTGCGGGTAAGGGAGCGCGCTCGCGACGTCGTAGAGCGGCGCGAGGCGGATCGAGCCACCGCGCGCATGGAGCAGCGAGTAGTTCTTGGCGTGGGCGTCGGTCGCGCCGAGGATCCAGTGGAACGCGAGCGCGTCGACGAAGGTCGACACGTCTTCGGCGGCGCGAGAGCTCGCGGAGCGGAGGAGCTGGACGATCGCGGCCGGCGTGGGGCCGCCTTCGTTCTGGTACTTCTGCATCGGGGAGACGCCGAGGGCCTGACAGAGATCTTCTTGGTGAAGACGTAGGATCGGGCGCTCCTTGGCGAGGTTCGAGAGGGCCTCTGCGCGCGCCGTGTGGACGGCGGCTTGCGCAGCGTGTTCGGCGGCTCTGACTGCGGACGCGGGGTCGGAGGCAGCCTCCGCGGCGGCCGCCGCTTCGGCTGCGGCGCGTGCTGCCTCCGCGGCGGCGGCGAGCTGGCGGACCCACGCGCGATCGAAGCGCTCGACCACGATGGCGAGCTCGTCGCCGAAGCGAAGGACCTCGGTGTGCGCGACGGGGAAGCCGACGCGTTGCGCGAGGCGCAGGCAGTAGTGCTCGTTCTCCGCGAATCCTTCGAGCCCCACGCTCGGTGGCTTGAGGATGTGGGTGGTGGGCATGCGGCCGAAGGGCACACCCCAACGCAGGCCGTCGCGGTAGAGCGCGATCTTGGGCTGCGCGCCGGCGAGGCTGAACTGGCCCTTGTCGCGCGCAGTGCGGGTCTGGCTCGGGTCGATTCGGACGGTGGCGAGGCGCTGCTCGACCTGCTCGGTGGAGAGCCACTGCACGCCGCGTGGCTCGTCGTGCAAGGTGCGGTGGCGCTCCGGCGAGACGAGCTGAAACCCACCAGGGCAGTCTTCTCCGACGTGCGCGAGCAGGCGGAACGCGTTGCGCGACGAGACGTGGAACTGACGACCCCAACGTTCGAGGACGAGCTCGTTGTCGGGGAGCAGGCCCCAGAGGAAGGCGTCGACCGCGTCGGGGGCGTCGGCGGTCGACCCTGCCGACCTAGTGGATCCGTGCTCGCGCTTGGAGAGCGGGAGGGAGAGCGAGAGCGCGATGGCGTCGGGGGATCGCCGCCAGGTGTCTTCGTAGCGCAGCGTCGTTCGACCGGCGGATTGCTCGAGGGTGCCTGCGACGGCGCCGCCGTCGTGAACGAGCAAGAGGGGCGACACGCTCATCGGGGCTCCTTGGCCGGGTCGGCGGGGTCAGCCGCCGACTTCTTTCCGACGCGCGCTTTCGTGGGCGCTCTCGCGGGCTCGGTGGGCGTTCGCTTCGAAGCGGGTGGCTTCGAGGCGGCAGGCTTCGAGGCGGGTGGCTTCGAGGCCGCAGCGGCAGACTTCGCGCTGCGTGCAGGCGCCTTCGTGGCGCGCGGGGTCGGGCGCGCGGCGGTCGCGAGGGATCCGGTCGCGTACGGGACGTTCGCGGGCCTTCGAGCGCGAGCGAGGACCGCGTCGAGGTCGATCGCCGCGAGGGCGGGGTCGAGCGATACCGCCGAGCTCGAGCTCTCGAGCGGTGCCGCCGAGCTGGAACCGGTCTCGACGCGAAGCGACAAGCCGACCGCGGTCACCGCGCGCAGCACCAAACCGAGCGCCAGGGTGGGTTTGCCGCGCTCGAGGTCGACGACCCACTGGCGGCTCGTGCCGATCGCTTGCGCGAGCTGCGCTTGGGTCATCGCGCGCGCGAGGCGGTGCTCCCGCACGAGGGAGCCGAGATCCTCGGGAGTGCGAGCCAGCATGCTCGAAGCGTATCATGTGTCATCGATCGGCGACATCGTTGCGTGAGTCGCCGATCGGCTACATGGCTACCCAAGTCGTCGATCGGCGACACAGTCTTCGGTGTCAGCGATCGCTGACTCGTCGAGCCGACCGCCGGCCTGGCTTCGAGATTCATTCCCCGAGCGGCTCCGTCGTGGGACCTCCGCACCTCAGCGGAGACCGGGAGCCGCTCAACGCTTCTTCGCGCGCTTCTTCTGCGGACTCGTGCCCTTCCGCAGCACCGGCTTCTCCTCGACACTCGCCGGAGTCGTCGACTCGACGATCATCCGCTCGTGATTCGACGCATCGCGTCGGCCACGATGTGCAGGGGAAACGTGCATGCCCTCGATCCACGCGACGCTCGCGGCCTGGCACCGGGAACAGACCCGACACACCGCACGCGGGCTCGCTCAGGTGTTGTGGGCGAAGCTTCGCGGGAGCGACGCGCCACCTGAAGAGATCGACGCGGGCTTGGCCCTGCTCGCGCAGGTCGAGCTCGGACGCGTCGACGCGTGCGATCACGGAGACCCCACCTTCGTCCTCTCCACGCCCATCGGTGGGATCGAGCTCCGAGCGACCCCCGAGCCTCCACTGGTCGATCCCCTCGCGATCGTCTTCGGAGCACTCTGCGCCGAGCGCGAGGACGAGCTCGATCGTTGCGCGGCGTGGTCGCTCCGCAACGAGCTCCGACGTCCTCGCGACGTCGGCTGGTTCGCGCCGACGCTCGTCGATCTCGTGCTCGCCCGCGTGGCCGGCCGCGACACGACCCCTTTGCTGAGAACCGCCCACCGCATCCTCCCGGAGAGCCATCGACTCTTCGCGGACTTCGTCGTCACCGAGCGCCGCACGTCGCTCGCAGCGAGCGTCCACCGCCTCGGTCCGACGTGGGCTCTCGGCGCTCGAGCGCTCCTCAAACCGGCGCGTCTCTCCGCCGCCGGTCACGCCGCCTACGTCGCGCGACGTGACGCGTTGGACCGCGACGCCGACGCGCTCGTCCGTCGACTCGACGCGTTCGTCTTCGCGCCGAGCGACGTCGTGGCGTCGGCGATCCTCGCCGAGAGCGAAGCGCTCGGACACGACCCTACGCAGCGGCTCGCGGTGGCGTGCGCCGCGCTCCGTGCGTTCCTCGCCTCGTCGGAGGAGGCCATCCCGACGACGCTCTCGGGCGCGCTCGTCGACCTCGCGTGGTCCGACGCGTGCGCGCTGCTGGCGGCGTACCCCGCAGCAAGCGAGCGGCTCGCGGGCGTGCTCGCGCGGCTCGCACCGCCGACGCGGCAAGAAGCCACCGAGCTGCTCGCCGCAGCCGCGGTTCCGCGCAGCGCGACCGTGCGTGCGCTGGTCGCGCTCGAGCGGTGGCCGGAGGTCCTGGCGCTCGCAACGCACGACGACGCTCACGCGCGCGCGGCCGCACACCTCGGCTGCGGTGCGCCGCGCGAGGCGCTCCGAGCGCTCGCACGCTGCGATGACGCCGAGGCCCAGCGGCTGCGACGACTGGCGCTCCAGGCGCTCGGCGAACCGACGCTCGCCGCATCGGGCGCGTGGGCCGCGCGACTCCACCCCTTCGAACCGGAGCGCGCCCTCGAGGCGCTCGCGACGCTGGAACCGGCGACCGCGCCGAGCGCACGCGCAGCGGCCCTTCGTCCGAACTTCGTGACGGTCGCGTGGGTACGATCCATCGCCGCCGCCGGCGCGATCGCGCACGCCTGCGAGCTCGCGCGCGGGCTCCGGATCGAAGAGCTCCTCGCGATCGCGACCGACCGGGCGACGCCGTGGCCGGAGTTGCTCTGGGTGGCGCTCGACCGAGCGCTCGCTCCGACGGGATGGCGTCACCCCTACGCGACTTCCCCTGCGCGCGAACTGGAAGCCGTGCTCGCCGCAATCCACCGAGCGCTCCCGGACTCCGCATGGGATCGCGTCGCGGCGCGCGCTTCCAGCGTCGTCGACGTGTCGTTGCGCGCGACGCTCGACGGCTGGCTCGAACGCCACGCACCGACGAACGACGCGCCCGCGGAGAACCACGCGCCGTCGACGTCCCCCGAACGCACCACCATCGAGGTCGCGCCGGGGATCGTCCGACGAAAGCGACGCCCGTGACACGACCCCAGGGAGAGCTCCTGTACTTGCGTCTGGCCACGACTCCCGCCGAGGAGCTCGCGCTCGACGACGCGATCATCGCGCGCGGCCTCGACTTCGACGCCTGGGTGGGCGCACTCGACCCGCGCACCGAGCTGTACGAGGTCGCGCGCTTGCGCGACACGCTCCCCTCGTTCGAGGCGCTCGTCCGCGAGGTGCTCGGCCGCGCAGCGACTCGCGTGATCCGCATCGAGACCCTGGTCCCCTTCGATTGGGAGGCCTTCGACGGACTCCAGACGATGAACCGATGCCTCGCCGGGCTCCCGGGTGAGCTCCCGAGCCCACGCGAGTGGCGCTTCTTCGGCACCGACACCCGCCCGCCCCACCTGTGGGCCTCCTTCGAGCCCCCCGGCCTCCAGGTCGTAGGCCTCCTCGACGAGCCCGACTGGCACGAGTGGTGGGACGCCTTCGAGCGCTCGACGCATGGCCTGCCGCGCCGGTGCCGCTGATCGGGGGAACGCGGAAACGGGCCCCCTGCGAGTGGCTCACCGCTTCTTGGCGCGCTTCTTCCTCGGGCTCGAGCCCTTTCGCGGCGCCGGCTTCTTCTCCACGCTCGCGGGAGTCGTCGGGGCCACCGGCGTGATCGGACGCGCCTTCTGCGCGAGCCTCCGCGCAGTGTCCTTCCGCCAGCGCCACCACGCGCGCGCGGCACCGAACGCACACGCGCCCGCCACCGCGAAGTGGGCGATCGCGCTGCCGCGGTTGCCTTGCTCGAGCACCACGAAGGCGTTGCGCGCGAGGGTGACGCTCGCGACGGAGAGCAGGAGGCCCGCGATCATGTGGATCATGCGATCACCGAGCTCAGCCGAGGAGCGCCTTGATCTGACGCTCGGCGCTCCGGGGGAGCTCGCCCACCACCGCGACGAACGCGGGCTCCGCGAAGACACGCTCGGCCGCCGCGCGTGCGCTCTCGGCGTCCACGTCCACGAAGCTCTCGCCCGCGCTCGCGAGCGTCTCGTCGAGGCCGAGCAGGCGGCCGCTGCCGTAGAAGCTCGCCAGATCGCGCGGCACGTCGAGGAGCGTGCGCTGGGACCACAGGTAGCGGCGCCGCACGCGATCGAGCTCCGCGCTCGGGGCCGCCTCGCTGCCGAGCTCGCGCGCGATCTGCATCGCCTCGCGGACCATCGTCGGCGTCTTGTCGTGCGCGACGCTCGCCTGCACGTCGAACGCGCCGACGTCCTCGAAGAGATCCGCACCCGCCGACACGTGGTAGGCGAGGCCCTTCTCGTCGACCACCCGCTTCTGCAGGCGCGCCGCGAGGCCGTCGTCGAGCAATCGCTCCACCACCTGCAGCGCGCGCGCATCCGGCGCGTGGGCACCGGCGGTCCGCCACGCGACGCGCAGATCGGATTGCGCGCCGCCCGGATCGTCGAGGCTCGCGTAGGTCTTCTTCGCCGGCTCGCGCGGCGTCTCCACCACCACCGGCTCGCCGCGCTGCCAATCGCCGAGCGCGCGCGTGGCCGCCGCGACCACCTCGTCGATCGAGAGATCGCCCGCGACCGCGAGCACCGCATTCGACGCGACGTAGAAGCGCCGAAGGTGCCGCTCCAGATCCGCGACCGTGAAACGCGCGACGTTGTTGAGCGTGCCGCTGACCGAGAAGCCGAGCGGGTGTCCCGGAAAGAGCTGCTTTCGCGAGAGATCCGAGACGTCGTACGAGCGCCCGTGCTCGTCGAGCTCCTCTTCGATCTCCGCGCGGAGCACGCGCTTCTCGACCTCGAAGCCCTCGAAGCACGGCGCTCGGAAGACCTCCGCGAAGGTCTGCAGCGCTTCGAGCACCGTCTCGCGCGGCGCGAGCACCTCGTAGCTCGTCAGATCGACGCTGGTGGTCGCCTCCACGTGCGCGCCGAGCTCTTCGATCGCGAGGTTGAGCGCCGCGCTCGTCGGGTGCCGTTCGCTGCCACGAAAGACCATGTGCTCGACCACGTGCGAGAGGCCGTTGGTGGTGGCCTCCTCGAAGCGTGAGCCGCACTTCACGTAGAGCGACGCGGACGCCGACACACGGCCCGGCGTCGGCAGCACGATCACGCGCAGGCCGTTGTCGAGCACGAGCTCTTCACGCGGATGCGCGAGGTCGTGGGGAGAGAGCGACTTCATCGACGGAGCCTCCAACGGACGATGTCGCGCGCGAGGTCGCGGGGAGAGAGCGACTTCATCGGCGGAGCCTCCAACGAGCGATGCGCGGGTGCGTGAGGTCGCGGGGAGAGAGCGACTTCATCGAGCCTCCAACGGACGATGCCGCCCGTCTTCACGAGCGGCATCGCGGTCTCGAAGGGAAGGAGTGCGATCACTCGCCTTCCGCGGCCTCCATCGAAGCACCCATCGACGACGACATCGACGACGCGCCCATCGACGACGCACCCATCGTGGAGTCGGACTCCATCGAGGAGCTCATCGAGCTCGCGGTGGCCGCTTCGCCGCCGCGGAAACGCGCGGTCACCTGACGGAGCTCGTCGAGCGAGACGAGGCAGGTCGGCTCGGTGCCGCCGCACGCGCCGTCCCAACCGGTGAAGCGCGCGCCACCCGTCGGACGCGCGGTGAGCTGCACCATCTCGCCGAACTCGAACGCGCCCGAGCAGTCGGTGCCGCAGTCGATGCCGGCCGGCTCGGAGACGACCTCGCCGTTGCCGCTCACCGTGACCTCGAGGTCGATCGTCTTGATGCGGATGCGCCCGTCGCGCGCCGCCGCCTCACGCAGACCCGTCACGTAGAGGTGCAGCGCCTCTTCGCGCTTCGCGCGCAGCATTCCGTCGCGCAGACGCTGACGCACCTCGTCGGTGTACTCCTCGCGCGTCGCCTCCGAGCGCTCCACCAAGCGGTAGATCACGAAGTCGCTGCCGAGCTCGATCGGCTCGCCCGGAATCGCGTCCTCCATCGTGCGACCGAAGACGTCGCGGACGAGGGGACCGGAGTCGAACGGACCCTGGATCGGGTTGTCGGTGCGACCGAAGCTGCGCGACTCCTGCATGCGCGGGGCGAGCGGATCGTCGTCCTCTTCCTCTGCTTCCGCGGGCGCTTCGCCTTCCGCGGGCGCGGCACCTTCGGCCGTCGCAGTCGGCGTCGGCACGGCCTCGCCACGCTCGCGCGCACGAAGCCACGCGTTCAGCTCGTCCGCCGTCTTGCCCGTGCGCAGCTCGGCGAGCGCCGCCACCGCGGCCTCGCGCGCGAGCGCCTTGGCGCGGTCCTCGCGGTAGAGACGATCGGCGAGCTCACGCTTGGCCTCGTCGACCGGCACGTCGCCTTCGCGCTTGCCTTCGACCTTGATCACGTGGAAGCCGAAGCGCGTCTCGACGAGGTCGCTGATGCCGCCGACCTCGAGCGCGAACTGCGCCTCGTCGAAGGGACCGACCATGCGGCCGCGCGGGTTGTAGCCGAGGTCGCCGCCGCGACGCGCGCTGCCGGTGTCCTCCGAGAGCGTGCTCGCGAGCGTCGCGAAGTCCTCGCCCGCACGCGCGCGACGAAGCACGTCCTCCGCGCGCCGACGCGCGGCCGCCTTCTCGTCCTCGCTCGCGTCCTCCGCGGCCTTGATGAGCACGTGGCGCGCTCGCACCTGAGGCTCGAGCCCCGTGTAGCGGTGACGGTTCTGCTCGTACTCGCGCTCGATCTCCTCGGGGTGCGCGGCGATCCACGCGTCGAGGTCGGCCGTCGTCGGGTCGAGCTGCTCGCGGTAGAAGCCCGGCGCGAAGCGCACGTACTCGATGCGCGCGCGGTCGCGCTCGCGCACGTACGCGTCCCACACCTCGGCCTCGCTCACCTCGACACCCGCGAGCACCGTCTGGCGCATGCGCTCCGCGAGCGCCTCTTCGATCTGCGCCTGCGTGAACTCGCCGACGCTGCGGCGGAGGTCGTGCTGGATGAAGTTGCGCGCGCGCTCGAGATCGAAGTTGTCGTCGCGGTCGCGGACCTGCGCGGACACGTCGAGCTCACCGCCCGGATAGGGCGCGTCGACGCCGAGCGAGACGCGCATCTTCCCGTCCTCGGCGAGGGCGCGCATCACGTCCTCTTCCGTCACGGTGTAGCCGAGACGACGCGCTTCTTGCGCGAGGAGCGTGCGCTCGATGAGGCCGTCGAGCACCGCGCGCCAAAGCCGATCGCTGCGCTGCTGCTCGAGCGGCGCGCGGTTGAAGCCGAGCGTCATGTAGACGCTGCGGACCTCACCGGCGCTCAACGTCTCTCCGTCCACCTTCGCGGCGTACGTGCTGCCGCCGGCGGTGCAGCCCTGCGCCTGCGGTCCACCGAACTGCAGGATGAACACGGCGGAGAGCAACGAGACGAGCCCGACGAGGACGATGGTCTGGAAGCGATTGGCGATCTTTTCGAGCATGAAACGCCCTTTGGCGTCCCCACGCGCCTCGCCGCTCGTGCACGAGCTCGGACGATTCGCGAGGGATGGTCGGGACGGATCGCCCCGACTCGAGAGGGCGCGAACCATAGATGACGCGCCAAAGGCCCGCAAACCTGCGGTGCGAAGGAGCGAAGATCGTCATAAACGTCCGCAACCACTAGCGATTTCGCCAAACGAACGGACATCGCGCGATCCGAGTTACCTTCGCGCTCGTCGATGTTCGGGACTTGGCGACGGTTCGGCGCGCTCTGCGGCGTGGCGCTCGGGCTCACGGGCGGCCTCGCGATCGGTGGCGCGAGCGGCGCCTCCGCGCAGGTCGTGCACCGCGTCTTCGGCGAGGGAGCCGACGCGTGGCGCGCGGAGCTCGAAGCCCACGGCGCGGCGCCGCTGCGACCGAGCGCCCCCGCGCCGGCGCACACCTCGCGCACGCGTCTGGCGGCGCTCGTGCGGGTCGAAGCGCTGATCGCGGAGGCGCGCGCGCACGCGGGTCGTTTGGACGAAGGGGCCGCCCTCGCGACGCTCGAACGCGCGCGTCGGCTCGCGGAGGAGCACGCGGACGTGCCGGGCGCGTCGCGGTGGCTCGCCGAGGTGGAGCTGACGGCCGCGCTCGTCGCGGTGCAGGCCGATCGTCCCGCGCTCGCCGATCAAGGCTTTCGTCGCGCGGCCTCGCTCGATCCCGCGCGGGTCGTACGGGCCGCCGAAGCCGCGCCGAACACCACGAGCCGCGCACGAGAGCTCGCGCTCGCGGGAGCCACCGCGCCGGCGTCTCTCTTCGTGGTCGAGGTCGACGCGCCCGGCGCGACGGTGGAGCTCGCGGGGCGCGTGATCGGCGAAGCCCCAGTCGAAGTGCGCGCGCCCACGGGGCGGCACGTGCTCCGCGTCTCCGCGCCGGGTCACCTCGCGTGGGGCGCGACGATCGATCTGATCGAAGGACGACGCGCGCCGATGCGCGTGCACCTCGGGCCGACCGACGCCGAACGTGCGCGGCGCGCGTGGGAGCGCGCGGACACGTTCGAGCGCGCGCGTGCGTCGCGACCCGAGGGCACGGAGCTCTGGTGGGTCGAGGCGCGTGGCGAGCGCGCGCTGCTCGTGCGTTGTGACGACACTGGCTGTGCGACGCCCCTGCGCCTTCGAATCGGCGAGTGGCCCGAGCTGTCGCCGATCGAACACGCAGCCGCGCTCGATCGGTCGGCGCTCGCGGATGCACGTGTTTGGATCGCGGCGACCCCGGAGCCCGACGTGGTGCCGCCGCCTCCGCCGCCGCGTCCTTGGTACCGACGTTGGCCGGTGTGGACCGCCGTGGCCGTGGGCGTGATCGCGGGCGCCGTCGGGCTCGGCGTGGGGCTCCGGCCGGAGCCCGAGCAGCGCCTGCGGGTGCGGATCGATCCGAGCGATCTGACGATGCCTTGAGGCTCGCTTCGTCGTCGCGGGTTCGGTCGCCGGTCTCGTCGCCGGTCTCGTCGCCGACCACGACCACGACCACCACGTCCACGCCCACGACGATCTGGCTCGCACACACTCAGGCTCGCTCGACGAATCCTCGATGCAGCCTCGCGCGGGGGCTCCCATACTCCGCGCCCGTGCCTCCGAGCTCCTCCGTCACCCGTCGCGCCGCGCTCCGCTGGTCGGTGGTCGACGGAGCGCTGCACGCGGTGATGCTCGGCGCGAGCGAGACCTACCTCGGCGCGCTCGCGGTCGAGCTCGGACACCGCGACGTCGCGCTCTCGCTCCTCGGCACCGTCCCGCTCCTCTGCGGCGCGCTCGCGCAGCTCGCGAGCCCGCGCCTCGTGCGCGCGATCGGGAGCGAGAAACGTTTCGTCGTCACGTGCGTGGTCCTCCAGGCGCTCGCGCACGTCGGCTTCCTCGCGATCGCGCTCTCCGGCTCCACCAGCCTGCCCGCGCTGCTCGCCACCAAGACCGTCTATTGGACGAGCGGCATGGTCATCGGCCCCGCGTGGAACGCGTGGATGTCGCGGCTCGTGCCCGCGAAGCTGCGCGCGCCCTACTTCGCGCGCCGCAACATGACGACGCACGCCGCGATGCTCGTCGCGTTCTTCGGATCCGGCTTCGTGCTCGAGCACGCGCGCGCGTCCACCGGTTCGCCGCTCTCTGGCTTCGCCGCGCTCTACGGCGTCGCGCTCACCGCGCGCCTCGGCAGCGCGCTCGCCCTCGCGCGCAAGTCCGCCTTCGTGGTGCCCGGCCCCGCGAAGCCCCGCCCTCGCTTGCGCGTCGTGATCCGCGAAGGCCGCTGGCGCGTCGCCCTCTACGCAGGCGCGATGCTCTTCGGCGCGCAGCTCGCGATCCCCTTCTTCACGCCCTACATGCTCCACGAGCTCGGGCTCGATCTGCGCGAGTACGCGATGCTCTCGAGCTGCTCGATCCTCTCCAAGGCGATTGCGTTCCGGCTCTGGAAACGCGCGCGGCTCGGGCCGATCGCGATGCTCGCGGTCTCCGGCGCGCTCATCGCGGCCACGCCCTTCGTCTGGTACCTGACCCCCGACCTGCGCGTGATCGTGCTCGCGCAGATCGTCGGCGGCATCGCGTGGGCCGGCTACGACCTCGCGAGCCTCGAGCTCCTCATGGGCGACGCGCCGAAGGAAGGTCAGGTCGAGTTCTTCGCGCTCGCGGCGAGCCTCTCCGCCGTCTTGCAGGTCTGCGGCGCGCTCGTCGGCGGCTGGGCTCTGCGCAGCGGCGCGTTCGACTACGAGACGATCTTCCTCGCGTCGTCGATCGGACGCGCGAGCGCGCTCCTCTTCGTCTTGCCGCTCTTGCCCGTGCGCTCGACGCTGCGCCGCGTGCGCATGGCGATCCGCGTGGTCGGCGTGCGTCCGAGCACCGGCGCGATCGCGGTGGCCGCGGTCCCCGAAGAAGACTCCGACGACGAGGGAGACGCGTTCGACTCGAGCTCGGGGGACGACGATCGCGACGACGCACGAAGGGACGCGGCACGTGCGCGGTGAGCTCGGCCGAAGTCGCGATCCGGCGTCGCGCTCGGGTGTCGCGGAGCTCGTCCACGACCACGTCGACGACCACGAGCGTGCCTCTCCACACACGGTCGTGCTGCTACGCTGCCCGCCGATGGGTCGGACTCTCGCGACGTCGCTCCGCCGAGGCGTGTGCCTCGTGGCGCTCGCGATCGTTTCGATCACGTCGCCCATTGCGGCGCAATCGACCGACCCGCGCAGCGAGCCGAGCGCGCCGAGCGGCGCCGAGACGAGCGGCGAAGCGACGGAGAACGCAGCCCCCACCGAAGAGCCCTTCTTCGACGAAGACCGCGCGGACGTCTCGGCCGGAGAGAGCCTCGAAGACGAGGCCGCCGAAGGCGATCCCGCCGAAGAAGACGGCACCGAAACCGACGAGCTCGGTGCCGAGCACGACTTCTTCGATCCCGACGACGCGGAGGTCGAGTCGAGCCAAGACGTCCGCGTCCAATACGTCGTCGAGTCGGTGGTCATCCGCGGCAACACCCGTACCCGCACCTCGGTGATCCGCCGCTACGTGCCCTACCGACGCGGGGACGTGCTCGATCCCGAAGATGCCGCGCTCGAGTCGCTGACGTGGCGCCTGCGCGGCACCGGCTGGTTCGACGACGTCTCGCTCCACCTCGAGCCCGGCACGCGACGCGGCTCCGTGGTGCTCGTGGTGCGCGTGGCCGAGCGCAACACCCTCGCGGTCGGCGGGCTCACCTTCGGCATCAGCGAAGGCATCAGCGCGACCCGCGACACCTCGGTCGACCTCGCGCCCTACGTCGGCTTCACGCTGACCGACTCCAACTTCTTCGGCTCCGGCTCCGCGCTCTCCGCGTCCGTGCTCTTCTCCGCGCGCGCCAACGGCTTTCGCCTCGACCACGATCACCCGCGCCTCTTCAAACGCGATTGGTCGCTGCGCTCCTCGTTCTTCTATCACCGAGCCCGCCAATACTTCGGCAACGATCCGCTCATCGACGCGGGCGAGTGCCCGGACGACGACGAGGATTGCCTCGAAGAGGTCGCGGCGCGCAACGCGGTCGTCTTCTACCAGCGCGGTGGGATCGTGCTCGGCACCGGCCACGATCTGGGCGCGAGCACGCGCTTCACCCTCGACTGGCAGGGCGAGATGGTCGACCTGCGCTCGCGCCCCGACGCCGCGAGCGAGCGCTTCGGTACCAGCATCCGCCCCATCGACTTCGCGATCGAGGACGGCGTCTCGTTCGTCAGCCTCGTGCGCTTCGCGCTCGTCTACGACCGCCGCGACGATCCGGTGATCCCCACGCGCGGTCTGCACGTGCGCTTCACGGGCGAGCTCAGCCACCCCGTGCTCGGCAGCGACTACGACTTCGTGCGCACGCAGCTCTCGGTGCGTGGATGGATCCCGCTCCCGTGGCGTCACACCCTGCGCCTCTCGCTCTTCGCGGGCGGCGTGATCGGTCAGGCGCCCTTCTTTCATCAGTTCCACATCGCGGATCTCACGGATCTCGTCCCGGGCCGCATGCTCGAGATGCAGCTCGATCGCCGCCGCGCGCCGAACCTCTTCGGGAGCGCGATCGAGCCGATGCGCGTCGAGGAGGTCGCCACGCGCGTGGACGTGCAGTACGAGCTGCCGCTCTACCGCAGTCGCAAGGGTCTGCGCGCGCTCGACCTCTACGTGAACGGCGGATTGCTCTTGCTCGCGGACTGGCGTGACCTCCGCGTGGCGGTGCCCGGCTACGAGGGCGCGGCTCGCATCCCGCTCGACTTCACCTTCGACGTCGGTCTCCGCATGGACACCAAGATCGGCACCTTCCAGCTCGGCTTCTCCACCCTGCTCGGGTTCCTCGCCCTCTGATCGACCTCTGATCGACCCGTGCGACGTGATCGGACCACTGACCGCCCCGTGACGCATCGAGCCACGCGCGTTCGCGAGAGACGACGAAGCCCACGAGCGACGTGGCGCGCCGTCACGCGTGCCGTCGCCCTGCGCGTGTGCGCGCTGCTTCTCGCGTTCGTCACCCTGAGCTCGCACGCCGATGCGCAGAATCGTTTCCCCGTGCGCGCGATCGGCGTCGAGCTCGGCGCGGACGGAGTGCCGGTGCTGCACTTCAGCGTCGCGGATCTCGCGGAATCGGACGCGGTGCGCGAGCGCCTGCGCAGCGGCATCGCGCAACACCTGAGCGTCACGGTGCAGGCCTACCGCGTCGGCTCGACGGAGCCGCTGCTCACGCGCCAAGCGACCTGCGCGGTGTCCTACGACATCTTCGCGCGCCAATACGTCGTCCGACGCGGGCGGCGCGCGGTCGTGATGGAGCGCTACGAGGACGTCATCGACCAATGCCTCGTGCTCCGCCGCGTGCCGATCGGCCGCGCGGACGAGTGGCGCGGTCACGCCGGTCGCGAGGTCTTCTTCGCGGTCCGCGCGGAGCTCAACCCGATCAGCGGACGACGCTGCCGCGAGCTCCTGCGAGGCGGGCGCGAGTCCGAAGGCCCGATCGGCCCGATCGTGGTGAACATCGTGCGCCGCGAGATCTGCGAAGCGGATCGTGTGGTGGAGTTCCGCTCGGAGAGCTTCCGCGTACCCCGCGTCGGGGGCGCGCGATGAAGGTCTTCTCGCGCTTCGAGCGCCGCATCCTCGGCGCGATGACGTTCGCGGCGCTCGCAACGCTGGTCGGCGCGCTGATGCTCGGGCGCGCGGCGCTCTACGACGCCTACCGCGTCGGCGTGAACGGCAACGTGCGCGATCGTCTGGAGGCCGGCGTCGAATCGCATCGCGCGCACCTCGAAGCGCTCCGCGACGACGCGGAGACGATCGCGGACGCGATCGCGTTCCACCACGCGTTCCCGGGCCGCGCGCCCGACACACCCGACGCGTCGGATTCGTCCGACTCCGCGGGCGATCCCTTCGCGCGCACCGCGCCGACGGAGGACGAGCTGCCGGATTCGCTGGGCGGCTTCGAGGAGCCGCTGGACGACGACGTGTCCGACGGATTCGACGATCCGCTCGATGCGCAGGGCGATCCGGTCACCGACGACCCCGCGACCACCCGCGCGGACGAGGACGAAGCGCTGGTACGTTTCTTTCGCGCCGCCCTCGCGCGCTATCCGAGCGTGGGCGCGCTCGCGCTTCACGAGGACGGCGTCGAACGCGTGCGCGTCGACGACCCCGAGCGCCTCGACCCCGCCCACGCGCGACCGGTCACCCTCTTCCGTGCGGTCGACGACCACCGACGCCTCGAGCTCGTGGCGACCGCGCCGGTCGAGCTCTTCACCGCGCTCCAAGCCGCTGGCGAAGAAGCCGAGCTCTTCGCGCGCCTCGACGAACGCGCCGAGCTCGTCAGCGACGTGTACGTCTGGGTCTACCTCGGCTTCCTCGCGCTCGTGATCGGCGCCGCCCTCGTACTCGCCGCCGTGCTCGCGCGCCGCGTGACCGGCCGCGTCACCACCCTCGCGGTCGCGGTGCGGAAGGTCGGTGGTGGCGATCTCACGGTGCACGTACCGACCGAAGGCAACGACGAGATCCGCGAGCTCACGAAGGCCTTCAACGGCATGGTGCGCGACCTGCGCGAGAGCCGCGCGCGCATCGATTACCTCCAGCGCATCGGCGCGTGGCAGGAGTTCGCGCGCCGCCTCGCGCACGAGATCAAGAACCCGCTCACGCCGATCCAGCTCGCCGCCCAAGAGATGCACCGAAGCTACTCCGGCGACGACGCGCGCTACCGCCGCAAGCTCGAGGACGCCTGCGCGATCGTCGAAGAAGAGGTCGACACGCTGCGGCGTCTGGTGAGCGAGTTCAGCAACTTCGCGAAGCTCCCGCGCGCCGATCTCGCGCCCGCGGATCTGAGCGAGTTCGTGCGCGACCTGAAGCGCTCCGTGGCCGCGATCGTGGAGGACGTCGGCCCCACCGCGCGCGCGGAGGTCACGGTCGACGCCCCCGAGCGCGCGATGCCCGTGCGCATCGACGCGATGATGCTCAAGCGCTGCACCGACAACCTCGTCCGCAACGCGCTCCAAGCGCTGCGCGGTCGCGAGCGCAGCGGCAAAGTGCGCGTGAGCGTGCGCGAGGTCGACGCCACCTCTGGATCGGCGGGGTCAGCCTCCTTGGGCTCCGGATCGGCGGGTTCAGCCGCCGGCGGCTCCGGGTCGGCGGGGTCAGCCGCCGTCGGTGCCTTCGAGCTGCGCGTGGAGGACGACGGCCCGGGCGTCCCCGAGAAGGATCGCGAGGCGATCTTCGATCCCTACTTCACGACCAAGAGCGACGGGACCGGCCTCGGCCTCGCGATCGTGAAGAAGGTCGTGCTCGAGCACGGCGGCGAGATCCGCTGCGAAGCGAGCGAGCTCGGCGGCGCAGCGTTCACGATCTCGCTGCCGCGCGCTGAGTGAACGCCTCGTCGTTCGCTTCGTCGACGGCGGTGTGATCGAGTCTGCGGTCACGTCGATCGCCGCGGACCCACCACCAGTGCGCCCGCCGCGATCACGAGCGCGCCGCCGACCACGACGCTCCATCCGAGCGGTTCGTCCCACGCGAAAAAGCCGACGAGGCACGCCACGAGCGGCTCCACGAACGCGAGGATCGATGCGCGCGCGGCGCCGATGAGCGTGAGCGCGCGGAGGAACGCGAGGCCCGCGAGCAGGCCGGGCCCGACGCAGCCGATCGCGAGGTACGGCACGTCGACGAGCTCGATCTCGAAGAGGCGCGACCCTGCGAGCGGCAAGAGCAAGAGCGCCGCGATCACCGAGTGCAGCCCGAGGGTGCGGCTCGCGCCGAGGTCTTCGGTGAGCCGCCGTGCGAGGAAGACGTTGCTCGCGTACGCGCACGCGCTCACGAGCCCGAGGGTGGCGCCGAGGAGCACGTCGGCGGTGGACCCCGCCGACCCTGCGACGACGTCGGCGGTTGACCCCGCCGACCCTGCGACGACGTCGGCGGTTGACCCCGCCGACCCTGCAATGACGTCGCCTTCGAGCTCGTGCCACGGCTGGAGCACGATGGTCAGCCCCACGAGCGCGAGCAGCGCGGCGAGCTTCGCGTGCGGCACGTGCACGCCGTCGATGCGCGGCGCGAGGAGCGCGACGATCACCGGCGCCGCGTAGTGCGTGAGCACCGCGATCGCGACCGTGGTCACGCTCATCGCGGCGAAGAAGGTCCCGACGTTGATCGCGTCCGAGACGCCGAACGCGATCAGCAACAGCACCGCACGCTTCGACCAGCGCGGCGCCCGCTCGCGCAGCATCAGCGGCCACGCGCCGAGCGCCATCGCGAGGAAGAGGATCGGCGTCGTCACCTCGCTCGGCAGCCCGGTCGGACGCAACCACAGGCTCCACGTTCCCCACGAGATCGCGGCCGCGAGGATGAGCGCGGTGCCGACGAGGCGGTCGTTCGAGGGGGCCATGGAGCGCGGGCTTTAGCACCGCGCGCGCGAGGGCGTGATCCGCTTCGACCGAGGGGCCCAGCGAATCTCGTTTCGAAGGAAGGATCGAACGTCCGACGCGCCGATCCTCGGATCTCTCACCGACCCATCACCTCGAACCCCATCACCTCACGCCACCCATCACCTCGCGCCACCACGGGTCGATCCCCTCCACCCGCTCCGGCTCGAACGGCCGCCCGAGCCGCGGCGTGATCACCCGCGCTTGCCGTTCGTTCGCGAGCTCCGCGAGGGTCTCCGCGGGCTCCTCCCACGGGTGCAGCCCGAGATCGAAGGTGCTCCAGTGCACCGGGAAGAGCGTGTCGCCCCCGAGCATCTCGAACGCCTTCAATGCGTTCTCCGGCCCGAGGTGGATGCTCCCCCACGCCGGATGCCACGCGCCGATCTCCAACATCACCACGTCGAACTTCCCGAAGCGCTGCCCGATCTCTCGAAATTCTTCGGTCAATCCGGTGTCGCCGGAGAAGAAGATCTTCCGTCGATCGCTCTCGATCACCCACGACGACCAGAGCGTGCGATCGCGATCGACGAGCGAGCGCCCCGAGAAATGTTGTGCAGGCGTAGACGTGAAGCGCAGCCGACCGCCGGGCAGCGTGTGGCGCTCCCACCAGTCGAGCTCGACGATCACCTCCGGATCGACGCCCATGCGCTCGAGCCGCGCGCCCACCCCGAGCGAAGTGATCACGGGCACCCGCAGCTTCGCGAGCTCGCGCATGCTCGTCGCGCAGAGGTGGTCGTAGTGATCGTGCGAGAGCAGGATCGCGTCGATCGGCGGGAGCTGCGCGATCGTCGCCGGCACCGCGTGGAAACGACGCACCCCGGTGAAGCTCACGGGCGACACGCGCTCTCCGAACACCGGATCGGTCAGCACGCGCAGCCCGTCCATCTCGATCAGCACCGTGCTGTGTCCGAGCCAGGTCAGACGTAACCCCGTGTCGCTCCGCTTCGTCCACGCCTCGAGCGGGCTCTCGACCGCGATGGGCCCCGGAGGCTTTCGTTTGCCGCGACCGAACAAGAACTCCCGCATCACCGGCCACGAAGGCCCTTCGAGATCGGGGCGCGCGCCGCTCGGGTTTCGGAAGCGGCCGTTCTCCGCGAACTGCGACGAAGCGCGCGCGCGCTCGAGACGAAGGCCGGAGAAGAACGGGTGGGTCGCGGTACTCTGGGGCATGCGTCGCCGATCACGGTCGCACGAGGGGGCGCGAGCGTGACCCGCGAATCGCACGTCGAGCCCGAAGACGTCGACCGCGACGCGAGCCCGACCGTTGGGCACGACGCTGCGCCCGACGAGCCCACCTCCGACGCGAAGCCCGCCTCCGAAGTCGACGACGCGGAGCCCGCGGCCGACGACGAAGACGACGAAGACGACGCAAAGCCCGCGTCCGATGCGGAGCCCGCGTCCGACGCCGAGCCCGCGTCCGACGCCGAGCCCACCCACGCCGTGAAACCCACACGCCGCGGCGCGAAGCTCGCGCTCGTGACCGCGACCACCGCGATGCTGATCACCGCGTGGCGCCTCGGTGCCTTCGAGGTCCTCGCCGAGCCCGAGCGCCTCCGCACCTGGATCGTCGACCGCGGCGCGTGGGGTCAGCTCGTCTTCGTCCTCGCCTACACCTTCCTCCAGCCCTTCGGTGTCCCCGGCACCGTCTTCCTCCTCGTCGCGCCGCTCCTCTGGCCGTGGCCCGAGGCCTACGCGCTCACGATGGTCGGCACGATGACCGCGAGCGTCGTCGGCTTCTCCTTCGCGCGCTTCGTCGCGCGCGACTTCGTCGAGCGCCGCATCCCCGCGCTCGCCACGCACTTCTGGGGCTCCCTCCTCGGCTACGCGCTCCCCCTCCTCGCGATGGCCTACTTCGGCGAGCGCCTCTTCGCGTGGCTCTCCGAGATCCCCGCCTTCGCGTGGGCGATCGCCGGCGCGGTGCTCGTCGTGCTCGCAGTCGTCGCGACGTTCGTGTGGATGCGACGCCGCGCCCGCACCGCACTCACCGAAGACAGGCTCGAAGTCGAGCTCGCGCGAAGCAACCACCAGGGTGAGCGTCAGAGGTGAGCAGCCTCAGCCCCCGGTCTCACCGCCCGATCGGCAGCTCGCTCGTCTCCGCGTCCGTGATCCTCCGCATCAGCTCCGCGAACGGCGCGTACTGCGCGGCCGGCACGATCGTCGGCGAGAGCCGCAGGCGCCGCTCCAGCACCACCGCGTCGCCGTCGCGCCGCGTCCGCCGCGCGTACTGAACGTCGTCGTTCCCGAGCTGCACGTCCGGCAGGGTCGCCACGTCGCCCTGCACACCCCGCACGCGGATCGTCACGTCCTGCGCGTTGCCACCCACGCCCTGCGTGGTCGTGCGCGACGGCAGCGACGCGTAGCCTCGCGCGAGCATCGTCGGGAAGAGCGGCGGCACCAGACGCTGCCCACCCGCCACGCGCCCGAGGCCGCGCACCCGCGCCACGTAGCGCAGCTCGAACGGCGCCTCGTAGTCCTCGCGTCCGATGACCTCCATGCCGACGACCTCCGCGCCCGGGAGCACGCGCGGCACGTAGGCCTCCGCGAACACGCGCTGCAGCTCCGCCGCCGGCACCTGCTCGAGCTCGTTGCGCCACACGAACGCGCCGAGCCCCTCGAAGATCTCCTGCACCGCGACCGTCGCCACGTCGCCCTCGAACGCGAGCTCGACGTTCGCCACGTGCCGGTCCGACTCCACGCCCGGATCGGGGATCACCACGCGCCGCGCCTCCGCCGACGCCGGCCCGAGCACCTCGACCGCTTCCTGTCCGCGCACCGCGGGAGGGATCAGCGACACCGACGCGTACCGACCGTCCGCCCAGACGAAGATCGACGGCGCACCTTCGCGCACGACCTCCACCAGCGACGACGTGAAGAGCTCGTCGCGCGGGATCGGCCCCGGCTCCATGTCCGCGAAGCGCCGCGCCACCACGAGCCGCGCGTCGAGCCCCGCGAGGGTCAGCAGGTACCGCAGCACCCGCGATCGATCGCCGCGCTTCTGGGCGAGCATCGACGGCGCGTAGCCCGCGAAGCCGTCTGCCGGCTCCACGTTCTCCGTCACCCAACGATGCAGGATCGCCACGATCTCCTGCGGATCCGTGCGCTCGCCGACCAAGCCCTGCACGAAGCGTCGCGCGTCCGGATCGAAGAGATCGCGGTCGAGGAGCGCCTCGCGCAGCGTCGCGAAGAACGAAGGCCAGCTCGGCTTCACCGCGAAGCGCAGCGTCGGACGGAACGGCGGCAGCGGCGCCGCGTTCGGCTCGATCGGCCGCGCCGGCACGTGCTCCATCGTCCACGTCAGCACCCGCAGGTCGCCTTCGCGGCGCTGCGTCGCGGGCGGCGTGCCGCCGAGCTCTTCGACCACGAGCTGCGCGTCCGCCGGCACGAGCGCGATCATCTGGCTGAACGCGAACGGCTGATCGTGGCTGTCGAACGACCAGCCCGCGCTCCGGAACCCGCCGTCGATTCGCGGCGAGGTGCCGAACACGTACTCGTATTCGACGTAGTCGCCGATCGCGAGCTCGCTCATCGGGATGCTGTCGAGCCCCGCGATCGCCTCCGGCTCCAGCCGTCGTCCGTCCGGCTTGATCGAATGAAGCGTGAGGATCTGCCCACCGAGCGAGAGCTGACCGAGCTCCTCCACCGACTCTTCGCTCTGCACCTTCAAGATTTGATGCACCAGGTGCCGCGCCGATCCATCCGGATAGACCCGCGTGACCATGTAGTCGAACACCAGCACCTGCCGCGCGTCGTCGTGCCGCACGCCGCTCTCTTCGTAGCGACGGATCACGTCCGCGCCGTTCACGCGGAACGGCTCCAGATCGTCGCGCCCCGTCAGATCGCGCCGCACGTGGCGCAGCTCGACCATGATCTCCGGATCCGACTCCATCGCGCGGTCGAGCGCCTCGATCGCCTGCGCGCGCCGACCGGCCGCGAGCAGGAGATCGATCTCCCGCATCGCGCGCCCGCTCGACACCGCGGGGGCATCCTCGTCGATCGCCGCGCGGACGCGCGCCTCTTCTTCGCGATCACCCATCGCGAGCGCGAGCCCGAGCCGAAGCTCGCGGTGATCGTCCTCGTCCATCAGCGGCTCGAGCCGCTGCAGCTCCGCCTTCGCGAGGTCCCAACGTCGCTGCCGGAAGAGCAGGTCGTACTTCGCGCGCGAGCTCTGGTCGCAGCTCATCACGCGCTCGACGAGCGCGTTCGCCTCCGACACGCGGTTCTGCTCGCGGTAGAGCTGCTGAAGTCGAAAGATCGGCCCGCAGTCGTCCGGCACCAGCTCGCGCACGCGCTGGAGCACCGCCTCCGCTTCCGTGAGCTGGTCGCGCTGCTGCAGCAGGTTCGCCCACGTGAGCTGCACGCTGATGACGTTCGGCCAGCGCTCGGCCACGAGGCGGATCGCCTCCGAGCGCTCCGTCGCGCCCTGCTCGAGCTGCGCGACGTCGAGCGCCGCGTACACGCCCGCCGGATCGAGCTCCGCGATCTTCCGCACGAGCCGTTGTCCCAGCTCGCGCTGGCGGTCCTGCGCCATGAACGGATCGTTGTTGATCACGCGCCGCCAGAGCTCGAGCCCGAACGCCGGCAGATCCTCGCGCGCCATCGGCGTGAAGGTCTCGCGTGCGCCCAGGCGATCGCCGCGCACGAGCTGGATCAGCGCGAGCAACGCGCGATCGAGCTCGTGCCGCGGCTCCGGGAGCGTCACGCCGCGCGTCGGATCCCAGCCCGCGCCGAGCCGACCCGGCCGCTCGAGGTAGACCGCCATCGAAGGCGCCGCGCGCATCGTGAGCTTGAGCTCGATCTCGTGGCGCCCCGGCGGAAGATCGACCGCCACGTGCGTGGTCCCAGGCTGGAGCGCGAGCCGCCGATCGAGCACCGCGACCTCGCGACCGTCGACCGAGAGCTTGAACGACGCCGGCGTGTCGATCACCAGCAGGTGCGGACCGCCCTCCGTCACGTCGACGAAGGTCTCCGCGATCGTGCTGCCGCTGCCGCGCTCCTCGCCGCCGACGAGCGACACCCCACAACCGAAGACCTCCGCCTCGAAGCTCACGTCCTCGCCGATGCCCTGGCCGAGGTCGTAGCGCTCCGCGAGCGGTCCCGCGCCTTCGGCCGCGACGCGCTGATCGAAGGAGCTGAGCGCGTAGGGTCCGAAGGGTCCGACCGCCCGCCACGAGGTCAGACAACCGAGCCGCGCGACGACCCGATCGACGAGCGCGTCGTCGCCGCGCCGACGGCCGTGCTGCATCAGCCGCTGCGCCGCGAGCTGCACCGCCGGCTGCCCGAGCTTGGCCGGCTCCGCGACCACTCGTTCGAGCAAGGGCACGACGCGTTCGTCGTAGCGCGCAGTACCTCCGCGGAGACCTCCGAGGAGATCGATCGCGTGCTCGGCTGCGAGCACCGCGTACACGTCGTCGCTCGTGCGACCGAGCTCCACCGCGCGCACGAACGCGTCGAGCGCCTCCGAGAGCTCGCCGTGCTCCTCGTGCACCCAGCCCTTCATCACGAAGAGCGCGGGGTCGTTCGGCGACAACTCGATCGCCCGCGTGATCGCGGGCATCACGCGTGGGCTCTCGCCGCCCGGCCAGAGCAGCTCCGCGCGGGCGAGCTCCGCCTGCAGCGCCGGATCGTTCGGATTCGCAGCCGCACGCTCGCGCAGCGCGAGGATGGGCAGCGGATCGGCAGGCGGCGTGGTGCCGGAGGACGAGCCCCCGCGGGTGCACGCGATCGACACGACGAGACAGAGCGCGAGGCGCAAGGAACGAGACACGGAAGACCTCGAAACAAAAGAAGAATCCAACAAAGCGCGGAGACGCGACGAGCCAGTTCCCGGCGAGCGCGCGATCGAGCTCTCTTGCGATTCGAGCCGTACCGATTCGAGCACGGCGGGCTCGAGCGGTGCCGATTCCATCTGGCCTTCACACGCGCTGCGACGATCGAAGAAACGCGACATCACCGACCTCCCAGCGTGATGCGCTCACGAAGCAACGCGTCCGCCCGCTCCACGAACGCGCGGAAGGCCGCGTAGTCCGCGACCGACACGCGATCGGTGCGCGTGATCCACTCCGTGCGCACGCGGACCACGTCACCCTGCCGCTCGTAGCGGACGGTGAGCTTCGCGAACGGGCTGTCGACTTCGCCGCCGCTCGGCAACGGCTCGAGCGTCGCCCCGGCCGGCAGCCGCACGTTGCGCTGTTCGAGGTAGGTGCGCGGCGGCCCGAGCTCGAGCGCGTGACGTCGCGTGGGCGCACGCGCGAGCGCGGGCAGCAGGTTCCCGAGCGTCGACGGCGGCACGAGCAGCCGCGTCCCGCTCCGCTGCGCGACGTTCGGCGCGCGTCCCTGCCACTCGAAGCGCGCCGGTGCGCGGAAGTCGTCGAGATCGAAGAACCGCTGCGTCGAGAGCTCGAGCCCCGGGAAGAGGTTCGAGAGCTCCCGCTGCAGACGCTCGTTCTGCATGCCCTCCGCTTGGTAGTAGGTGCGATACGACGCCGCGGTGTTGCCCACGATCGTCTCGCGCCCGTCGATCTGCCCGGCCCCGTCGGCTTCGAGCGTGATCTCCAGCGTGCGCTCACGGCGCTCGCGATCGGGCGGAAGCACCGGCGTCTGCCGCAGCTCCACCGTCTCCGGCCCGACGAGCAGCGTCATCACGCCCTGATCCATCGCGGGCAGATCGTTCGGGCCGTTCGTCTCCGCCGTTCCGTCCAAGAAGAGATCGAGCTCCGGCACGTACGCGATCGCGTGGTCGAAGACCGCGAGGCTCGCCGGCTCGGTCGCGATCGATCCGTTGCGGCGCGTGCGGATGAGCGCGATGCGCGCGTCCACGCCCGCGATCTTCAGCATCGCGTAGATCAGCGACGCTTTGTCTTTGCAGTCGCCGAACCCGCGCCGGACGATCTGCGTCACCCGGTACGGCTTGAACCCGTGGATGCCGAACTCGAGCCCCACGTAGCGCGTGTTGCGGATCACCCAGTCGTAGACGCGCGCGACCTTCTCGCGCGTGTCCGCCGCGCCCGCGACCAGCTCGCGCGTCGTGCGCTCGAGCGACTCGTCCGGCAGGAGCTGATCCTGCGCGAGACCCCACCACCAGCGGCCGACGTCGTTCCAGCTCTGGTAGGTCGACACGTGCAGGTACGGCCGCGTCTCCGCCGGCCCCGGCATTCCGTCCTCGCCGCGCACCGGCTCCACGTTCGTCGCGAGCCAACGATCGACGTGCCGCTCGCCTTCGGTCGCGCGCGTGTGACGCAGCCCGGAGAGCGACGGCTCGTTGAAGTAGAAGCGGCGCGTCTTCGGCGTCACGAGCACGTGCTCGAGGTGCCGCGTCGGGTAGCCACCTTGGAGGAAGCGCACCGCGCCGTAGTAGTCGTTGAACGCGTTGCGGCGGCTCACGTCCTCCACGCGGAAGCGCAGCTCCACCGTGTCGCCCGGCTCGAGCTGCGGCAGATCGAGGATCAGCGCGCGCGTGTCGTAGTAGATGCGGTACGCGCTGTCGCCTAGGCTCTGCTCGAACGTCCGCACGGACTCCACCACGCTGCCGTTCGCGCGGTGCACCTTCGCCGAGCGCACCTCGACCCACTGCCGCCCCGGCTCGAAGAACACGGGGAAACGCGCCATCCGCCGCGCGCCTTCGTCGTCGTGCACTTGGAACGCGACCTGATGGAAGGTCGCCGCGAGCCCGCTCTCGTAGACCGTCGCGACCTGCAGCTCGTGCAGCATCGTCACCGGCCACTCGCTCTGGCTCACGCGGCGCGCGAGGATCTCTTCGGTCGCGGTCGCGTAGCGCTCGTCCTCCCGCGCGGTCGGCTGGAGCCGATCGAGGAGCTGACGCGTGCCCGCGTCCTGCGGGGAGAGCGCGAGCACCTGCCGGAACGCCTCGATCGCCGCGCCCTGCTGGCCGAGCCGCAGGAGCGCGGTGCCGTAGCGCTGGTGATGGCGCGGCTCGTCCGGCGCGTACGCGATGATCTGCCGGTAGAGATCGAGGGCTTCGTCGTGGCGGCCGAGACCTTCGTAGACCGACGCCGCGTACTCGAGCATCTCGGTGTCGCCCGGCGCGATGGTCCGCATCGCGTCGAGGTGCCCGAAGATCAGCTCCGTCTCACCGCGCTCGTACGCGTCGCCCATGAGGGCGTAGCGCACGTCGTACGCGTCGTGCTCGCGCTCGAGCAGCGTTCGGTTCGCGTCCATCGACGCCTCGGTGCGCCCCTGGTTCGCGAGCGCGCGCGCGAGCCGACGCTGCCAACGCGCCGCGCCGTTCGTGCGGCGCACCGCGTCCTCGATGATCGCGAAGCCGGCGAGCGGGAGGTCGCGCTCCTCGAGCAAGCTCGCGCGCATCCACGCCGCTCGGATCCCCGGCACGGTGTCGAGCGAGAAGCCTTCGTCGAGCATGCGCAGCGCGCGCCCCGGATCGGGGCCGTCCGAGATCAGCTCCGCGCGCGCGAGCCTCACGCGAGGATCTCGTGCGTTGGCCTCCTCGGCCTTGGTCACGTAGCGCATGCGCTCGGCGCGGGTCTCCACGAGGTCCGCGGCGAGCAGCGCGTGCTCCACCGTGTTTCGCAGCTCCACCGCACGTTCCGCGAGCTGACGCGAGCGCGTCTCGGTCGGATCTTCGGCCGCCGTCCACGCGAGGAAACGCGCGAGATCGAAGTGCGCGCCCGCGTCGTCGGGCTGCGTGCGCACGCGCTCTTCGAGGAAGGCGAGCGGCATCACGGGCACCGGCGCCATCGTCGGCGCGCCGGCGTGCGCGGGAGCCGCTTCGGTCGCGCCGTTCGGGTCGACCGTCGCCCCTCGCGGCGCGGAGCCGTCGGCCTCGCCGAGGCGCGCGTAGAAGCCCCACCGACGATCCTGCACGCAGACCTTCACGAGGATGCGGTTCCACCCCTGACGCGCATGGAAGATCGCCGCGCTGCGTTCGATCGCGGGCCCGCGGTACACCGCGTCCGAGAGCACCTCGTTGCCGTTCGCCCACACCTTGATGGCGCCGCCCGCACCGACGAAGAGCCCCATCGGCCGCGCGCGGTCGACCTGGACGAACGTCTCCGCGTACCCACACGCGTTCTCGTACGGACGGAGAGTCGCGTCGAAGTCCACGTAGCCGTAGCGCGTGAGCTCTTCCGGATAGAGTCGCCAGCGCACCTCGCGCTCGCGCCCTGGGTACGCCGCGTTCTCGTCGAAAGGCGCGTTGCGCTGTTCTTCGGGGCCGTACGTCCGCGCAAACCCTTGTTTGCCCTCGTCGTCGAACCCGCCGATCACCCGCCACTTCCGGAGGAAGCCGAGCTCGTCGAACGTGCGCGCGGCGTCGTCCGGTCGCCCCGCCGCGATCTGACCGAAAGCTTCGAGCGTCCGCACGTAGCTCCGGATCACCGGAGACAACCGGCGCTCCTGCGCGAGCCGCGAAAGCTCCCGCAACACCACGCCCGGGGTGGCGTCGTCGCCTTGTTGCTCGAGCTCGAGGATCGGCAACACCGCGCGCGGCGAGCTGCCCTCCCGCCGCGCCGCCGCCGCGTGACGCGCGACCTCGGCGTCGTACGGGTTGCGGGCGGGCCGTTGTGCGAGCGCCGGGACGGCGAAGGTGACCGAGAACGCCGTCAGAGCGACGCGTGCGAGGACGGAGACTGTGCGCATTCGACCGAGGTCGTCGCGGTGGGTGCGACGACCCGTCGAGACTGCGACGACACACGCCGAATGTCGACGCCTCTTTCGTGAAGCTCTGCGTCCGGTTGGCGACGAGGGACATGCCCTCGCGGCGTGAGGAGGTGAGGCTCGGCGAGACGCGAAGATCGTGGTCACCCGACCCGGAAGCGACGGAAAAAGTGAAGCCCCGCTCGTTTCCGAGCGGGGCTTCATAAATCCGGCAGCGTCCTACTCTCCCACAGAGAAACTCTGCAGTACCATCGGCTCTGGAGGGCTTGACTTCCGAGTTCGAGATGGGATCGGGTATGACCCCTCCGACATTGCCACCGAAACATGTAGAAGCGTCTGTTCTCTTTCGGAGAACCACGCGTCGTTTCAACGCGGATTCGTCACGAAGGAGAAGCCTTGCTGCGTGCGAGCAGGGCGGCCGAGCCGAGGGATAAACTCACCTCGAAGCTCTTGCTTCCAACCCTGACCTCGAAAACTTCTTACGACTCGTACCTTAGAGATAGGTCAAGCCTCACGGCCGATTAGTACCAGTTAGCTCCACGCGTTGCCGCGCTTCCACACCTGGCCTATCACCTTGTAGTCTACAAGGGGCCTTCAGGGGCCTTGCGGCCCGGGACGCCTCATCTCGAGGCCGGCTTCCCGCTTAGATGCTTTCAGCGGTTATCCGTTCCGTACATAGCTACCCGGCGATGCTCTTGGCAGAACAACCGGAACACCAGAGGTACGTCCAACCAGGTCCTCTCGTACTATGGTTAGCTCCTCTCAAGCGTCCTGCGCCCACGGCAGATAGGGACCGAACTGTCTCACGACGTTCTAAACCCAGCTCGCGTACCCCTTTAATTGGCGAACAGCCAAACCCTTGGGACCTGCTCCAGCCCCAGGATGGGATGAGCCGACATCGAGGTGCCAAACCGCGCCGCCGATATGAACTCTCAGGCGCGATCAGCCTGTTATCCCCGGAGTACCTTTTATCCGTTGAGCGATATCCCTTCCATGCGGAGATACCGGATCACTAAGGCCTGCTTTCGCACCTGCTCGACCTGTCGGTCTCGCAGTCAAGCTCCCTTATGCCTTTGCACTCTACGGCTGGTTTCCAATCAGCCTGAGGGAACCATCGCGCGCCTCCGTTACTTTTTGGGAGGCGACCGCCCCAGTCAAACTGCCCACCAGACAGTGTCCCCGACCCGGATGACGGGCCTAGGTTAGACGACCAGAACAGCCAGGGTGGTATTTCAAGGTTGACTCCATCGAGGCCAGAACCCCGACTTCAAAGTCTCCCACCTATCCTACGCAGGCTGTCCCGAGCATCACTGCCAAGTTACAGTGAAGGTTCACGGGGTCTTTCCGTCTTGCCGCGGGTAGAGGGTATCTTCACCCCCAGTACAATTTCGCTGAGTTGCTGGCTCGTTACGCCATTCGTGCAGGTCGGAACTTACCCGACAAGGAATTTCGCTACCTTAGGACCGTTATAGTTACGGCCGCCGTTTACTGGGGCTTCAGTTCGAAGCTTCGCCCGAAGGCTAACATCTCCCCTTAACCTTCCAGCACCGGGCAGGCGTCAGACCCTATACGTCCTCTTACGAGTTCGCAGAGTCCTGTGTTTTTAGTAAACAGTCGCAACCCCCATTTCACTGCAACCCCCGTCCGCTCCAGGCGCGAGGCCCTTTACGTAATGGAGGCACACCTTCTCCCGAAGTTACGGTGCCAATTTGCCGAGTTCCTTAGCCAACATTCTCTCACGCGCCTTGGGATACTCACCCCGCCCACCTGAGTCGGTTTGCGGTACGGACACCAACGGGACTCCCCGCGCAGCTTTTCTCGGAAGCATGGGATCATCGAGTTTCGAGTCCGAAGACTCTCCTCATCACGTCTCGGCGTTGAGCTCGCGTTTGTGGCTATTGCCTCCTACGAACTCCGCCTACGCGCTTGAACCAATCAGACCAAACGATTGGCTCGACCTACCCTTCTTCGTCCCTGCTCGGTTCAACGTCTTCGTCGGTGGTGCAGGAATATTAACCTGCTTGCCATCACCTACCCCTTTCGGGCTCGGCTTAGGGTCCGACTAACCCTCGGGAGGATGATCCTTCCCCGGGAAACCTTGGGCTTACGGCGACTGGGCTTCTCACCCAGTTTATCGCTACTCATGCCTGCATAAGCTCTTCTCAGATCCATCAGCGCTCCTTACGGTACACCTCGTATCTATCTGAGAATACTCCGCTACCGCTCTACTTACGTAGAACCCGAAGCTTCGGTACCAGACTTTAGCCCCGTTACATTTTCGGCGCAGGCTCGCTCGACCAGTGAGCTATTACGCTTTCTTTAAAGGATGGCTGCTTCTAAGCCAACCTCCTGGCTGTCTGAGCGCTCCCACATCCTTCTACACTTAGTCTGGATTTGGGGACCTTAGCTGTCGATCTGGGCTCTTTCCCTCTCGGCTACGGACCTTATCACCCGCAGCCTGTCTCCCGGACAGTTGTCACCGGCATTCGGAGTTTGATTGGGTTTGGTAATCCGGTAAGACCCCTAGCCCATTCAGTGCTCTACCTCCGGTGCAATTCATCCGAGGCTATACCTCAATATATTTCGCGGAGAACCAGCTATCTCCTGGCTTGATTAGCCTTTCACTCCGATCCACAAGTCATCCCCCACATTTTCAACTGTGGTGGGTTCGGTCCTCCACGCGGTTTTACCCGCGCTTCAACCTGCTCATGGATAGATCGCCAGGTTTCGGGTCTACCCCATGCCACTCAACGCTCTATTTGAACTCGCTTTCGCTTCGGCTTCACCTATCGGCTTAACCTTGCGACATAGGATAACTCGCAGGCCCATGATGCAAAAGGTACGCCGTCGCACATTCCCCGAAGGGCATAGTGCTTCGACTGCTTGTAGACGCGCGGTTTCAGGTACTATTTCACTCCCCTCACCGGGGTACTTTTCACCTTTCCCTCACGGTACTTGTCCACTATCGGTCGTCGAGTAGTACTTAGCCTTGGAAGATGGTCCTCCCAGATTCCCACCGGATGTCACGTGTCCTGTGGTACTCGGGTGTCATCTCGGAGCTCATTCACTTTCGCATACGGGGCTGTCACCCTCTTTGGCCGGCCTTTCCATACCGTTTTGCTAGCGAATCAGTTGATAACTCCGTGAGGTGCTGGGGTTCCTCTCGATGATCCCACGACCCCCGTACAGCAACGCCCCCAGGCTTACACTGTACAGGTTTAGGCTGGTCCCCTTTCGCTCGCCGCTACTAAGGGAGTCTCGTTTGATTTCTGTTCCTCCGGGTACTTAGATGTTTCAGTTCCCCGGGTTGGCCGCTCATCACCTATGGATTCAGTGATGGCTCCCTGGCTTGCGCCAGGTCGGTTTCCCGATTCGGATATCTCCGGATCAACGCTCGTTAGCAGCTCCCCGAAGCTTTTCGCAGCTGTCCACGTCCTTCATCGCCTCTCGACGCCTAGGCATCCACCGCGCGCCCTTCATAGCTTGACCGTATCCCTAAGGCACGATTCGTCTCTTTCGAGGCCAGGGTTGGTACCAAGAACACTCCTCCCTCGAGCACGCTCGAGAGACTGGAGCTCTTGCCAATCCTCCTGACCGTCGCAGCTATTTTTAGACGGCTTCTACTTCTTCAGTTGTCAAAGACTCGTGTGGAGGTCGATGACCTCGTTCTTGAACACCAGCGTCGTTCCTCTCTCGAGGTCGGAGCTCGCATTCACGAACCAGATATCGACACCATGTGCCGAACGTACCCAACGGTACGTTTCGGAAGTACCCGTCTCGCCGGCTGCACGGTGTCCGTGGCAGCGGA
>JALOQC010000049.1:0-7500 GCA_025453555.1 Myxococcota bacterium | reverse complement strand
GTGACGGCGGGCGTGTCAGGTCGTGTGGTAGGTCCGGCCGCCGCGTCCGTTCAGGCCGCGAGCTGGTGCTCCACCAGGCGCTTGTACACGCCGTCGTTCGCGAGGAGCTCGCCGTGGCGACCGACCTCGGCGACGCGCCCGTCTTGGAGCACCACGATGCGATCGGCTTCACGCACCGTGCTCAGACGGTGTGCGATCACCAGGGTCGTGCGGCCCTTCATCAGCGCGGTCAGCGCTTCTTGCACGAGCGCTTCGCTCTCGGCGTCCAGGCTGCTGGTGGCTTCGTCGAGGATGAGGATCTGCGGATCGGCCAGGATCGCGCGGGCGATCGCGATGCGTTGGCGTTGTCCACCCGAGAGCTGCACGCCGCGTTCGCCGCAGAGCGTCTCGTAGCCGTTCGGGAACGCGCTCACGAACCCGTTCGCGTGGGCTTTCTTCGCGGCAGCTTCGATTTCGGCGCGCGTCGCGTCGGGGCGGCCGTACGCGATGTTCTCCGCGATGGAGCCGGAGAAGAGCACGGGATCTTGAGGCACGAGCGCGATGCGGGCGCGGAGCTCCTCGAGCGCGAGCGTGCGCACGTCGACGCCGCCGACCGTCACACGCCCTTCGGTCACGTCGTAGAAGCGGGGCACGAGGGCGGTCAGCGTCGTCTTGCCGGCGCCGCTTGGGCCGACGAGCGCCACGGTTTCGCCGGGCTCGATGCGCAGATCGATGCCCGCGAGGACCTCGGCGTCCGGGCGCGCGGGGTAGGCGAAGCGCACGCCTTCGAAGGCGATGCGACGCGGCTCGTCCGGGAACGACGCGGGCGACGGAGGGCTCGCGACGTCGGGGACGGTGTCGACGATCTCTTGCAGGCGTTCGGTGGCGCCGGCCGCGCGCTGCAGGCTGCCCCAGAGCGACGTGAGGCTCGCGAGCGCGACGGCGACGATCGTCGTGTAGAGCAGGAAAGCGGTGAGCGCGCCGCCCGTGAGCTCGCCCGCGGCGACGCGGCGGCCGCCGAGCCAGATCACGATGCCGATCGCGAGGAAGCCACCGAGCGAGGAGGTGGCCATGAAGGTCGCGCGCCAGCGGGCGAGCCGGAGCGCACGGGAGAACACGTGCTCGACCGCGTCGCCGTAGCGCGAGGACTCCGCGGCTTCGCGGCGGAAGGCTTGCACGGTGGTGATCGCGCCGAGGACCTCCTGCACGCGACCGTTCGCGTCGGCGGCGGCGTCTTGGAGGCCTTTGCTCATCGCGCGGATGCGGCGGCCGAAGAGCATCATGCCGATCGTCAACGGCGGTACGACGGCGAGCATCGCGAGGGTGAGCCAGGGGTCGGTGAACGCGAGGAGCGCGACGCCGCCGACGAGCTGCACGAGGTTGCGCAGCGCCATCGAGAGCTCGCTGCCGACGACGCCTTCGAGGATGGTGACGTCACCCGCGACGCGCCCGACGAGCTCGCCGGTGCGGCGCTCGTGGAACCACGCGGGCGGCAGGCGGACGAGGTGCTCGATCACGCGGCGGCGCAGGTCCGCGACCGCGCGCTCACCGAGCCAGCTCATGTGGTAGTGGCGCAGCCACGTGAAGATCGACTGCGCGAGGAACGCGACGACGAGGCCGAGCGCGACCTGATCGAGGAGCGCGAGGTTTCCGTCCGCGAGGCCGCGATCGACGGCCCATTGCACGGCCTTCGGGTACACGAGGCCGATGCCGCTGCCGAGCACGAGGAAGATCGTCGCGAGGACGAAGCGACCTGCGTAGGGGCGCACGAGCGAGATGACGCTCGTGAGGCGGCGGAGGCCGCGGGATCGGGGCTCGGTCATGCGGTGGGTTCGGTCGCGAGTCGGAGCTCGCACGTTACCGCACGATCGAGCACCTCGCGCGCGCGACCGCTCAAGCGATCCAACGCGCGACGATCTCCGCGAGCGTCTCGGTGCCCCAGCGGAATCCGTCGACGGGGATGCGTTCGTCGTGCGCGTGGAAGAGATCCGCGAAGCGCATGCCCTTGGGGAGCTTCACGGGCGCGAAGCCGACCCACGTCGTGCCGATCTGCGCGAAGCCCTTCGCGTCGGTGAAGCCGGGGAGCATGTAGGGCACCACGGGACAGCCGGGCGCGCGCTCGGCCATCACGGACTCGATCGTGGCGTAGAGCGGGCTCTTCCAGGGCGAGGCTTCCACCGCGGGCATGGTGTGATCGACCTCGAGCGTGACGTCGTCGCCGAGCACCGCGCGCAGCTCGGCGACGAAGCTCGCTTCGCTCTGCCCCGGCAAGAGGCGACCGTCGATCTCGCAGCTCGCGGAGCCGGGGATCACGTTCACGCTCTGACCCGCGCGGAAGACGGTGGGGCTCGCGGTGTTGGAGAACATCGCGAGCAGGCCGAGCTTCACCGTCGGATCGGGGATGCGGTCGACGAGGGTGCGGACGAGCGCGGGCTGCGCGAACACGCTGGCGGCGAGCTCGCGGAGGCCGGGCACGTTGGGCGCGAGGGCGTCGACGACCGCGCCGAGGAAGGCCTCGACGATCGGCGTGCGGTGGGTGGGCAGCGCGGTGGGGTGCAGGCGCGCGATCTTCTCTGCGAGGCGGAGGACGGCGTTGTCGGCGCGGGGCATCGAGCCGTGGCCGGGCGGACCTTCGAGCGAGGCGCGGAGCCAACACACGCCCTTCTCCGCGACCTGCACGGGATAGAACGTCGTGCCGCCGAGGTGGAGCGAGAAGCCGCCGCCTTCGCCGAGCGCATACTCGCCGTGGACGAGATCGCGGTGCTCGCGGCAGAGCCAGAGGCTGCCGGCGCGACAGCCCTGCTCTTCGTCGGCGACGGCGGCGAAGATCACGTCGCGCTTCGGTCGGATCCCTTCGCGCGCGAGCCGCGCGATCACCGCGAGCGACATCGCGACGTGGTTCTTCATGTCGACCGCGCCGCGACCGTAGAGGCAACCGTCCGCGACGACTCCGTCGAAGGGAGGATGCGTCCACTTCTCCGGCTCCACCGGGACCACGTCGAGGTGGCCCGTGAGCACGAGCGGCGGCTTGTCGCCCGTCCCCTTCAGGCGCGCGACCACGTTGGCGCGGCGTTCGTCGGACACCAGCACCTGCGGTTCGAGGCCCGCGTCGCGCAGCTCGTCCGCGACGAGCTCGGCGGCGATGCGCTCGTCGCCGGGTGGGTTGATGCTCGGGACCTTCAGGAGGCGCACGAGCAGGTCGAAGGCATGATCGGCGAGGGTCGCGTCGGCGATGGAGAACATCGCGCGGAGGATCGGAGGGGAGGTCCTGCGAACGCAACGGCTTCCCTCGAAGAGCTCGCGCCATGGCTTCGCTCGAAGCCTTCGCGGCTCCGTCGAAGGGCTCGCGCTGCGGCCTCGGTCGCGGGCGCGCTGCGGCCTCGATCGAAGCGGGCGCGCTGCGGCCTCGATCGAAGCGGGCACGCGCTGCGGCGTCAATCGAAGAGCTCGCGCAGGACCGCGCGGAGCTCCGCGAGGCGGAAGGGCTTGGCGAGGAAGCGCTCGCGCGGTCCGAGCGCGAGCGGCGCGCCGACGTCGAAGCCGCTCGTCATCACCACGCGCAAGGCAGGGTGACGCTCGCGCACGACGCGGAGGGTCTCGGCGCCGTTCATCACCGGCATCGCTCGATCGAGGAGCACGACCGACACGGACTCGCTGCGTTCTTCCAGCATCGCGAGCGCGGCGGCTCCGTGCTCGGCGACCACGGTGGTGAAGCCGAGGTGCACGAGCATCGCGCACGCGGCTTGGCGGACCGCGGGCTCGTCGTCGACCACGAGCGCGAGGCCTTCCCCTCGCCAGGTGCGGGCGATCGGTCGCTGCGCGGGGCGCACCGCGGGCTCGGAGCATGCGGGAAAGACGAGCAGGAAACGTGTGCCGCGTCCGGGCTCGGAGCGAAGTCGGATCTCGCCGTCGTGGCCGCGCACGATCCCGAGCACCGCGGCGAGCCCGAGACCGCGACCGCGCTCTTTCGTCGTGAAGAAAGGCTCGAAGAGCCGCGTGCGGGCTTCTTCTTCCATGCCGCAGCCGTCGTCCTCGATCTCGAGCACGACGTGGGTGCCGCGCGTCGAAGGCAGACCGGGCTCGTCGCTCCAACGCGCGCCCACCTCGTCGCGCACCGAGATGCGCACGGTGCCGGAGGTTTCGCCGAGCGCATCGGCGCCGTTCGTGACGAGGTTCATCACGATCTGCTGGAGCTGCGTGCGATCGCCGCGCACGGGAGGGAGCTCGGGCGCGAGGTCGAGCGTGACGTTCTTGCCGACGAGCACGCGCAACATGCCGAGCATGGAGCCCGCGAGCTCGCCGAGATCGAGCGGCTCGACCACCTGCTGACCTTGGCCGGTGTAGGCGAGGAGCTGGCGCGTGAGCTCGGCCGCGCGCAGCGTCAGCGTCTCGATCTCACGCAGGTGCTCGGCGATCGCGAGCGATTCGTCGGACGAGCTCCGAGTCGTCGAAGGCGTGTCGGGGCCCGGGACCGTCGACGCGGAGCTCGACATCGCGCGCAGGATCGCGAGCTGCGCGAGGTTCGTCTGGCCGAGGATGCCCGTGAGCAGGTTGTTGAAGTCGTGCGCGACGCCGCCGGCGAGCAGGCCGAGGCTCTCGAGCTTCTGGGCCTGCAGGAGCTGTCGCTCGAGCTCGCGCTTCTCTTCTTGTGCCTGGATGCGCGCGGTGACGTCGATGACGTAGCCGAAGTAGTGCGTGGCGTCGCCGCGCTCGTCGCGTTGGATGCGCGTGAAGTCGTAGAGCCAACGCACGGAGCCGTCCGCGCGCCGAATGCGGTAAGGCTCGTGCTCGAACGCGAGCGCACGCGAATCGCTCGCGCGGACGACTTCGTGCTGCACACGCTGGAGATCGTCGGGGTGGATGCAGTCGGCGTAAGCGATGGTCCCACGGAGAAAGTCGGCCGCGGAGTAACCGAAGATCTCGAGCACGTTCGGGGTGCAGAGCTCGACGGGCCAGCCGGGCTCGTTGCGCCATCGGAAGACCACGACGGGTCCGTGGATGAAGACCTCGCGCGCGAGCTCGTCGGTGATCTGCGCGTTCACCGATCGAGCAGAGCACGCAGAGGCCGACCACGCATGTCCCGGACGAGGGGCACGATCGTACGAACGTTTCTCCCGATCGATCCCGTCGACCGAGGGCGCGGGTCGCGGCGGAGAGCTTCGCGAAGCGGGCTCGCGCTCCGATAGCCGTTTCGGGTCCCTCGGGGAGCGGCGCCGAGCGAAGGGAGGCAACGCGTCTCTTCTTGGCCCCACCACGAGGTGCGTGCTTCGATGCTGGGATGCGCCGGTTTCCTCGCTCGCTTCGGCCCGTCTTCGCGGGCGCGTTCGCCTTCGCGCTCGCGCTCGCGCTCGTGCCGTCCGACGCGGCGGGTGATCCCCCGACCCTTCACGGACGGCTCGAATCGGCAGAGCGTGCTCCCGAGGCCGGCGTCGCGGAGGGAGCGCTGCGGCAGGCACGGGAGGCGCTCGCGCGCGCTCGGACGCTGACGCCCGAGGCCGCCGAACGGGCACGTCGGATCGCCGACGCGGCGTTGACCCTCGCGGAGCGGAGGATCGCGCGGGCGCGAGCGGAGGCGGGGCGACGTGACGCCGAGCTGCATCGTCGTGACGCGCGACGTCGCGCCGAGCTCGCGCGCGAGGCCCTCGAGCACGCGCGTCAGCCGGTGCACCTGCCGCCGTCGAGCGGCGCGGCGGAAGCGGAGGAGAAGCCGTGAGCATGCGCGGCATCTCGTTCCGCTTCGCGTTGGGGGCGCTCGTGCTCCTGGGCGCGTGTGGTGGGCGCACCGCGCGGAGCACCGTGGATCTCGCCCCGTTCTTCGAGGCAGAAGGGATCGCCGACGCGCGCCGCGAGGCCCCCGATCTCGTCGCGGCGGCCGAGCTGGCGCGCGACGACGCGGAGCGCGCGGATGCGAGCGGCGACGTGGACGCCGCGCACGATCACGCCACCCGCGCGCGGCTCTTGCTGGACGCGGCGCTCGCGGAGGCCGATCGCGTGCGCTTCGATCGCGAGCGGCTCGCGCTGCTCGAAGAAGCGGAGGCCGCGCTGACGGAAGCGCGCTCGCTGGAGGTCGCGCGCGAGGCGTTGGCGGCGCGGGCCCGACGAGACGCGGCGGCGGAGATCGCGCGCACGCAGATGCAGAACGCGCACGCGGCGGCGGAGCTGCTCGAGTCGCGCGGACGTCGTCACCGCGGGCCGGACGTCGATCGGACGCGACGCGAGGCCGCGAGCGCGCTGGAGGTGCGGACGCGGCTGTCGATCGCGGCGGCGCGGGCGCTCGGAGCGAGCGACGAGGAGCTCGCGCCGTTCGGGGTCGAACGAGCGCGACCGAGCGATCCGGCGGAATGGCTCGCGCAGGCGGACGACGCGCATCGGCGCGCGATCGCGCTGCTCGGACGGCTCCGCGCGGCACATCCGATCGGACCCGAGATCGCGGCCTCGCTCGTCGAGGCGGCGCGGGAGCACGCGCTCGTGCCGACGTCGACTCCAGAAGGGCTCGTGCTCGCCGACCCTTCGGATCGCGCACTGCTGGATCTGGCGCGCGCATTCCCGCATGGGCTCGTCGTGCTCCGCGGGCGCGGTGCAGGGGCGCGTCAGCGTCGGCTCGCGCGCGAGCTCCCAGAACGCTTCGGCGTCGACGAAGGCGACACCGATCCTACGGTCGTGTTCACCGCGTACGCGACGGTTCCTGCGTCGACGTCACCGAGCGGCACGTCGTCACTGAGCGGCGGGCGGTCTCCGAGCCCCGAGGCTCAGTAGTCGTCGTCGTCTTCGCCGTCTGGCTCGCGCTGGTCGAGCCACGCGTCGCGGGCGCTGTGGTAGATCAGCGTCGCGAGGCGATCGCGTTCGGTCGGCGCCTGATCGGCGAACACGCGAGCGGCGCGGCTTCGGGCCTCGCTCCGCACGGGATCGGTCGTCATCGTCGTCATCAGCTCTGCTCGCGCGCTCGTGACACGTCGCGAGGCGACGTAGGATGGCAGATTTGGCGCGACGCGCCGGTCGGAATGAGCCCCCGGCGTGCATTACGGCGTCGGGAGCTGCGTCGTCCGTAGTGATCGCTACCCGAGCGAAGAGCGCGGAGCACCAAGCACGCTCGAAAGTTCGAAGGGGGCGAAGCCCCCTCGCCGCCGGAGGCCCGAAGGCGACCGACCGGAGCGAAGCGCGGGGAGCGTCGCCGAGGAGGGAGGGGGCTGGGGAGATCACTCCCCAGAAGTCGGCGAAGCCGACCAGCCGATGCGCTCGAACGAGGGGTTCGAAGGGGGCGAAGCCCCCTCGCCGCCGGAGGCCCGAAGGCGACCGACCGAAGCGAAGCGAGGAGGGAGGGGCTGGGGAGATCACTCCCCAGAAGTCGGCGAAGCCGACCCGACCAGCAAAAAGGCCGCACGCTCTTTCGAGCATGCGGCCTCATCGAACGACGAGTCGTTCGAGCTGGGCTCACCAGCGGTCGCGACCGCCGCGGCCACCGCCGTCGCCGCCACGGCCGCCACGGTCCTCACCGTAGCCGCCACGGCCACCGCCGCCGCC
>JALOQC010000048.1 GCA_025453555.1 Myxococcota bacterium | reverse complement strand
AACCGCGACTTCCTCGTGACGGTTCTCGAGCACCCGAAGTACGTCGAAGGCGATCTGCACACCCACTTCATCGACGAGCACCTGATGGGCGCGTTGGCGAGCGCTCCTTCGCCGCTCGACGTGGCGTTCGGCGCGCTGGCTGCGACGTTCTTCGCGCACGAGGCGCGACGCGCGACCGAGCCGCTGACGCCGTCGGTGCCGACGGGCTTCCGCATCCACCGCTTCGCGCCGGAGGTCGTCGAGCTCACGCACGCGGCGGCGGGGATCGAGCACGTGCTGCGCGTGGAGTACGCGCACCGAACGCGGACGCCCGGCACCTTCGACGTGAAGGTCGGGCACGCGGCGCACGTGGTGCGCGTGCTCGCGGCGGAGGGCGCGACGATTCGGCTCGACGTCGACGGGCACCGCGTGTCGGCGCGCGTGGTGTGCGAGGGCACGACCTCGTACGTGCACGTGCGCGGCGTGAACCTCGCGCTGGTCGAGCGGCCGCGCTTCCCCGAGCGCGTGGTCGAGGTGCCGCGCGGCGGATGCGTGGCGCCGATGCCGGGGAAGATCGTGAAGGTCTTCGTGGACGAGGGCGACGCGGTCGAGGAAGGCCAGACGCTGCTCGTGATGGAGGCGATGAAGATGGAGCACGCGGTGAAGGCGCCGCAGGCCGGCAAGGTCGCGCGGCTCCACGTCGCCGAGGGTGAGCAGGTCGACGCGGACGCGCTGCTGGTCTTGGTGGAGTAGGCATCGCGCAGGTCGACGCAAACGCGCTGCTCGGCTCGGTGGAGTAGGCATCGCGCAGGTCGACGCGGACGCGTCGCGCAACACGATCACCGCGCGGTCTGGATGGTGTGCGTCGAATCGAGGCGAATCGAGGCGCGCCAGAACGTGAAAATCCGCTGGAGCTGAGGGGAAACGCGCGTCAGGTAGCGCCTGACGCGTTGCCTCACCGGTATCGACGTGGCACGCCTCTCCCTCACCCTCTTCTCCCCGTGAGCCCGTGAACGCGCCGATGTCCCGCCAGACCGTCGACTACGATCCCATCGAGGAGCTCGTCGAGGCCGGGCGTCGCGAGCTCGCGCAGGGAAACCTGCAGCGCGCGAAGTGGTTCTTCGAAGAGGTGCTCGCGCGTCAGCCGGAGCACGCTCGCGCGCTGCTCGGGATCTCGTACGTGACGCGCCACAGCGATCGACCCGCGGAGAGCGGAGCGGCGCTGATGGAGGCGCAGCTCGAGGTGGTCACGCTCGTGCGCGAGAAGCGTTACGAGGAGGCGCTGGAGCTCTTGCAGCGCGCGCGCTTCGAGCGACCGGCGGACGCGGCGGTGCTCAAGAGCATCGCGCACCTCGAGATGCACCTCGAGCGTCGTCGGATGCGGATCCTCGGAGGGCCGGACGCGCTGCTCGCGCTGCGCGACGACGTGGTCGGTGACGACGGTACGCTCGCGGGGCTGATCGACGGTCACCGCACGGTGGCGCAGATCCTCGCGACGACGCGCTTGCCGCGGCTCGAGGCGCTGCGCGAGCTGGTCGCGCTTCGCGACGACAACCTGCTCGTGCGCGTCGACGGCGGCGACTTCGGCTCGGAGCACACGGGCATCCACGCGGCGTTCCCGAGCGAAGCGCCGCCGGCACCGCGCGCGGCTCCGTCGCCCGGGCCGTCCACTTCGGTGTTCGTGGACGATCCGGCCGAGCCCGACGACGACACGATCGACGAGGCCGCCGCGACGGCGCCCCAAACGCCGCGTCCGCTCGGGACCTTGCCTCCGCGCGCACCGCGGGTGGGCGAGGTGGATCGCGTGACCCCCGTGCCGCCGAGCGCGTCGAGCGGAGGGCTCGGCTGGGTCGTGGCGATCGCGGTGCTCGTGGCGGCGGGGCTCGTCGCCTTCTTCGTCCTTCGCTGACGTCCTCGTTCGGGTCGCGTGCGGCGTCGTGAGGCTCGCGGGATTGCGATCCCCGTGGAGGGTCTGGCGACAGACCCTCGAGGAAGCCGACGCTCGCGCGAGTGACGATCACTGGTAGGCTCCGAGCGATGGCCGAGACGCTTCGGAGCCTGGAGGTGCCGCGCATCCTCGACGATTGGTACGTGCTCGCGCGGAGCACGGAGCTCGGTCGCGCGCCGCTCGCGCGGGAGCTGCACGGGCGATCGATCGTGCTCTTTCGTGACGGCGCCGGGCGCGCGGCGGCGCTCCTCGATCGCTGTCCGCATCGCAACGTGCCGCTCTCGGCGGGGCGCGTGGAGCAGGGGGAGCTGCAGTGCCCCTACCACGGTTGGCGCTTCGCGGCGGACGGTCGATGCACCGCGGTGCCAGGGCTCCCGACGGAGGCGGATCATCGCTCGCGGCGCTGTGGTTCCTTCGCCGTGACGGAGCGCGACGGCTTCGTGTGGGTCTGGGCGACGGAGGGCGCGACGCCATCGCGGGAGCCCTTCGCGCTGCCGCTCGTGCACGATCGTCGGTACGCCACGGTGCATCAGACGATCGACGTCGCGGGGACCGTGCACGCGGTGGCGGAGAACGCGCTCGACGTCCCGCACACCGCGTATCTGCACCGCGGCTTGTTCCGTGGCACCGGGACGACGAACGAGCTCGAGGTGCGCGTGCGACGCTTCCACGATCGCGTCGAAGCGGAGTACGTCGGAGAGCCTCGTCCGGAGGGGTTGCTCGGTCGGGTGCTGGCGCCGCGGGGTGGGGTGGTCGAGCACTTCGATCGTTTCTTCCTGCCCTCGATCGCGCAGGTCGAGTATCGGCTCGGCGAGAGCCACGTGCTCGCGACCACCGCGCTCACGCCGCTCGACGATCGGCACACGCGCATGCACGGCGTGGTGAGCTTTCGGCTGCCCTTCGTTCCGCCGCGCCTCGCGCAGCCCATCGGGGAGCTGCTGCGGCCGCTCGGCATGGTCGTGCTGAAGCAGGACGCGCGCATCCTCGCCAAACAAGACGCGACGATCGCGCGCTTCGGAGAGACGCGATTCTCGAGCACGGAGCTCGACGTGCTCGGTCCGTCGATCCTCAAGCTCCTGCGACACGCGGAGCGAGGGCGCGATCGCGTCGACCTGGCGAGCGAGCTCTCGGACGAGCGCAGCTTTCGGATGCGGGTGTGAGCGTGAGCGTGGACGAGCGAGAGAGTGTGGACGAGCGAGCGACGGATCCGGACGCGACGCCGAGTCGGCTCGGGGGGCGGTACGAGCTGCGATCGGTGCTGGGTCGCGGCGGAATGGCGACGGTGTGGCGCGCGCTGCTGCACGGCGAGGCGGGGTTCCGGCGCGACGTCGCGATCAAGCAGCTCTTGCCGGGGCTCGGGAGCGAAGAGCTCGCGACGATGTTCGTGGAGGAGGCGCGCGTGGTGAGCGCGCTGCAGCACCCGAACGTCGTGCAGGTCTTCGATTTCGGGCGCGACGACGAGGGGCGCTACTTCATCGTGATGGAGCTCGTGGAGGGGCTCGACCTCGGCACGTTCATCGTGCGCCACGTCCGGCAGCGGCGCGCGGCGGCTTGGCCGATCGCGGCGACGATCGGGATCGACGTGCTGCGCGGGCTCGCGGCGGCGCACGAGCGGCGCGACGAGCACGGCGTGCGCGCGCCGGTGTTCCACCGTGATCTCACGCCGAGCAACGTGCTGGTGTCGCGCTACGGCGTCGCGAAGCTCGCAGACTTCGGTCTCGCGCGCGCGGCGGATCGCGCGACGGTGACCGCGCCCGGGATCGTGAAGGGCAAGCTCGCGTACGTGGCGCCGGAGATGGTCGCGGGGGCCCGCGCGAGCGCGGCGTCCGATCTCTACAGCTTCGGCATCGTGCTCTGGGAGGCGCTCGCGTCGCGTCGTGTGCACGACGACGTCAGCGAGCTCGAGCTCTTCGTGCGCGTCGGGCGGGGCGAGGTTCCGTCGATCGCGGGCGAGCGTGAGGACGTGCCGCGTGGCCTCGTGGCGGTGGTCGATCGCTTGCTCGCGAAGCACCCGAACGACCGCTACACGACCGCGCGCGAAGCTCAGCTCGCGCTCGTCAACGTGCTGCGGCTCGAGCGGGAGCACGTGTCCGCGGAGGACGTCGCGTCGTATCTCGTGACGCTGGCGAGCTGAACGCGGGGCGACCGGGACTTCGCGACGTCGCGTCGGGTCGCGCGACGTCGGCGAGCGGAGCGCGTCGTCGACCGAGAGGGGCGTCGGTTCGGTATGCCGTTCGCCGACGCGGTCGCTCAGGACGTCGGGCGTCGCGCGGCGCGCTCGCGCTCCACGAGCTCGCGTGTGAGCCGGTCGAGCGCCTGGGCGAGCCAGCGCCGGTACGTGCTGTATCCCATGCCGAGCGAGTCGGCGATCGCGAGGCCCTTGCGGGGCGGAGACAGGTAGGTAGCGCGCAGGACCTGACCGAGCGTTCCGTCGTGACCCTCGTCGCCGAGCGTCGCGACGAGCTCGGAGAGGCGGCGAGCGAGGCGCGCTGCGGGCGCTTCGTTCGGGTCGCCGACGCGGAACCACGCCAGACCGTGCAGAGGGCTCACCGCGAGCCGGTCCGCGCGGCGACGGTTGCGGAGCGCGTCGCGGAGCGCTTCGGCGATCGCGCTCTCTTCGACGGACGCGAGCGGGAGATCCGCCACGCTCTCCACCGCCCACGTCGTGCGCCCTTTTCGGCACGCCTCCACGAGGCGCGCGAACGGGGCGGAGAGCGCCTCGCGGCGGCGATCGATGCCGAAGAGGCCGTAGCTCGTGCCCTCTACGCTCGCCTCGCCGAGGAACGCGAAGGGGCGATGAGGGCGCGTGAGCCAGCGTGGCGTGTCGTGGTGCACGGAAGCGCTGAGCACGGCGTCGGTCGCGATCAGGGCGGCCCACTGCGGTGGGGTCGGTCGCGCGTCTTGGTGGGCGCGATAGTCGGCCCAGAAGCGCGCGATGCGGACGCGTTCGTGCGAGGCGAGTGGGGGATCGGCGGCGGCCGCGCTCGCTCGCACCGCATGCACGACGGGATCGTGCGCGACGGGCGGCGCGCTCGGGTGGAAGGACGCCATGAGCACGAAGCCCAACGGGCGGGTGGGATCGTGCGTCTCGACCAGCTCGACGCCAGGGGCCGCGAGCCACGCGTCGAAGAGCCGCGCGGAGGCCTCGCCTTCGAAGCGCGCCACGGCATCGCGCGCGCGTTCGTGCGTGACGTGGTCCGGTGGGGCGAAGCGCACCTCGTGGCCCTCGTCCCACAGCAGGCGCGCGTAGGGCTCGCGACGGCTCACGTGCAGGAGCTCGTCGACCAGCCGCGATCGAGCGTCGAGCGCGGCGACGTCGAGCATCGCGAGCAGCGCGTCTTGCGCACGGCGGGCCCACACCGTGCGCAGCTCGGGGGCGCGTTCGTCGAGCTCCGCGAGCGCGACGTCGCGCAGCGCGTCCGGGAGCGCGAGCCGTCCGTCGACGCGACGAAGCGGTGCGCACGTGGCGAGGGCGTCGAAGAGCGCGCGTGTGTCCTGCCCGAGCATCGCGGCGAGCAGAGGCTCGGTCGGTGTCTGGACGAGCGCCGCGGCGGCGAGCGCGTCGTGGAGCTCCGGCAGCCGCAGGCGTCGCAACGTCGCCACGCGTGGCCCGTCGAGCTCCGCCTCGCGTTCGACGAGCAGCGGCACGCCACCCGCGCGCGCCGCGAGACGCGCCGGGTCGCGAGCGCCGAGCAGGGTGGCGAGGCGCTCGGTCGAGGGGAGATCGAGGGGGCCGAGCTCGATTCCGCGCAGGGTGCCGGGAGGCGCCGGGGGGCGTGCGTCGAGGCGGCGCGTGACCACGAGGGTCGGCTCACGTCGCGTGAGCGCCTCGCGAATCGCGGAGAAGGTGTCGACCGCGTCGACGTCGACGTCGATCACGCGACAGCGGCGCGACGACGCGAACGCCGCCGCGAGCGCGGATTTGCCAATCCCCGCCGGCCCCGTCAGCACGACCACGAGCGCCCCCGCGTCGAACGTGTCGTGCAGCGCTCGCAGCTCGCGCTCGCGTCCGACGAGCTGGTTCGTGTCCTCCGACGCGACCGAGTCGAACATCGAGGCGAGGATGCGTGCGTCGGTCGCGCGACGGCAAGCGCGAACGGCAGGGCGTGCGGGAGATCCCGACGTCGGTGCGGGCCGACGCCGGGCGCTTGCGGCTCGTGGGTCCGGGCTCAGCGACGGCGTCCGCGCGCGGCCCCCCGGGCGGGCGCGGGGCGGCCGGCGCGGGTGGGACCTTCGATCCGTCCCGACGGCGCCGCGGGCTCCAGCTCGCCCGAATCGGCCGGGAGCGCCTCGAGCATCGGCGCGACCGACGCCGGATTCGACCACGGACGACCTCCGAACGACCCTGCGCGGATCGCGCTCGAGGAGACGCCTCGCTCCCACGTGGTCGGGGCGGGGAAGCGCGTCTCGACGAGGGTCATGCCGGGCGTGAGGACCAGCGCGTTCGGTCCGGTCTGCTCGGGGTGCGGCGCGATGTCGCCGTTCGGCGCCACGACGAAGCGCATCTCGCGCACGGTCTCGCCACGGAAGCGGAGCTGGCAGGTGTAGCGACCCGGGTTCGCCGCGAGGTCGTGGGCGTCGGGCCGCTGTCCACCCGCGCCTCGGTACGCGAAGTTCGTGCGCAGCTCGTAGAGCACGAGGCCGAGCTCGTCCTGCGCTCCGCCTCGGGGCGCGTGCGAGGCGGTGTTGCCGGCACGCTGGTGGAGCATGCGGCCGATCGCTTGGGCGGACGCGATGCGCTGACCGTCCTTGTCGCAGCGAAGCTGCAGATCGTCGTTCGACGGACGCGAGTGCTCTCCGCGCGGGGCGGCCCAGAAGGTGAAGAACACCGCGCTCTCGCCGAAGGGCCCGCGACGAAGCCAGAGCGCGGCGCCGCCGAGTCGGTCGGCGGAGTAGAGGTACGGGATCCCGATGTGGCTGTCGTTGCCGCTCCACGAGTAGCCGGCGGCGGCGCGCACGGCGAAGGTGCGCAGCGGAACCTCGCGGTCGTGGGCGTCGTCGACGAAGGTGAAGGCGACCTGGAGGTCACCGAGCGCTTCGATCGTCTTGTCGGTCGAGCAGTTGAAGTAGCCGCCAACGAAGGTGCCGCCGATCTGCAAGAGCGATGACTCGTCGGGCGGAGACTCGATGCGGCAGCGCGCGTTCGCCACCGTGCGGTCACCCACGCGGACCTCGATCTTCATCGCGTCGTCGGTGGTGATGCCGTGGCCGTACACGAAGCCCCAAGCGCGCACGCCGAAGCGGTGCTCGTTGCTCGAGTCGCCTCCGATCGCGTCGATCACCGTGCGCATCTCGTCGAGGTAGCGTGGCTCCTGCGCGGGGGAGCTCGCCCGGGGAGGGACGCGCAGCACGCTCTCCGGGATGGCCTGCGCGTGCAGCGTGGGCGCGAGCACGAGGATGGCGAGCGCGGCGAGCGACGCCGAGCCTCGCAGGGAGCGAGCGCGAGAGGTTCGAGGGCGAGCGTGCATTCCGAGAGATCCTCCGGGTGGATGAGGATCTCGAGGCTCGCCGGGTTGCAGGTGCGCGGGTGCTCGTTGGGTGCTCGCGTCGCGCTCGTTCGGCGCTCACGAAGTGCTCACGAAGTACTCACGCGACGCGTGGGGTCCCCATCACGGGCAGGTCGTGTCGTCCGCGCGGCAGAGGCGACTTCCGTCGCTCGCCACGATCCAGACCTCGAAGCTCATGCCTTCTTCGGCGCGCTCTTCGGTGTCGGGGTCGTAGTCGAGCGCGCCGCTCGCGCCGCTCACGTCGATGCCCTCGCCGCGCTCGAACGCGTCGATCGCGTCCACCCAGGTGAGCTCGCCGACGTCGAGCGGTGTGCCCTCGCTGAGGCGACGAAGCCCGCGCCCGAGCGCGCGGGCGTCGACGCGCGGCTCGTTCAGGGCGGCCCACGCGAGCGCGTACGCGGCGAGCCAGCCGGCGTCGTGGGCGTGCGCGGTGAAGCTGAGCGCGTCGATGTCGCTCTCGCCGAACTCGAGCCGGTAACGTCGCTCGAAGGCGGCGGAGTTGTCGGGGTCGAGCGCGGGACGGGTTCCGCGGATGCGATCGCGAAAGCCCGAATCCGAGGGCAGACCCGCGAGGAGATCGGCGTTGGCGGCGGCGTCGGTGAGGAAGAAGCGGCGCGCGTCGAACGCTGCGTCCGCCTCGACGGCGGCGAGGAAGTCGATGCTGTCGTTGGTCGACGACGACGCGAAGACCACTTCGGTCGCGGTCCCGTCGGCGACCACGCCGAGCGCGCTGCCGAGCTGACCGGCGGTTTCGAAGCGAACGACGTCGAGGTCCGGGATGCGCTCCTGCAGCAGCGTGACGAGACCGTCTCCGTAGACACCGCGCTGCGCGATGAAGGCGACGTCGGTGACACCGCGCGCGCGCAGGTCGGCCGCGATCTGCGCGGATTGCTCGACGTCGGTGGGCGCCGTTCGCCAGAGGCGACCGGGAGTCTCGTCGCTCGCCGGCACCGGTTCGAGCGCGGTCAGGGTGGGGCTCGTCGCGGAGGGCGAAATCATCACGAGGCGCTCGGTGCCGTCGAAGGTCGCGCCCGTCTCGCCCGAGCCGTAGGGGCCGATGACGAGCGGCACGTCGAGCACGTCCTCGAGGTACTGCGCGACGTAGACCGTGGCGTCGGTGCGGCTGCGGGTGTCGAGGGAGGCGTCCTCTTCGCTGGTGCAGATCACGAGGCCGAGCTCGCGGCCCGCGACGCCTCCCGCGGCCGACGCGTCTTGAATCGCGAGCTGGGTCGCGTTCGTGCGCGCGCGGTGCGTCGCGAGCGAGCTGTCGTAGATGGTGCCCACCACGAGGCGCGTGCCCTGCGCCGGGTTGGTGAGCAGATCGGAGGGCCACGTCCTCGTGCAGCGCGCTTCGGCGGGGGCGCGCGCACACAGGCCGTCACCGCCGCAGGTCCAGCCGAAGCCGAACGCGGCGCGGCACTCGGAGGAGTCACGGCACTCGGCGACGTCGACGCGCGTGAACGAGCACGCGGGCAGGAGCGCGAGCGACGCGAGGCAGACGAGAACGATACGGGAGCGCATCAGAAGCGACCTCGAAGGACGAGCGCGGCCGCGTCGCGACCAACGGCGGCGGAGACGTCGACGGCGGGCTCGGGGTCGGGAGCGTCGTCGTCGTCGTCACGCAGCAAGAGCCAGAGTCCGACGCCGAGCGCAGCCGCGGACGCGACGAAGAGCACGTCGGCGAACACGCTCGCGCGCAGATCGCGATCGCGGTCGCTCGCGCTCGACTCGGGGCAGAGTCGGCGTCCGTCGGTGACGGTGCAGTCGGCTTCGAGCGAATCGCGCGCGCCCTTCGCGAGGATCGCGCTGACGACGCCGCCCGCGAGGAGCACGCCGCCGGTCGCGAGCACCAGCGGGCCCGCGATCGAGCGCGACGGCTCTTCCGGAGTCTCGGGAGGCGTGGCGTCGGGCTGATCCGGTGCGTCCGGACCCTGCTGCATCGCTTCGAGCCGCTCGACGCGACGCCGCAGCGACTCGATGCGCGACTCGATGCGCGAGCGCTCCGCTTCGTCCGCGTGGGGCAAGTAGCGCTCGAGGCTCTCGATCGCGCCTTGCCACTGGCCCGAACGCTCTTGGGCGTTCGCGATGTTGAAGAGCAGGAGCGGACGCTCCGAGAGCCGGTAGGCCTCTTCGAACGCGGCGAGCGCTTCCTCGTAGCGACCCTGCGAGTAGAGGTCGTCGCCGAGGAGGTAGAGCTCTCGGGCCCGCTCGTCGGTGGCGCTCGCGCGTTGGGCGAGGCTGGGAGTGGCGGCGAACGTGAGCAGCGAGGCGAGCAAGAACGCGAAGACGCGCATCGGGTGGAGGATCGGTCGGGGAGCGGGTGGGGGGCAAGAGCGAACGCTCCGTGACGTCACGTCTTCACGGCCGGCCGGGCGGAGCGCGGGCTTCCGGGAGCGATCAGCGGACGCCGAGGCGCTCGAGCACCTCCCGCAGACGCTTGGCCTCGACGCTCACACGGGTCGGCATCCCGCCGTCGAGGCCGAGCATGCGTACCAGGTCGATCCCGCTGTCGAAGCGCGCCGCCACCGTCACCGTCGTCTCGTCGTGCACGAGCGAGATCGGCGCGAGCTCCTGACCCATCAGCAGCAGCGCGGTCTTGTCGTAGTGGTGATCGCGCACGCGCGCGTCGCAGACCGCGACGTCGCCGCGGATCTCGTAGCGCGCGGAGAGCTTCTTCGCTTCGTTCTCCATCCGCTCGAGCGGGCGCGCGGCCTCGCGGAGCTGCTTGAAGAGCCCGACGTCCTTCGCGCCGTCCGCGAGGTAGCGCAGCACGAGGCCCTTGATCGCGTCGTCCTTCGGGCGCGCGCGCAGGGCGCGGTCGAGCACTTCGGCGCGCTCGGTCGGCTTGCCGAGGCGCGTGTCGATCGCGCGCGCGTCCGCGTCGGCGCCCTCGTAGGGCTCGTCGCCCTCGCGCACCCACTTCGCGGCCGAGCAGATGCCGTCGAAGTCCACGTGGCAGCAGATCGTGTCGACCTGGCCCGCCTGCTTCACGCGCTCCGGCGTGACGAGCTCGGGGCAGGCGCCGTGCTCGGCCTTGGTCCGCAGCACGAAACGTTCGTCGTGCGCGTAGTCGACGTGACGCTCGTGATCGTGGTGATCGATCCACATCGCGAGGCGCGCGCCGAGCCCTTCGAGGAAGGGCAGGGTGGTCTTGTCGAAGCTCGCGCCACCCGCCGCGCTCGCGAACGCGACGTCGAGCACGACGACGCGGCCCGGCAGCTCGGACGCACGTGGAAGCTTCCGAGGGGTGCCGTACGCGATGAAGGGGAAACGCATGCCGAGCCAAGCGTGCGATGCGGGGGGGCCGGGGGCCATGCGATTCGTGGGCGAAGGCGCCGACGCCGAAGGGGGCATCGGCTCCGCGTTTTTGCGCGGCCCGATGAGCTCGAGCGGCGGCGCGCGCCGGCTGCGCACGAGGGGTAATGGCCGCCGTCCGCCGCCTCGCCCTACGATGCCCGCGATGCTTCGCCGGTGGTGTCTCTGTGTCTTGGTCGCGCTCGGGTGTGGGGATGACGACGTCGACCCGCCGTTGGATGCGGGGGATCCACCCGTCGATGCGGGAGTCGACGCGGGAGAGCCCGACGCGGGGCGAGATGCGGGCGTCGGGATCGACGCGGGCCCGCCGATCACCGGCTGCGAGCTGATCGAGGGAGAGCTGCCGCCGTGGCCGACCGAGGGGGACTTCGATCCGCCCGCGCCCGACGCGTTCGCGCCGCTCGCGGGTCCCGGCGGTCCACGCGAGAGCTTCGGCGAGGACGCGCTCCACGAGCCGTGCGCGTACCTCGACGGTGGCGAGACGGATCGCGATCACCACAACACCGTTCTGATGCTCGACGGCTATCTCTGGATGCCCTTCGCGCACGAGGCGGGCGTCGGCGGCATCCGCGCGTTCGCGTTCGACGAGCCGTGCGCGCCCGCGGTGATCGGCACGGGGACTCATCCGCAGATGCGCGAGACGCACGCGGCGGGCGTCGCGACGATCGCCGGGCGGCGCTGGATGGCGGTCGCGTCGCTGGGCGGCATCCAGCTCTGGGACATCTCGGATCCCACCGCGATGCGTATGGCCTCCGATCTCGCGTTGCCGGACGTCACGTATCCGAACTCGTACCTGCGCGTCGTGATGAGCCTCTTCTGGCAGGCGCCCTACGTCTACGTCTCGGCCGCGACGCTCGGCGTCTACGTGGTCGACGCGAGCGATCCGGAGAATCCCGAGCTCGTCGCGCACCACGTGCCGAGCCCCGCGCTCGAGTCGGGGAACCTGCACGCGATCGGCACGCGGCTCGTGTTGACGCCCTCCGAGGGCATCCAGAATCACGTCTTCGACATCAGCGATCCGACGACGCTTCGACCCGTGCCGGGTGGGAGCTTCCTCGTCACCGACGGCACGATGCGCGGCGGTCGCCCGCAGGTGATCCTCTCCTACTTCGGCCACGTGAGCGGCACGATGGCGCTCTACGCGCGGCACGTGCTCGGGGGTGGGCTCGTGATCTTCGATCTCTCGGATTGGAACGCGCCGCGGCACCTCGGGAACTGGACGTCGACGCGCGACGGCGCGAACGGCGGCTACGTCTTCGTGCAGAACGAGACCGCGTTCGTCGGGCTCTCGTCGCACGCGGCGATCGTCGACATCTCGGATCCCACCACGCCGACGCCGATCGCGGAGCTCGAGCTGCAAGGCGACTTCGACACGGTGGTGCCGGTGGGCAACGTGCTCGTCGGCAGCGTCGACGACGACGCGACCCCGGATCAGGCCTCCGCGGTGTTCCCGTGGCAGACCGAGCCCGACACCCGCGCGCCAGCGGTCAATCGCGTGATGCCGGAGGACGGCGCGGAGGGCGTGGCGCTCGGCGCGCGCATCGGCCTCTCGTTCGACGAGCCGATGGAGCTCGCGACGCTGCACCCGGGCTCCTTCTACGTGCGCCCGATCGACGACGAGGATCGCCCGCTCGCGCCGCCGATCGAAGGGCTCTACTCGGGCCAGGAGGGCATCGTGAACGTCACGCCCCGCGAGCCGCTGCGGCCGGGCACGCGCTACGAGGTCGTGGTCCCGGCGAACGGGGTGCGCGATGCGTCGGGCAACCCGGTGGCGACGACGTTCCGCACGACCTTCGAGACGGCGCGTTGTGATTGAGCGTTCGATCGCGGGAGCGCGCGTGCCCGAACGACGAAACGCACCTCGAAGGCACGAGGCCTTCTTCGCCACGCACTTGGCCAAGCAGTTGGCCAAGCACTTCGCCGCGCTCGTCGTCCTCTCCTCGAGCCTCGCCTGTGGAGATGACGACGGAGGTCGCGACGGGGGCTTCGATTCGAACGTCGACGCGAGCGAAACGCGCGATGCCGAGAGGGTGGACGCGACGATTGACGCCGCGGCACGAGGACCGCTGGTGGGCCCCACGCTGGTCTTCCTCGGCGACGAGGCGTGTTACCGAACCGACCTCCCCGCGGACGCCTTCACGTTCCTCTGGGGCGACGGATCCCGCGAGGAGACGACGAGCCCGAGCGCGTGCCACGTCTTTCCCTACGCGGGCGCGTTCGTCGTCTCGGTGATCGCCGGACCGCGCGACGCCAGCCTCACGGTGCAAGTGGTGCTGCGTCCGGCGGAGCGTCCGCCGAGCGCGTCGTCGACGATGGCGGCCCACGGCGCGCGGCTCTTCGTCGCGAGCGCAGACGACGACTCGGTGGCGGTGATCGATCGCGCGACGTCGACGCGCGAGGCGCGCCTGTCGACCTGCGATCGCCCGCGCACGCTGGCGGTCTCGGGCGACGAGCTCGCGGTGAGCTGTCAGGACGGACACGCGCTCGCGCGCTTCGACGCGCGCACGCTGACGCGTCTGCCGGACGTCGAGCTCGGGCTCGGTGCGCGGCCCTTCGGGGTCGCGGCGGATCCGCGGCGTGCGGGGCGCTTCGTGGTCGCGCTCCAAGACGCGGGCGCGCTGGTCGTCGTCGAAGACGGCTTCGTGATCGCGCGCCTCGAAGGGCTGACCGACGCGCGCGCGGTCGCCGTGAACGATCGCGGCGTCGCGCTCGTGACCCGTTGGCGTCGTCCTCCCGAAGGCGCCCACCTCTACCAAGTCGACCTCGACGACCCGCGCGCACCGCGGCTCGCGCGCACGGTGCTCCTCCCACGGCAGACGGGTCTCGACAGCGACACCGACAACAGCGGCGCGCCGAGCTTCCTCGAAGCGCTCGCGTTCTCGCCCGACGGGGTGCGCGCGATGATCCCTGCGCTCAAGGCCAACGACGTCACGGGGCTGCACCGCACCGGCACCGCGCTGCAGAGCCAGACCACGGTGCGCGGCGTGTTCTCGGAGCTCTACCCGGACGACGCGGGCACCTACGAAGAGACGTACCGCTTCAGCTTCAACGACCTCGACTACGTGAGCGCCGTGACCACCACGCCGATCGGCGATCGGGTGTTCGTGGCGTTCCTCGGCGGCGAGCAGATCCTCGCGCTCGAGCCCTTCGGCCTCGGCGTGCAGGGCGGCATCACGAACGTCGGCCACGCGCCGCGCGGGCTCTTCGCGGACGACGAAGGCCGCCTCTTCGTGCACGCGGAGCTCTCCCGCGAAGTGCGCGTCTACGACGTGCGCGAGCTCGGTGCGCCGCCGCTCCTCGCGACGATCCCCGTGCTCGACGACGAGCCGCTCGCGCCCGAGGTCCTGCGCGGCAAGGTGATCTTCGCGCGCGCGGTGGATCCGCGCATGAGCCGCACCAGCTACGTGAGCTGCGCGAGCTGCCACCTCGACGGCGAGAGCGACGGACTCGGGTGGGACTTCACGCAGCGCGGCGAGGGGCTCCGCAACACGACGTCGTTGATCGGCCTCGGCGATCAGCGTGGGCCGCTGCACTGGACGGGCAACTTCGACGAGGTGCAGGACTTCGAGAACGACATCCGCCTGCACCAGGGTGGCACGGGCTTCTTGTCGGACGCCGACTGGTCGACGCGCGAGGATCCGCTCGGTCTCCCGAAGGCCGGGCGCTCCGAAGAGCTCGACGCGCTCGCGGCTTACCTCGCCTCGCTGCGCGGCGTGGGCACGAGCCCGACGCGGCTCTCGGACGCCGAGCGCGCGGAAGGCGCGCGTGTCTTCGCCTCCGCGGGCTGCGCGAGCTGCCACTCGGGCGCGACCTTCAGCGACAGCGAGTCGGGGGTCCGCCACGACGTCGGCACCGCGCGCGAGGGCAGTGGCGCGCGGCTCGGAGCCCCGCTCGACGGCTTCGACACCCCGTCCCTGCGCGGGCTGTGGCGGACCGCACCGTACCTCCACGACGGCTCCGCGCCGACGCTGCGCGACGCGATCGAACGACACGCGGTCGTGGCGTTCGGGGCGCTCGACGATGCGGAGCGCATGGCACTCGTGAGGTACGTGGGCGCGTTGCAGTGACGCGCGGATCGAAACGCCCGCCCGCGCACGCATCGGTCGACCTCGCGACACGATCGAACGGTGTCACGCGGGGACCCCTCCGGCGCTCCGCCCGCACACGGTTCGCGTCCACCAGGAGCCCGCGCGATCGAGGCGCGCCACGCCGCCACGTGGAGCCGTCAACGCAGCGGCACGCGCAGCGCAATCGTCCCGAGCCCGACCTCCACCCGTGCGCGATCGTCGTCCGGCGCACGACGCGCCACGAGCGCCCACACGAGCCCTCCGATCGCGAGCGCGCCGCCGACGCCGAAGAGCGCGTTCGCCGTGCGCTGGAGCCGTCGCGCCTCGTCACGCCGCGCGACCGCCTGCTCGTGGCTCTCGGCATCCCGCGCGTCGTCGTGACGCGAGCGCGCGAGCAGCCCGACCGGCAGCCCCGCCGCCGCGGTGGCCGCGCCGACTCCGAGGACCACCCACGCGGGGGTCGCGCTCGAGCGCTCGGGCTCGGGAGGGGTCGGCTCCGGCGTGACGTCGGGCTCCGGCTCGGGAGCGAGCTCCGGTTCGAGCGTCGGCGCGTTGGCGCTCGCCTCGGCCTCGGCGCGCGCGCGCAGGTTCGCGATCAGCGTCTCGATGGCCGCGCGATCGTCCGCGTCGGGTGCGTCCGCCAAGTAGCGCGCGTAGGTGTCGGCCGCTTCGAGGTGTTGGTTCGAGGCTTCGAGCGCGCGCGCCAAGTTGAAGAGGAGAATCGGCTCGGGATCGAGCTCGTGCGCACGTCGCAGCAGCGCGGCCGCGGTGTCGAAGTCGCCCGCGCGAAAGAGCTCGACCGCCTCGCGGAAGAGCGCGGCGGCGCGGCTCTCGTCGGTCTCCTGCGAGGCACGCGCGCGTCCGCGACGTTGGGCCTCGACGGGGGAGATCCCGACGACGCCCCCGAGGAGGGCGAGCGTTGCTACCATGACGGCCGCACGTCGCATCGGCGTGCAGGGTACCGCGTTCGTTCTCGCGTGGGATCTCTTCGCGAAGCGGACTTTCGGATCGGGACTACCGGATCGGTCGTCGGGAGGGTTTGGAGCGGGATCGCGCGCTGCGACTTCGCTCCCACGTCGAGCCCCGTCGTCGAGCCCGTCGTCGAATCCACCTCCTCGCGCACATGATCTCGGTCGAACTCCCGCTGTCGCCGTCCCTGCCCGAGCGCTTCGGTCGCTACGAGGTCGCGGCGCTGCTCGCGACGGGCGGGATGGCCGAGGTCTACCTCGCGAAGCTCGTGGGGCCCGAGCGCTTCGAGCGCGCGGTGGTGGTCAAGCGCATCCTCCCGCACCTCGCGCGCGACGAGGCCTTCCGCGCGATGTTCCTCGACGAGGCGCGGCTCGCGGCGCTCATCCACCACCCGAACGTCGTGACGGTGCACGAGCTCGCGCAGTCCGAGGGCGAGCTCTTCCTCGTGATGGACTACGTCGAGGGCGAGACGCTCGCGGCGATCCTCAAGCGGCTCGCGAAGGCGGGGCACGCGATGCCGATGCACGTCGCGGTGCACGTGCTCGCGGAGGCGTGCGCGGGGCTCCACGCGGCGCACGAGCTGGTCGACGAGGAGCGCCGCCCGCGCGGCATCGTGCATCGCGACGTGTCGCCGCAGAACCTGATGGTCGACTACCACGGCACGGTGCGGGTGCTCGACTTCGGCATCGCGAGCGCGGCCGACCGCTCCACCTCCACGCAGTCGGGCGTCGTGAAGGGGAAGTTCGCGTACATGTCGCCCGAGCAGGCGCGCGCGCAGAAGGTCGATCGCCAGACGGATGTCTTCGCGCTCGGCGTGGTGCTCTACGAGGTGACCACGAGCTCGCGCCTCTTCGCGCGCCCGGACAGCCTCGCGGTGGTGCGTGCGATCTGCGAGGAGCCGATCCCCTCGCCGCGCGATCGACGCCCCTCGTATCCGCACGCGCTCGAGGACGTGCTGATGAAGGCGCTCCACCGCGACAAGAGCGAGCGCTACGCGACCGCGGCGGAGATGCGGCGTGGTCTGCTCGGCGTGTTGCGCGAGCTCGATCCGGAAGGCCGCGCGCCCGAAGATCTCGCGGCGCTGATGAGCGAGCACTTCTCCGCGCAACAAAAGGAGAAGCGCGATCTGCTGCGCAAGGCCAGCGCGTCGGACTCCCACGTGACCCGCGCCCCCTCTCTCGCGGAAGGGGACAGAGGCACGCGGCGCTCGTACCTCGGGCTCGGCGGTGCGGCGCTCGCGCTCGTGTGCGGGCTCGGCGGAGCGTACCTCGGGCTGCGCGACTCGGACGCGGCCGCGAACGAGAGGAACGAAGCGACGGAGCCAGCGACGGCGACCCGCGTGCGGCTTCAGGTCGCGACCACGCCCGTCGGTGCGGCGGTGTCGATCGACGGCGAAGCCATCGGAGTGACGCCGCTCGACGTGACGCGACCGCGGACCGGGCGCGCGCACGAGCTGCACGTCACGCACGAGGGCTTCGAGCCACGCGTGGAGTCGTGGACGGCGGACGTCGATCAGCGTCTGCGCGTGGACCTGCGCGCGCTCGCACCCGATGACGAGAGCACGGGGACGTCGAGCGCGGGGACGTCGAGCACGGGGACGCCGAGCACGGGGACGTCGAGCACGGGGACGTCGAGCACGGGGACGCCGAGCACGGGGACGCCGAGCACGGTGACCGACGTGGCGGAGCCGACGCCCGATCCTTCGTCCGCGACGCCCGCCGAGATCGACTCGGATCCGAGCGACGCGCCCGCGAAGACCCGTCGCCCGCGACGTCCGCCGCGCGACGAGCGGGGCTCCGAGTACTTCCGCCTTTGAACGCGGATCTTCAGGGATTGAACCGAAGAGCGGTTTCGCGACATTCTCGACCGGGTCGGCGGGGTCAGCCGCCGACTTCTCGGCCGCGCGTGGCTCCCGCTGGATCGGCCGTGCGCGTCACGGGCACACGTCGTTCCGGCGCACGTACACGTCGAAGTCCGAGTAGGTCGGCGCCCCGGGGCCGTCCGGTGGCGTGAAGCGCCAGACCCGCGCCTTCGCCTCGACCGGCATGCCGAAGGTTTCTCCCCGCGCGGTCGTCGTGTGGGTGCCGGCGGTGATGCCCACCATCAAGCGCTGTCCAGGCGCGAGCTCGCCGTTCAAACGCGGCGTCACCGCGTCGGTCGCGCGGTACGTGAACGTCGTCGACTCCCCGCTGCCCGCGGGGCTCTCCGCGAAGATCACCAGCGTCTCTTCGTCGGCGGGCGTGCTCGGATCGTTCGGCGTGTAGCGCACCCGCATGCGCTGGCGCTGCGTCGTCGTCGTGCCGGATCCGAGCCCCGCTTGCCCGCCGTTCAGGCCGAAGCTCGAGAAGCAGGCGAAGTCACCGCCTTCCTCCGGTCGCCGAATCCGCGCGCTGCTCGGGCCGATCCGGTCCGCGCGCAGCCCGTCGCCGTCGGAGGGTGGGTTGCCGTAGCACGAGTCGATCTGCGACCAGAACCAACGCGCTGCGACCCCGTCGACGCCGGACGGAATGCCGGAGCCCGCGCCGCTCCCGACCCCCGGAGCTCCCGAGTGCGCGATCACGATCGCCCAGCTCCCGATGGGCATCTCCGCGTCGCCGCCCGCGGGCCGCACCCGCGCTTGCAGCTCCACCTCGACCTCGACCGTCCCGTAGCCGACCGTCCAGCTCGACGGCGTCATCCAGAGCGCGCCTGCCTCCGAGGTCGACGTGCCGGGCAGGAGCACCGCCTCGAGATCGAACGCGCCTTCGCCGCCCACGAAGAGGGTCTCGCAGTCGGCGGACCCGAAGGTCGCGAAGTCCGGCGTGCCGCAGCTCGTGCTCTCGTTCGTGTCGCGCGTCGCGAGCGCGCGATCGTCGGCCAGCCCGTCGCCGTCGTCGTCGCAGTAGTTGCAGAGCTCGCTCGACGTCGAGCTGCAGGCGCCGAAGCCGAGGCAGTCCATCGCGCAGGCGCGCGTGCCCGCGACCCCACACGCGTTCGTGCACGCGCCCATCGAGCCCGCGGTGCAGACGACGGTCCCGCTCGTGATGTCGTCGACGAGCGTGTTGCAGTCGTCGTCGGTCGCGTTGCAGAGCTCGGCCGCGCCGGGGTTTCGCGCCGCGCGGGTGTCGTCGCAGTCGCCGGGCACCGTCGACCACGTCCCGACCAGCGCGCCGCACGTCGGGGCCGCGCTCGGAGGCCCGCAGTCCATCGTCGTCGGCGCGCCCGTCGCCGCGAATCCGTCCCCGTCGCAGTCCGGCCCGTACGTGCTCACCGGCAAGCCTTCGTCCATCGCAGTGTCGCAGTCGTCGTCGCGATCGTTGCAGAGCTCGGGGTTGCCGGGGTTCACCGATCCGCGCGTGTCGTCGCAGTCTCCGAGGCTCGTGCGCCACGCACCCGGCGTCCCGCCACACGACGGAGCGGGCGTCGGCGCCGCGCACGCGCTCATCACGCCATCCGAGCTCGCGAAACCGTCGCCGTCGCAGTCGGGCCCCCAGCTCACGAACGTCGCGTCCTCGTCGATCGCGGGATCGCAGTCGTCGTCCACGCCGTTGCAGACGTCGGCGTTGCCGGGGTTGCGGCTCGCGAGCGTGTCGTCGCAGTCCCCGAGCGTCGTCGTCCACGCTCCGTCCAGGCCTCCGCAATCGGGAAAGCCGGGAGGCACCGAGCACGCGTCCACCGTGCCTTCGCTCGACCCGAAGCCGTCGCGATCGCAGTCGCGTCCGTAGGTTGCGACGGTGAGCCCTTCGTCGACCGGGCCGTCGCAGTCGTCGTCGCGTCCGTTGCATGCCTCGGTCGCGCCGGGGCGCACCGAGCCGCGCGTGTCGTCGCAGTCGGTCCCACAGCGACCGCCGTTGCAGCACGCCGCGTCGATCGCGCCGTCCTCGTCGGCGTCGCGCGTGCCGAAGGTGCTCGGATCGCAGTCCTCGTCGACGCCCGCGACGTCGCAGATCTCGGGAGCGCTCGGGTTCACGTCCGGATCGGTGTCGTCGCAGTCCTCGCCGCCGCATGCGAGCGCGACGACGCCATCTCCGTCCACGTCGTCGTCGATCGCGCAGCCCACGAGGCATTCGTCCGCGCCTTCGTCGCAGCGCTCGTCGTCGTCGCAGGGGTTGCTGCCCCGCACGCATCCGAGCGCGTCGGCGGAGGGATCCGCGGGATCACAACGTTCGGCTCCGTTGCAGAAGGTGCCGTCGTCACACTCCGTCGCGCCCGTGCAGCGCGCCGCTGCGTCGCCACCTCCCGCGTCGGGATTCGTCGCTCCGTCGGGGGAACCGTCGTCTCCACCACACGCCGCGATCAAGAGCAGAGCAAGCCAGATTCGGGACATGAAGCCTCGTCGATCGACGGTCGATCGGTGGTTGAGTCAAACGAGATGTCGTCGAGAATCCATCGGGAAGTACGGGGAAGAAGCGCCGAGACTCGGCCGAGGTCTCGAGCGCGAGTCGGCGGAGCTCCGACGCTCACTCGCAGCCCAGCGGCGTGGTCGCGAGCGTGACGTCGTCGATCCAGATCTCCGTCGGAGGCTGCTCGGGCGCCGTGTACGAGACGCCGATCTCGAGCACCGACCAGCCCTCGATGGAGAGCGTGTCGAGCCCGAGCGAACGGACCGCCGCCACGCCATCCACGAAGACGTCGATCGAGCCCGCGGGAGCGTCGCCGACGACGATGTGGCCGACCACACAATGCCACCGATCGCGATCGAGCGACTCGGTGCCCTCGGTGTAGCGAGGGGTGGTCGAGACGTACGTGGACACCGCGTCGGGTTCGATCTGGAAGCTCGCGCTGTCCCACGGAGGCATCGAGATGCCAAAGACTGCGAAGGTCGCGCCCCGATCGAGGTTGCTCGTGCTCGGGACACGCACGTAGGTGCGCACCCAGAGGTCGCCGCTCGAGTACTCCGCGCCCATTCGGTAGCCGAGCGCACCACTGCCGCCGGCCGACGTGCTGCGGGCGCGGAGGTAGCGCGCGCCCGCGTGCGCGGCTTCGGCATCGTTCACGTTCGTGACCGTGCCGTTCGTCTCGTTGCGGTAGCTCCAGCGCGTGAAGTCGCCGCGCTCGAAGTCTTCTTCGAAGAGCACGTTCGGCGGCGGGCCGGCGTCGGTGCCGGCGTCGGTCCCCGCGTCCTCCGTGCCACCGTCGTCCGCGCGCGCGTCGGGTCCCGCGTCTCGTTCCGTCCCGGCGTCCTCGAACGGATCGGCGTCCGCGGCTCCATCGCTTGGGCCCCCGTCACGCAGGCCCCCGTCACGCAGGCCTCCGTCTCGCGTGCCTCCATCGCGACCGTCGCTCCGCACGCACACGTTCTGCGCGTCGTCGCAGATCCATCCCGCCGCGCACGGACACGGTCGACCTTCGAGCTCCACGTCGCCCAACACGCACCCGGACGAGAGCACGCACCCCGCGAAGAGCACCGCGACGATCCTCGAGGGAGCAGCACGACGGGACATCGCACGCAGGATATCCCGGAGCGTCGGCGAAAGGGCAGGCCCTCGCGTCGTCGCCCGACGCGCTTCGTCCGAGGAGGCCGACTCGCCCCCGTCGCTTCTCGTCAGCTTCTCCGAGGGTCTGTCGCCAGACCCTCCCCCAGGAAGCCCCGAACCCCTCCCACGAGCCTGGGTCGGCTCCGTGCTCGCGCACGGCCGGACACTCTCGTTGAATCGTTCGGCTTCGTGGACTGCGTCCACTGCGCTTCGAACGATTCCACTTCGAACCGCTCGCTCCGCTCGCTGCGCGCCGTCCGG
>JALOQC010000394.1 GCA_025453555.1 Myxococcota bacterium | reverse complement strand
GTCGAGGACGAGCACCACGACCACCTCATCTGCATGGAGTGCGGCACCATCGTCGAGTTCGAGAACGACGAGATCGAGCGCCTCCAAGAAGAGCTCGCCACGCGTCACGGCTTCAAGCTCAAGCGCCACGTGCACGAGCTCTACGGCATCTGCGCGGCCTGCCGTAAGCGCGCGAGCTGAACGCGCGAGCTGAACGCGCGAGCTGAACGCGCGAGCGCCTCGGTTCAGCCGCGGGCGGCCTTCAACTTCGCCACGCGGGACTCCGACGGGCTGACCCACACGAGGCCGCGGTCGCCGTCGACCAGCAGCGCGTCGCCGGGGCGCACCCAATCGTAGAGGCCCGCGACGTCGCAGACGGCGGGCACGCGGGCGTCGCGCAGGATCCGTGAGGCCGGCATCGCGTCGGACACCCGCTCCGCCACCACGATCGCGCTCGCGCGACGGAGCGCGGCTTCGAGCACGAGGAGGGAGCCCGGTCGCTCCGCGAGCAGGAGCACGCTCCCGGGACGACACAGCGGTCGGTGCGCGATCTGGGCGGCCACGAGGCGACACACCGCAGCCACCTCGGCGGAGCGATCGGTGAGCCACTCGTCCGCGCCACCGGTACGCTCTGCGCTGAGCGCGTAGCGACGGGCGAGGGAGGCGAGGCCGGGCGCCAACCCCCGCGCGGCGACCTCGCGCACCATCTCGGATCGAAATCGCGCGTCGTCGAGCACGAGCTTCGCGCGCATGACGTCGGCCGTCGCCTCCGCGCCGAGGCCGAGCTTCGTGACGCCGCGCTCGAGGTGACGCGTGACGGCGTCGAGCGCGGGCTCGAGCGCGTTCGCGTCTTGGTCCTCGGCGAGCTCGCGCAAGGTCGGCAGGAGCTCCGCGCGCCCGAGCGACTGCCCCGGCGCGACCCCGAGACCTTGCAGGCGAACCTCGCGCCCCTCTGCGACTCCACGCTGCGCGCTCGCCTCGCGGCGGCGCTGATCCGCGAACGTCAGCGCCAGGTGGAACGAGCTCGCCAGCGCACCGACGAGCGCGAGATCCGAATCCGAGAACGGGCGCGACGAGGGGCGCTGCACGACGAGCACACCGTCCGCGCGACCGCTCCGCACGAGCGGCCACGCGAGGAACGCGGGGAAGCGCTCTTCGTCGAGACCGTCGACGCGGCGGTAGTGGGTGTCGGACTCGGCTTGCTCACGAATCACGGGGCGCATGCACTCCGCCGCGAAGCCCGTGATGCCTTCGCCGAAGGGCAGCGCGACGTTGCCGACCGCGACCTCCGGGAAGCCCACGTTCGCGCGCATCAGCAGCACGTCGCCCTCGTCGTCGCTCTCGCGCAGGTACACGCTCGCGACCTCCGCCGGCAGGATCGCCGCGACCTCTTCGCAGAGCGCGTGGAGCACTTGGCTCAAGGGTCGGCTCGCGGACGCGAGCGACGGGAGCGCGAACACACGATCGAGGCGCGGGTCCTCGAGGATCTCCATGGCCGTGGGCACGAGCGCGAACGTAGCAGGTCGGAGAGGGGATCACGCTCGTCGTCGCGAGGAAGCGCCCCGCGCGAGGAGGCGCGATCGTCGGCGAGAAGCGCCGGCGTGAGGAGGCACGTTCGTGCGCGTGCGCTCGTGTCCCGCGAGGAGCTCGCGAGGAGCTCGCGAGGAGCTCGCGAGGAGCTCGCGATGCGCGCGGAGCGTGCGCGACGCGACTCCGAAGCCACGCGCGGCGAAGCGCACCCGGAACACCCGAGCGATCGCGCCTCGCCGCTCGTGCGCACGCCGCGTATCGTTCCCCCGTGCGCTCGCTTCGCTTCCTCCCCGCCGCGCTCGGCCTGTTCGGCCTGCTCGTGCTCCCCGCGTGTCCCTCGGATCCGAAGGGGCCTCCCGACTCGTGGAGCCCCGCGTTCGACGCGAACGACACCGGCTGGCTGCTCAGCCTCTGGGGCCCCTCGCCCGACGAGCTCTACGCGGTCGGCGGCGACAACCAACCGAGCCGTGGTGTGGTGATGCGCCGACGCGGCGAGACGTGGTCCGAGGTGGAGCTCGGGGTCGAGGTGCCGCTCTTGAACTGGGTCACCGGCTTCGGCCCGAACGACGTGATCTTCGTCGGCGACGGCGGGACGATCGTGCGGGGCGATGGCGCGACCTGGAGCGTGCAGGAGAGCCCGACGGAGCAAGATCTCTGGGGCGTGTGGGGCTCCGCGCCGGACGACGTCTGGGCGGTCGGTGGGGTGCCCTTCCCCGGTGGCGCGCCCACGATCGTACACTTCGACGGAGACGCGTGGACCCTGGTCGAGACGCCGCCGCTGGCGCGCGAAAACGTCTTCGCGTTCTTCAAGGTCTGGGGCTCCGGACCAGATGACGTGTGGGTCGTGGGCCAACGCGGCGTGGTGCTGAACTGGGATGGCGCGACGTGGACCGAGCTCGACGCCGGCGTCACCGTCGATCTCATCAGCGTGTGGGGCACGGGGCCCGACCGCGTGGCAATCGTGGGCGGACGCGGCAGCGGCTGGATCGCGACGTGGAACGGGACCGAGCTGCGCAGCGTGCAGCCGCCCGCGCTGCCCGGCCTCAACGGCGTGTGGATGCAGGGCGACGCGATCCACGTGGCGGGCGAGCAAGGCGAGCTCGCGCGCTTCGACTTCGCGACCCTCGCGCTCGAGGACGAGTTCTTCCCGGAGACCAACCTCGCGTTCCACGTGATCTACGGCGACGGAGAGCGGCTCACCGCGGTGGGTGGGAACTTCTCCGCGCCGAACGGGCCCTTTCTCGGCATCGCGTACGAGCGCGCGATGAACGACGAGGACTGATCGATCGTACGTTTCCTCGAGCTCGCCTACGAGCGTGCGATGAACGACGAGGACTGATCGAACACGCGTCCTGATCGAACAAACGTCCTGATCGAACACGCGTCCTGATCGAACACACGTCCTGATCGAACAAACGTCCTGATCGAACACATCGAACACACACGTCCTGATCGAACACACGTCCTGATCGAACACATGTCCTGATCGAACACACGTCCTGATCGAACACACGTCCTGATCGAACACGCGTCCTGATCGGACACGCGTCCTGATCGGACACGCGTCCTGATCGAACACACGTCCTGATCGAACACGCGTCGGGCGCGCGCACGCGATGCTCGGGCACGTCGCGTTCGGCTGCGAACCATCAGCCACCGCCCACGAAGTGCACGACCTCCACCGCGTCGCCCTCCGCGAGCCGCGTGGTCGCGTGCGTCGCGCGTGGCACGATCTCTTCGTTGCGCTCCACCGCCACGAGCACGCCTTCGAGGCCGAGCTCGCGCAGCAGCTCCGTCACCGTGACGCCCTCGCCGACGTCGCGGTCCTCACCGTTGAGCACGATCCGCATGACGCCGACCATAGCAGGCCACATCGCGACGGCCTGTCGTTCGCCCGAGGTGCGCCGAGCGGTCACGAGTCCGCGCACTTCGAAGTGAACGTGCGACTCCGCGCCCTTCGACTTGCTCCGACCGCGCCCCGCGCGCGAGAGTGCGCGCCATGGCGAGCTTCACGAGCAACATCCTCGTTCCCACCGACTTCTCGAAGTCCTCCCTCCTCGCGCTCGAGGCGGCGAACCTCCTCGCACGTCAGAACGACGCCAAGGTCACGCTCGTGCACGTCTACGAGCCGCGCGGCGTGCTCTTCGGGGGCGAGCCGGGGCTCGAGGACGGTCACGGCGTCAACAAGGAGCTCGAAGCGACGATCCACGCGGAGCTCGAGCGGGTCGCGCGCGAACGTTTCCCGGACGTCGCGAAGATCAAGACCGCGCTCGTGATCAGCGAGTCGGCGGTGAAGGGCATCGTCGAGTACGCGGAGCGTGAGAACGTCGATTTGATCGTGCTCGCCACGCACGGCCGAACCGGTCTGTCGCGCATGATGATCGGCAGCGTCGCCGAGAAGGTCGTGCGTCACGCGTCGTGTCCCGTGCTGACGCTCCGCTCGAAGCTCGACGATTGAAGGGGGTCGAGTCGCATGCTCGCGTCGAAAACGACGCGCTCGTCGCGTGTGCGATCACCGGGCTCGTTCTTACCACGTCGTGACGGCGGGCCCGCGCACGTCCACACCGACGCACGTCCACGCCGACGCACGTCCACACCGAAGCACGTCCACACCGAAGCACGTCCACGCCGACGCACGTCCACACCGACGCACGTCCACACCGACGCGCGCTTGCGTTGCGCGCCGCACTTCGCCTTGCCATGACCCGAGCGGACACGACCCGAACGGAGACGAGCCCATGAGCACGAACGACGTCCTCACCCTCGGCAAACACACCTTCCGCTCGCGCCTCTTCACGGGCTCCGGCAAGTACGCAGACCTCGCGACGATGCGCGCGTGCCTCGAGGCCTCTGCGAGCGAGGTCGTCACCGTCGCGGTGCGGCGCGTGAGCCTCGACGAGCGCGGCGCAGACTCGGTCTACGGCGTGATCCGCGACGCGGGCTGCACGGTGCTCCCGAACACCGCGGGTTGCTACACCGCGAAGGACGCGGTGCGCACGGCCAAGCTCGCGCGCGAGATGTTGGAGACGGACCTCGTCAAGCTCGAGGTCATCGGCGACGAGCGCACGCTCTTCCCCGACGTTCCCGAGACGCTCGTGGCCGCGAAGCTCCTCGTCGACGACGGCTTCACCGTGCTCCCCTACGTCACCGACGATCCGGTCGCCTGCAAGCGCCTCGAAGAGATGGGCTGCGCCGCCGTGATGCCGCTCGCGGCGCCCATCGGCAGCGGCCTCGGGGTGCGCAACCCGTACAACGTCGAGATCATCGTGGAGCACGCGAAGGTGCCGGTGATCGTCGACGCGGGCGTGGGCACCGCGAGCGACGCGGCCTTCGCGATGGAGCTCGGCGTCGACGCGCTGCTCATGAACACCGCGATCGCGGGCGCGAAGGACGCCGTCCGCATGGCGCGCGCGATGAAGCTCGCCGTCGAGGCCGGACGCGACGCGTTCCTCGCGGGTCGCATCCCGAAGAAGCTCTACGCGACGGCCTCGAGCCCGCTCGTGGGCGTGATCGGCAGCAAGCTGTGATCGCGAGGCTCGCGCTGCTGGTCCTGCTCCGCGCGCCGATCCAGTGCGCGAGCGATCCCGATCCGAACCGTCGCCTCGAAGACACGCCTTCGGAGGCGCTCTGGCGGCTCGCCGAGCGCTTCGAAGCCGACGGTGACGAGGCCGCGCGGCGCATCGCACTCGACGAGATCGTGGAGCGCTACCCGAGCTCCGCCGAGGCGGAGCGCGCACGCGTCGCGCTCGGAAGCTCGGACGAGCAGGCTGCAGGTGCCGACGATGCGCGGAGCGCGACGCGGGATGACCCGGCGAGCGATGGCGCGACGACCGGCAGCGGCGCGACGAGCGATGGCGCGACGAGCAATGCCGCGACGAGCGGTGGCGAAGCGACCCACGGCGGCGCGGGCGCACCGTGAGCCCGCGGCTGCTCTGGATCACGCCCGAGGACGGCACGCTCGCGCCGATGCTCGAGGCGCTCGCCGACGCGCCGCGCGAGGTCGTGGTGATGCTGCGACGACCGCACGCTTCGACCCGCACGCTCCTCGCGGAAGGCCACGCGCTCCAAGCGACCGGCCACGCCGTCGTCGTGAATCGTCGCGTCGACGTGGCGCTCGCGCTCGACGCGCGCGGCGTGCACCTGCCCGAGCGCGGCCTCGACGTCACGGACGCGCGCGCGCTCCTCGGGCCGTCTTCTTGGATCGGCGTCTCGCGGCACGACCGTGCGGGGCTCGAGGCCGCCGCTGCTGCCGGTGCGGACTACGCGACGCTCTCCCCCTTCGCGGCGGTGCCTGGCAAAGGTCCGGCCCTCGGGGCCACGGGGTTCGCGGACGTCCGTCGCGGAGTCGGGATCCCGGTCCTCGCGCTCGGCGGAATCACGAAAGAAAACGGACGCTTGGCACTCGCGTCCGGCGCGGACGGTTTTGCGGTGCTCCGGGGGGGCGCCGACCTCGACGCGTTGGCGGGCCTCCTCGACGATCCCGGACGGGACGGGTAGCCAACGTCGCACCACGATGGTAAGCAGAGCCCCCCATGGGGCGGGTCGTGGCCATCGCGAATCAGAAGGGCGGCGTCGGCAAGACGACGACGGCCATCAATCTCGGCGCCGCGCTGGCCGCGGTCGACCGGGACGTGCTTGTGGTCGATCTCGATCCGCAGGGCAACGCGTCGACCGGCCTGGGCGTGAGCGTGCGCGATCGCCGACACACGACCTATGGGGTCCTCACGGGGGACTGCACGCTCGCCGATGCGATCATCGCAACCAGTCTGCCCCATCTCTGGATCACGCCAGGC
>JALOQC010000393.1 GCA_025453555.1 Myxococcota bacterium | reverse complement strand
CGTCCTCGGCACCAAGAGCATCCGCCTCGAAGACGCGGAGATCGTGGTTGCGGGCGGCATGGAGTCGATGACCAAGGCGCCGTACCTCCTCCCGCAGGCACGCGAGGGGTACCGCATGGGCAACGGCTCGATCGTCGACTCGATGGTCCACGACGGCCTCTGGGATCCCTACGGCAACTTCCACATGGGCAACGCGGGTGAGCTCTGCGCGAAGGAGCTCGGCTTCTCGCGCGAGGCGCAGGACGAGTTCGCCAAGGCGTCGTACGAGCGCGCGCTCGCGGCGCAGAAGGCGGGCCACTTCGCCAAGGAGATCGCGCCCGTGACCGTGAAGGGTCGCAAGGGCGACGTGGTCGTCGACGCCGACGAAGAGCCGGGCCGCGGCGACTTCTCGAAGATGCCGGGCCTTCGCCCCGCGTTCCAGAAGGACGGCACCATCACCGCCGCCAACGCGTCGAAGATCAACGACGGCGGCGCGGCGCTGATCCTCGCCAGCGAGGCCGCCGTGAAGAAGCACGGCCTCGTCCCCCGCGCGCGCATCGTCGGCTACGGCGGCCACGCGCAGGCGCCCGAGTGGTTCACCACCGCGCCGGTCGGCGCGATCGAGAAGACCCTCGCGCGCACGGGCCTGTCGACGAACGACATCGATCTCTGGGAGGTCAACGAGGCGTTCAGCGTCGTCAGCATGGCGTGCATCACGAAGGCGAACGTCCCGCACGACAAGATGAACGTGTGGGGCGGCGCGGTGGCGCTCGGTCATCCGATCGGTTGCAGCGGTGCGCGCATCCTCGTGACGCTCCTGCACGCGCTCGAAGCGCGTGGCGGCAAGCGCGGCCTCGCGACCTTGTGCATCGGCGGCGGCGAAGCGGTCGCGGTCGTCATCGAGCGCGTCTGAGTCGGCGGATGGACGGCGGGGACGGCACGGAGCTCGCGGACGTCGCGGGCGAGGAGGCGCGGGATCTCGCGCGTCTCCTCGCGGCGCGCGTACCGGTCGCGCGGGGTCGCATCGTCCCGCTCGAGTCGCGGCCCGAGAAGCTCGCGGCGGTGCTGCGTGAGCTCCTCGCCAGTGCGGGTCGGGTGTCGATCAAGGTGCTCGCACCCTCGGCCGCCGAGCGACGCTCCCTCGAGGTCGCGGGCCCGGGCGTGCTCCGCGCCGGCATGGACGTCGATGCGCTCGCGCAGGCGTGGACGTCGCTGCGGGGCCGAGACGTCGCGCTGCGCGTCGTACCCTCCGACGACGGGCCCTGTGGCGGCGCGGCCAGCGTGGATCCCCAGCGCGGGGATCCCGACATCCTCACCGTCTGGGCCGAAGGCCACGCGGACGCGGCGTGGCGGATCGATCGCCGCTCCACCCGCGTCGAAGTGCCGGGCGAGAGCCTCGGCGTGATCCTCGCGGAGCGTGTGGCCGACGTCGTCGATCGCGTGCAGCTCGAGCTCGGCGCGCCGGTCCAGATCGACTGGGTGCTCCAGGACGGCCGCCCGCGCGTGCTCGGGGTGCGCCCGCTCACCACGGAGCCGACCTTCCTCGAGGGACGTTGGCGACGCGTCGCGCTCGTCGCCGCCGACGAGGGCACCGTCGCTCCGCTCGCGGTCGACACCCTCGATCGTGCGCTCCGTGGCGAGGGCGACGACGAGGTCGCTGTGCGGCGCATCTACGCGCGTCCCTACCGACGTCGCGAGCCGCTGCTGGCGCGCCTCGGCGAAGGCACCCGCGGGGATCTCTCGCGCGCGACGACGGAGGCGGCGCGTGCGACCGCGAGCGTCGCGCCGTTCCTGGGCGACGCGTTCCGCTTCGAGCGTGCGGCCGCCGATCGTCTCGCGACGTTCGACGCCGAGGCGCTCACGGAGCTCTCGGACGACGCGCTGCTCGCGTCGCTGCGCGAACGACAGCGCTACGTCGCCGAAGGGCTCCGCGCGCTCGATCGCGGACGCAGCGCGACGCGCACCGTGCTGGCGGCGCTCGAGGTCGTGGTGGGTCCGCTGCGGCGCGAGCAGCACGCGGCGCTCGCCGCGCTCCGCATGACCCGCGCGCGTCGACGTTTCCACGACAAGCTCGCCGCGCTCGCGAAGGACGTGGAGGACGCGCACGGAGCGGACCCCGCGAGCGAGTGGTCGCCGACGTTGAAGCGTCGCTTCGACGAGCTGCGCGAGAGCCTCGGTGATCTCCGCCCGCTCGGGGTGGACGTCTCGCCGGCGCCGTACGCGCGCGACGACCAGACGCTGCATCGCGCGATGCTCACGCGCCCGCGTCCGGGTCCCGCCGCGCGCGAGCGAGCGCGCGAAGAGGCGCTCGAGCGACTGACGGGCGAGGTGTCGCGTGGGCTCGGCGGCGCGGTGCGGGTCGCGATCGTGCGCGGGCTCGGGCTGCTCGCGCTGCGGGTCGCGCGCGCGAAAGGCGGCGCGGCCGAGACGGTGTCGGCGGGGCTGCTTCGCCTGCGGCGCGCGGCGACCGAGGTCGGTGCGCGGCTCGTGCGCGGCGCGATGCTCGACGAGCCCGACGACGCGCTCTACCTCAGCGTGGCCGAGCTGGAGGACGCGATGCGCGGGGAGCCGGGCGCCTACGCGGCGCGCGTGCGGCTGCGGCGCGAGGACGATCAGCGCTGGCGGAGCTTCGTGGCCCCGCGACGCGTCGGGCGTGGGTGATCGAGTAGGGGTGACCGAGCGGGGCGTGTCGGGGCGCGCGACCGTGCGGAACACCTCGCTCCGTGCGCGGCTCGCCCGAAGCCGAGTGGGTACTCGTTGACGAGCACGACCCTCGGTTGGTAGGCCACCCATCCCCGGGCCCGAGCGGCAGTCGGCGCGGCCCGTGGAGAGGTGCAGTCATGGAGATTCGGGTCTTCGGCGTCGTGGGCGCCGGTCAGATGGGGCGCGGCATCGCGCAGGTCGCCGCGCAGAGCGGGCTCGAGGTGAAGCTGCTCGACGCGAGCAAGGAGCTCGCGGAGAAGGGCCGTGGACGCATCGTCTCGACCCTCGATCGGCTGGTCGAGCGTGGGAAGATGGAGGCGGCCGAGCGCGACGCGATCGCCCGGCGCATCGACGCGTCGTCGGACTACGACCTCTTCGCGCAGGCGGACATGGTGGTCGAGGCCGCGACCGAGAACATCGAGCTCAAGCAAGACATCTTCCGCCGCGCGGATCGCGCGATGCAGAAGCCGAGCGGCATCCTCGCCAGCAACACCTCGAGCATCTCGCTCACCAAGCTCGCCGCCGTGACGTCGCGTCCGGATCGCGTGATCGGGATGCACTTCATGAACCCGGTGCCGCTCATGAAGCTCGTGGAGGTCGTGCGCGCGCTCCAGACGAGCGACGAGACGTACGACCGCGTGATGCGCGTCGGCGCGGAGATGGGGAAGATCCTCGTCACCACCAAGGACATGCCGGGCTTCATCGTGAACCGCATGCTGATCCCCTTCCTGAACGAGGGCTGCTTCGCGCTCCAGGAAGGCCTCGGCACCGCGGAGGACATCGACCAGGCGGCCAAGCTCGGGCTCAACCACCCGATGGGCCCCTTCGAGCTCGCGGACCTCATCGGCCTCGACACCGTGCTCTCGATCGGCGAAGTGCTCCACCGCGAGTTCGGCGACGACAAGTACCGACCGCCCGCGATCCTGCGCAACTACGTCGCGGCCGGCTGGCTCGGTCGCAAGAGCGGCCGCGGCTTCTACCACTACGACGAGAAGGGTCAGCGGATCGTCCGCGGATCGTGAGGGATTCATGAGCGAAGACGTCATCCTCCTCGAGCACGACGGACCGATCTCGATCGTCACCGTCAACCGCCCCGACAAGATGAACGCGCTGAACCGCGCGGTCCTCGAGGGGCTCGGCAAGGCCGTCGAAGCCTGTGTGGCGCACGGCACCCGCTGCCTGATCGTGACCGGCGCGGGCAAAGCCTTCGTCGCGGGCGCCGACATCGCCGCGATGCGCGACTTCTCGCCCGAGCAAGCGGCGGAGTTCGCGTCGCTCGGCCATCGCGTCGGCCACGCCATGGAGGCCGCTCCGTTCCCGATCGTCGCGGCCATCAACGGCTTCGCGCTCGGCGGTGGCTGCGAGCTCGCCCTCGCGTGCGACTTCGCGTTCGCCTCCACGAAGGCCAAGCTCGGTCAGCCCGAGGTGAACCTCGCGGTGATCCCCGGCTTCGGTGGCACGCAGCGCCTGCTGCGCCGCGTCGGCCTCGCGATGGCGCGCGAGCTCGTGTACACGGGCAAGATGATCGACGCGGCAGAGGCCCTGCGCATCGGCCTCGTCAATGCCGTCTTCGAGCCCGAGCAGCTCCTCGAAGAGACGAAGAAGACCGCGCGCCTCATCGCGGGCAAGGGACCCTTCGCGATCGCGGCCGCGAAGAAGGTGTTCAACGAAGGAGCGGACCTCACGCTCGCGGCGGCGAACCAGGCCGAGGTCGCAGCGTTCGCGTCGTGCTTCACCACGACCGACCAGAAGGAAGGCATGGGCGCCTTCCTCGAGAAGCGCGATCCCAAGTTCACCGGGAAGTGAGCTCCGCCGGCAAGTGAGCTCTGCGGCGAGATCCGTCGCGGCGAGGAACACGGAGGGCGCAGGGACTCTCCGCGCCCTTCGGCCTTCCGTCGTGCGTGCTCTCGGGAGAAGCCGTGCGTGCGACGCGAACGCGACGCTCAGGGAAGCGCGCGCGGTCGTGTGCCCGGCCGCAGCTCGAAGCGGTGCCCGGCCGGCAGCACGAAGGTCTCGGCGGTACCTGCCGCGTCCGGCCAGCGCACCGTGATCGTCGCCTCGCAGGCCGCGCCGAGTCCGATCGTCTGCACGAGGTCCTCCTGCGAGCCGTAGTGGCCGCTGCCGCCATCGACCTCCAGCACCCGCTGGAGCTCACCGGCCTGCACCCGGAGCTGCGCGCCGATCGCGCCGCGGTTCATCGCGCCTTCGCCCACCAACCGCACCTGCACCCAGTTCGACGCGGGCGTCACGTTCTCGAACGCGCGCACGTTCGCCGTCTCGTAACAGTCGTTCGGCGGGCCGCAGCGTGCGCGGCTGTGACCGACGATCACGTCGAGGTCCCCGTCGCGGTCGAAGTCCGCCACCACCACGCCGTGGCTGCGGTTGTGCTCGAAGAAGTCCGCCGTCGCGACCTCGGTGAAGCGCAGCCCCCCCTCGTTGCGGTAGAGGTGCCCGCGGTTGCCGGGGTAGTCGCTCGCGCCGACGTACACGTCGAGCCGTCCGTCGCCGTCGAAGTCGAAGAGCGCGTTCGTCATGTGCCCCTCGTCCCAGTCGGTGCGCGTCCCGTGATCGACCGCGAGCCCGCTCTCGGCGTCCGGAATCCGCATGAAGGTCGCGCTGCCGTCGTTGACGAGGAGCTGTCCGCCGTCGGATCCCGCGCCCGCCCACCAGTGCTTGATCTCGCCCGTGATCAGGTCGAGATCGCCGTCGTTGTCGAGATCCCCCGCGCTGACCTGTGCGCTGTTGCCACCGAGGCGGAAGGGCCGGCGATCCTGATCGTGATTCCAGTTGGGAGCGCACGAGATGGCGGGAGAAGCCACGTCTGCGCAGCCCTCGGCCGCGCGGTTGCTGGCACAGAAGCAGCGCGCGAACTGGTTGTCTTGCCACGTTTGATCCGCGTCGAACGCGAACCCGCTCGCGATGGAACGGTTCTCGTAGCTCACGACGCCGTCCGCGAGGCGCGCGTGCCAGAGGTGGTTCGGGGCACGCCCGTACGAAGGAACGAGCAATTCCGCGAGCCCATCGCCGTCGAGGTCGCGCGCCAGCGAGGCCCACGCTCGACTGTGGGCGCGCGCCGCGTCGAGGTCCGCGAGGTCGCGCCAGTCCTCGGTCATCATCCCGCGCTCTTCGGTGACCTCCACGAACGTGCCCGTTCCGTCGCCGCGGTAGAGGCGATCCCAGAGGAACACCGTGCCGCCGCCGACCGTCGCGTTGTGCTGCGGCACGAAGAGGTCGAGCACACCGTCGCGGTCGAAGTCGACGAAGCTCGCGCCTGCGGGCGCGTGGAGGATGCCGGTATCCGTCAGGTCGCTCTCGGGACCGAGCACGAAGTTCCCCGCGCCGTCGTTCAGGAAGATCGCGGGCAGCTCCGTTCCCGCGGACTCCACCCGCGTGGACACCCCGAGGTACGCGTCGAGATCGCCATCTCCGTCGACGTCCGCGAAGGCCGTCGCCCGTGTTGCGCAGGAGCCACGTGCGGCGCGTGTCCTCCGCGCCGAAGCCGTCCGCGCCTTGTCCTCCACGGCGCACGAGCAGGTCCGTGAGCCCGTCGCCGTCGACGTCCGCCACGTTGAGCCGCACGCCTTCGATGCCGCGCAGCCCCCACGCGTCGGTCGCCTCGACGAACGCGGGCATCCCCGGGCTCCACGGCGTCGGAGTCACGCAGCGCGCCGCGGGCAGCGGCTCCACGCACGCACCGGCCTCGCAGACCTGCGAGTCGCCGCAGAGCGCGCCCTCCGTGGTGCCGCAGTGGCAGAGGCCGTCCACCTCGCTGCAGGTGCTGCCTTCGCCGCAAAACACTTCCTCGCAGAGCGATGCGGGGCTGGAGGAGCAGGCGACGAGAAAGAGAAGGCCCAGGACACGACGCATCGGCGCGAAGTAGCACCCACACCTACCGACCGGCGTGACGGATCACACCGAGCGTGAATGTGGTTCAGCGGTGGCTCGGTCGGGGCTCGGTCGCGGCTCGGTTGAGGCTCGGTCGCGGCTCGGTCGCGGCTCGGTCGCGGCTCGGTCGGGGCTCGGTCGCGGCTCGGTCGCGGCTCGGTCGCGGCTCGGTTCGAGCGCCGACCGCTTCGCGTGCTTCGAGCCTCACTCGAGCTCGGTCGGTTCGTCCCCGAGCCCACACCGCAGCGCGAGCTGCTCCGGCACCGGGAGGGCGCCGAGCTCCAGCCGCTCCCACGACTCCAGCGCCTCGCGCGCGTGCTCCACGATCGCGCGCTCGTAGAGCCCGCGTGCAAGCGCGCAGTCGCCCTCGACCGCCGCGATCTCCGAGCGCAGCCGCGTCGCGTCGCTCGCACGGATGCCCGCGCGCTCGCCGAGCGTCGCCAGCGCCTCCGCACGCTCTGGGCTGTCCGCCGCGAGCGACCAACCCGCCGCGAGGTACGCCTCGCCGTTCCAAGGCGCGAGCCGGATCGACCACCAGCCGTCGTCCGCCTGTGCCGCGACCCGACGCGCGGCGAGGCCTCCCAGCGCGACCGCGAGCCCGAGCGAGCTCGCCACCACGACCGCGCCGAGGGGTCGCCACGCACGCGCGCCTCGAAGGCCCTGCCCGAGCACGACGAACACCAGCGCGGCCAACAGCGCGCCGCTCCACGCGCGCGTCGGCACCAGAGCGGGCCCGAGCGCGTCGACCCCGAGCGCGATCACCGCGAGCGCTGCGCCGATCGTGGCGCCGACGTTCGCGGCGCCCATGGACTCCTCGGGGAGAAACCGGCTCGCGACCCCTCGCGACGCGCGCGGCACCGCGAACGCCGCCACCGCCGCGAGCGCCGGCGCGACGAGCGCCTCTTCGATCGGGAACCCCGCCACGGAATCAGTCGTCGATCTCGACGATCAAGGGCGCGTGATCCGACGCGCCCTTGCCGTGCCGCTCTCCACGATCGACCACCGCCCCGATCACGCGCTCGGCGACCGTCTGCGTCGCGTAGACGTGATCGATCCGCAGCCCGTGGTTCCGCTCGAAGCCCATCGCGCGGTAGTCCCACCACGTGTAGACGCCACCGCGTGGATGGAACGGGCGCACCACGTCGACCATCCCGAACGCGCGGATGCGCTCCAGCGCCGCGCGCACCTCCGGGTTCGCGAGCACGCTGCCCTCGAAGTCCTTCAGCGAGACGTCGTCCGCGAAGGGCGCGACGTTGTAGTCGCCACAGAGCGCGAGCGCGACGTTCGGCGAGAAGCGCGCGTCGAGCTCTGCCCGCAGCCGCTCCATCCACGCGAGCTTGTAGGCGTACTTGTCGGAGCCCATGTCGCCGCCGTTCGGGAAGTACGCGGAGATCACCGACAGCCCACCGACGCGCGCGCCGATCAATCGGGCATGTTCGTCCGCGCCGTCGTCCTTCATCCCGTAGAAGACGTCCTTCGGCTCCTGCTTGGAGAGGATCGCGACACCGTTGTACGCGCGCTGCCCGAGGTGCACCGCGTAGTAGCCCGCGCCGCGCAGCTCGAGGTGCGGGAAGCCCTCGTCGAGCACCTTCGTCTCTTGCAGGCACAAGACGTCGGGCCGCTCGCGCGCGAGGAACGCGAGCAGCCGCTCGTGCCGCGCCTTGATGCTGTTCACGTTCCACGTCGCGAGCTTCATGCCGGCCTCAGTCGTGCAACGCGACGCAGTCGATCTCCACGTCGACGTTGCGCGGGAGCGTGCGGACCGCGACGGTCGCGCGCGCGGGCGGCGTGAGGCCCTCGAAGTAGCGGCCGTAGATCTCGTTGACGGCGGCGAAGTCGCTCATGTCGGTGAGGAAGATCGTCACCTTCACGACGCGATCCCAGCCGCTGCCACCGGCCGCGAGCACCGCGCCGAGGTTCTGCATCACGCGCTCGGTCTGGACGCGCACGTCGCCCGCGACGAGCTCGCCCGTCGCGGGATCGAGCGCGATCTGGCCCGAGCAGAAGAGGAAGCCGCCTGCGCGGATGGCTTGCGAGTAGGGCCCGATGGCGGCGGGGGCCTTGGGGGAGGTGACGGCCTGGGTCGACATGCGCGGCATCGTACTGCGCGGACGTAGA
>JALOQC010000047.1 GCA_025453555.1 Myxococcota bacterium | reverse complement strand
GTCGACCGTGCCGTCGCAGTCGTCGTCGCGATCGTCGCAGCGCTCCGCGCGTCCCGGCGTGCGCGTCGCGTCCGCGTCGTCGCAGTCGTCGCCGAGGCAACCGATGCCGAGCCCGTACCCGTCGGCGTCGGCGTCGACGCAGCACGGACCGCCGACCGGCAAGCAGAGGTTCTCGCCGAGCGCGACGACGCCGGTGCACGTGAACGCGCGCGGGCAGGTCGGCACGTCGGGGACGCAGGTCGGCAGGCACGCGCGACCTCCGACCGTGAGCTCGCCGCAGCGGGCTCGGACGTCGCACTGGGCGTCGTCGTCGCAGGTCTCGCAGATGGCGCGCTCGCCGGAGACGCGAGGGACGTCGGGCCCGGCGTCGACGATCGGAGGCGCGTCGGGGCGTGCGCCTGCGTCGTCGGGATCCGCGTCGGTGCGATCGCCCCCGTCGAGCGCGGCGTCGAAGGGCCGCGCGCTCGCGTCGCCGCCGCCGCCGTCGCGTCGGCCGTCACCTCCGTTTCCTGCGCCACCCGAGGCACAGCCGAGGACCAGCGACACGCACACCGGAGCGAGGATTCGCCGCATGACCTCAACGTACCGGGTCGGATTCGCGGCTCGCCCTTACCGATGAAACGCGAATGATTCGGGTGCTCAACGGCAAAGGTTGGACATCCTTGCCCGGCGCGTCGGCCTGATCCCGGATGGCGTCGAGCTTCGGTTCCCGCTGCGGGGCCGACGTGTCGATTCCGACGCCCGCGATGACCCGATCGCGCGTGCGCGACCTACTCGCATGCGAGAGCGCATGCGAAACGAACGCGCGGCGCAGACTCGAAGAATCGTCGTCTTCCCGCGAAGCGGATGGAGCGTCGCGGACAAGGATGGGCATGAACCCTCGACACGCTGCCGTCGTTCTCGGTGTGCTCGTCGGATGCTCCGGCACCATCGGGAGCCCCGGTGCGGACCCTACGGATCCCTCCGACCCGTCACGTCCTCCGCCGCGCGGAAGCGAGGTTTTGCCCCCGGACCCGCCCGGCTTCCTGCTCCTGCCGGATGCCGAGCCCGCGCTCCTGCAGCTCGACTCCACCCAGCTTCGTGCCCACGTCGGCGACGTGCTCGGGCTCGCGCTCGACCCGGCCGCGTGGCCGGAGTGGAGCTCGGCGGGTGGGCTCCTGCCGGCGGAGCAGTTTCGTGGTCTGCACGCCGTCGCGGACGCGGGGTCCCGCGCGTTTCCCGACGACCACGCCCTGCTGCGCTGCGACGGAGACCTCGCCTGTGCGCGCGCTTGGCTCGACGAGGTGCTCCCCGCGCTGCAGCGCACGGAGCCCACGACCGATGCGTCGGACGCGCTCCTCGAGGTCTACGCGGCGTGGCACGACGCGGGAGGCGCTCGCGCTGCGGCGTATGGGTTGGTGAGCGCGCTGCTCACGTCGCCGCTCACCTTGGTTCAACACGAGCGCATGGTGCGTCGGCCGGGAACCAGCCTGCGCAACCTCGTCCTCTGGAACACGCCCAGCCTGGACTCGAGCGACGAGCCCACCGCCGATCCTCGTTTTCGTCGCCACGTCGAGGAGCTCCTGCGCGTGTGGCTCGCGCTGCCGCCACCGCAACATCTTCGGCGAACCCTCGAAGACGGGTCGGTCGTGAGCGAAGACGCCAAACACGAAGCGTTCGACGCGATGGTCGATCGGGTCGTCGAGGTCGTCCGCGAAGGCGGCGCGTTCGAGGAGCTGTTCTCGTACGGCGAGCGACGCCTCGGGATCCTCGGTGAGCCCTACGTGTTGCTCGCGCACTCCGCGAGCGATCACCGCTCGATCGTCTACCGCGGGCTCTTCGTGCACCGCCAGCTCCTCTGTCAGAACGTCGCGTTTCCGAGCGCGTCGACCCTGGAAGAGATCGCGGAGACGCTCGAAGCCGCCGACGAAGGCACGACGCAGGTCGACTTCATGCTCGCGCGCGAAGCGAACGAACGCTGCTCGGTCTGCCACGGCGCGTTCGACGCGCTCGGCCTCGCCCTGATCGACTTCTCGATGTTCGGAGAGCTCGATCCCGAGCCCGAACGCGACGTCTCGGTCTCGATGGTGCTGCCGACCTGGCTCGAAGACTCGGCGCCTCGCGTGACCACGCGCGACCCCGAGGACCTCGCGGCGCTGCTCGGCGCGAGCTCCGTGGCCCGCGCGTGTTTCTCGCGCGCCTGGATCGACGCGATGAGCGACGGAGATCCGTCGACCGTCGATCTCGAGTCGTTCGGCACGTTGGTCGAAGGCGTGCTCGAGTCCCATCCCCTTCGCGACGTGCTCGAGACGTACGCGACCCACCTCGAACCCTGAGGAGCTTCTCTCATGATCAGCCGTCGACGACTCCTCCTCAGCTCCACCGCCTTCGCGCTCCTGCGCCCCTTCGCGCGCCTGCACACCGCGCGGGCCGACGCGCTCGCGTTCGATCCGGTGTTCGTGCTCGCGCACAAATGCCAGGGCTGTTACCCCAACAACGACCCGCTCAAGTGGTTGCCGCGCATGGAGGGCGGACGCCTCGTCCTCTCCACGCCGCTCTCGTCGCTCGCGGGCTACGAAGATCGCGTCAGTGTCGTCGCGGGTGCGCGTGTGCCGAACTTCGAGGGGCGCGATTGGCACCACTCGGCGGGCGCGCAATACCACGGCACCCGGGTCTCCGGGGACACCGACAACTACGCGCCGTCGGGCGAGAGCGTCGACCAGTTCGTCGCGCGCTCGTGGGGGACCGACGTGAAGGTCACCGACGCGTGCCGACACGCGGGTTATACGGAGCGAAAGTCCGGGCAGTACGCGTCGTGGCGCATGACCCCCGACGGCGCGCGTCGACAGCCGCCGGCGCGTGGTCTCGCAGCGACCTTCTCGCTCGTGATCGGCGATCGGCTCGCGGGTGCGGAGGGGCTCTCTCGCGAAGCGATGGAGCGGCGCCTGCGTCAGGGACGGAGCTTGCTCGACGCTCACGGCGCGGAGATCGCGCGGCTTCGGGGCGAGCTCTCGGGCGACCTCGGCGCGCGCCTCGAAGCCCACGTCGAGGGCTACCGCGAGTTCGAGCGAGCGACCTTCCAGAGCGAAGAGCCCACGAGCCACTGCGAGGAAGCCGGGATCGAGAGCGCGTGGCGCAGCGGCGATCCCTCCGCCAACGAGCCGGGCCAAGACTGGATCTGGCGGCGCGCGAAGCTCTACGCGGAGATGATCGCGTTCGCCGCGGCCTGCGGGATCGGACGCAGCTTCGTGTACGGCTTCGTCGACGACGACTCGGGCGCGCTGACTCCACCCGACTGGCAGGCCGATCAGAAGCCGGAGCCCTTTCGCGGCACCGACTCGGGCTCCGCGCTCGTCACGCATCCGACCGGACGTCCGTCACGGTTCGTGGAGAACGGTGGAGAAGGCGGAAACCGAACCTATCACTTCGGCTTTTGGCACAACCTCGGCCGCACTCAGAACCACGATCAAATCGAAGACTACATCTTCCGCTACTCGGTCGGATACTTGGTCAAACAACTGGACACGCGCGGCGTGCTCGACTCGTCGCTCGTGCTCTACGGCACGACGATGTCGTTCGATCACTCGAACTCCGATCAGTCCTACGTCTGGATCGGCGGTGCGGGCGGGCGTCACCGCGGCGGTCGGGTCCTGTCGTTCGGGCGCTTCGGCTCGGGCGCCTCGACCACGAACAACCAAGTGCTGACCTCGACGTGTCGGATGCTCGGCTTGCCGCGGGACGACTTCGGCGATCGCGACTTCGGCACCGGAGGCGTACCCGGCGTGGACGTCTGAGAGCAGCCCCCGCTTGCACGGATGCGATCCGTGCAAGTGGGGCTGCTCGGTGGTGGGAGGGGCCCCATCCGGCGTTGCCGGTTGGGGAGGAGCGCGCCGTGCAACGGATGCCCGCTCCGAGCGCGCGAGGTGGCGTCGGCGGCTCGTTCGTCTCGACCGGGATCGATCAACCTTGGTCAACCTTGGTCGAAGAGTCTCATCGTCGGGGAGGATGAAGAGCGTCTCATGCGGCAGCGCATGCGCGTCGTGTTGTGTGTCTCAAATGAAAGCGCACTCCTTCGTGGAAGGTGTGGACGTTTCAAGAAAGAGCCTGCATAGAAGTATGCGATGTCGACGGGTGAGGCGATGAGTCTTCGAGTCCGAGCTCTCGTGTGGGCCCTCCTCGCGTCGAACGTGCTCGGGGCCACGACGACGGCCCGGGCCGACTGCGACGCCGACGAGCTCTTCGGCCGGGGTCGCGCGGCCTACGATCGAGGCGAGTACGTGGAGGCGGCGACGCTCTTGCTCGAGGCCTACGACTGTCACGCCGACCCGGCGCTCTTGTTCAACGCGGCTCGGGCCTACGATCGTGCACGAGACCGCGATGCGGCGATCGCGACGTACGAACGCTACTTGGCGTCGAGCCCGACGAGCGAGGCTGGGGCGCGCGCGCGGGCCGCTCTCGCCGCGCTGCGGGCGGAGGTCGCGCGCGAGACCGCCGCCTCCGAGACCGCAGCCTCCACGGCACCGAACGGCGCTGCGGCATCGCCCACGGAGGCCTCCTCGCTCACACCGGACGGGGACGTCGAGGTCGCGACGACCGACGCGCGGCGATCGAACGAATCGGCGTCCACGACCTCGACGCTCTCTCCGACGTCGACGGTCGCCGCGACGTCCTCGCAGAGACGGGATGCGCCTCCACGTCGGAGTCGTGCGCCCGGGGTGGCGATCTTGGCGGGTCTCGGCGCCGCTTCGGCAGCAGGAGCGGTGACCCTCCGGTGGCTCGCAGTGCGAGAGGCGGACCGCGCCGAGGATGCCGCGAATCATGCGGACGGGGTCGACGCATTGAGTCGAGCACGTCGCTTCGATCGCGCGGCGTTGACCAACGCGGTGTTGAGCGCCGCGAGCTCCGTGGCCGCGGTCGTCTGGGCGCGAGCGGGTCGGGCGGGGCGTGAGGTCGACGTCGCGGCGGGGCTCGGTGGTGTCGTCGTTCGAGGTGCGTTCTGAACGCAGTCTTTCCGAGCGCGGGGGTGGAGATGCGTGAAGGACGTCTAAGGCTCGTCGGGTTCGTGGTTGCGCTCGTGGGAGCCTGCGTCGACGCCGAGCTCACCGACCTTCCTTGCCCGTGCGCGACCGAGTTCGTCTGCGTCGAAGGTCGCTGCGTCCACGTGCGCGACCTCGACGCTGCGACGGGTTTCGTGGACGCACGGGCACAGCCCTCGGATTCGGGCTCGGAAGAGGTCGACGACGGCGATGCGGACCGAACGCCGGCGGAGCTTCTCGAGTGGCGCTTCGAGAGTGGAGCGTTCGACCTCAGCAGCTCCCCCGAGTGCACCGACGCGGCGGGAGCCCTCCGGATCGCGGGAGGGGCCGGTTCGTGCGCCTACCTCTCGCGCGTCGTCGACGCGGAGCGTGTCGTTCGCGTGAAGGCGTTGAGCTGGATGCCGCGTGGTCCCTACGCGAAGCCGTTGCCGGCGGGCGGCGTCGTCGAACGCTACGCGCGTGACGGAGCGGACATGACCGGAGCGGTCGTCGTGCTTCGCATGGACGAGGGGACGACGGTGCCGGTCGACGCTCCGCTGCGTGACGTCAGTGGACGTGGTCACGACTGCATCGTTCGCGGCTCGGCTTCTGCGGAGTCCACGGACGGTCCCCTCGGCGTCGCGATGGTGCTCGGCCGTCGTACGCGCTGTGAGCTTCCGGCGGGACGGACTCCCGACCTCCAGATGGACACCTCCGACTTCACGTGGGTCGCGTGGTTTCGTTCCTCCGAGGCTGCCGAGACGTTCCCGAACAACCGAATCCTCCTCGGAGGCGAGAGCATCGAGCCCGCCGATCCTCACGTCTGGTTCGGCATCAACGAGGGCTGCAACGGGGCTGCGCCCGGCGCGACGCTCGGCGGCTCGATGCGATCGGCGGGCGGCGGAGACACGGCGTCGTACTGCGGAACGTCGGTCGTCAACGATGGGCGGTGGCACTTCGGCGCGCTCGCCAAACGAGGTCATTCCGTCGCCACCCTCGACCTGTTCTCCGACGGTGTGCGCGAAGGCCGCTTCGATGCTCAGTTCACTGGGCCGATTTCGTTCCGCGATCCCGACGACGCGTGGAACGTCGCATCGTTTCGAGACGGGGGGTTCGAGACGACGATGGGCGTCGCCGATCTCGCGATCTTCAAGCGCGCTCTGTCGGACGCCGAGGTTCGCGCCTTGTACCGACGCGTCGCACTTCGTGCTCGTGTCCAACTCCGTGTGTGTGAGACTCCGGATTGTTCGGACGCGACGTTCGGGTCCTCGGCGTTTCTCGATCCGGCGACGAACGAGGCGAGCCCGGTGCACCACGAGGTCGACCTCCTCGGCAGGTTCCTGCAGCTTCGGGTCACGCTCGAGTCCGACCTTCCCGGAGAGTCTCCGGAGATCGAGTGGTTCCAGATCGAGGCGGACGAGTCATGACCAGCGCAGCGCGCAGTCTGACCCACTCCGTCGAGTGGCCAGACGAGGTGGAGCCGATCGTCGAGCTCGGACGCGGCGGAATGGCCACCGTGACCCTCGCGCTTCGGCGGGGCGCGTTCGGGTTCGCTGCTCCCATCGCGGTGAAGCGACTGCTCCCTCAGTTCGTGAGTGAGTCTTGCTTCGTCGACATGTTCTTGGACGAGTGTGCGCTGCTGTCGAGGATCGAACATCCGAACGTCGTGGCGGTGCGTGGGCTTCTTCAGTTTCGGCAGGAGCCGCTTCTGCTGCTCGAGTACCTCGAGGGGCTCACGGCATCGCAGCTCGTCAAAGGGTTTCTCGTCCGTGACGAGTTGATCCCAGTGGAGATCGCCACCCAGATCGCAGTCGACGGACTGCGTGGGCTCGAGCACGCACACTCACTGCGCGCCGACGACGGTTCGTTCGAGCACGTGATTCATCGTGACGTGTCTCCGCAGAACTTGTTCGTGTGTGTCGACGGGCGAACCAAGCTGATCGACTTCGGGGTCTCGCGTGCGGATCACCGGCTCGCGCACACGCGCACGGGGATACTCAAGGGAAAGCTCGCGTACATGGCGCCCGAGCAGCTCGGCACCGACTACGATCATCGTGTCGACGTGTTCGCGATGGGTGTGGTGCTCTACGAGCTATTGACGAGCACGCGCTTGTTTCGGGGGCGCGACGAGCGCGAAATCCTCGGTGCGCTGATGACCGCGGAGTTGCCTCTCGTGACCACGCTGCGCCCGGACTGTCCGCCGCAGCTGGCCGAGATCGTTCGGGTCGCGCTCGAACGCGACCCCGAGCGACGGTTCGCGAGCGCAGGCGTGATGGCTGACGCCCTCGCCGAGGCCGTCGAGCGAGGCGGGCGACTGGAGTCTGGTCTCGGGGCCGTGGTGCTCGAGCACTGTCGCGAGCAGGTTCGCACCCACCGTGAACGAATCGCGGCGTTTCGTGGCCGCTCACGCGAGGCGGGGGGGGCGTCGGCCGTCGACCCACGTGCTGCGACGGAGGTGTGGGAACCGGAGGCTGCGTCGCAACCTTCGTCGTCGAGCTCGGCGTCTCGAAGTTTGGTGCGCGCCGTCCCCACCCGCCCTCGATGGCGTTCGCTGCTCGTGGCCGCAGGGGTGATGACTGCGGGTGCGATCGCATCGGTGACGGCGCTCGACGTCGCGTTGCCGGCCGAGAACGTCGACACGAGCACGGCCACGTCGAATCGAGACGCGACGAGTCGGGCCGCGACGAGTCCGGTGCACCAGTCTGCGACGAGTCGAGCCGCGACGACGTTCGAGGCGACCGCGCGCACCGAACGGGATTCGGCGTCCTCCACACGAGGGCTCGATACGGGGGCGATGGAGACTCGGGGGGCTTCGACCGGCGACGCCCCGGAACGCTCCGACTCCGCGAGCGAGCGGACGATCGCAGCGACGTTTCGCACGACACGTGAGGGCGTCACGGTTCGGCTTCGAGGCGCGAGCTGCGCGGCTCCGTGCGTTCTCCAGTTGGACGCCACGACGAACGTGGAGGTGGTGGAGGTCGAAGATACCCGAGGTCTCGCTCGACGCATCGAAGTGTCGTTGCGCGACGATCTCCTCGTGGACCTCGACCTGGTGCTTTCCCACGAAGTGCTCCCGCGCGACGCGTCGCGAAGGCTGCGATCGAGGAGCAGAGCGAAGTCTTCGGTGACCTCCGCGGTCGAACGATTTCCGACCTTCGACTGACGGCGTCGCTGGTGACAGGCTTGCCCCGCGAGGACGTCGTGGCGTGCGATCACTCGTTCATCGCTTCGATCACCAGCTCGTCGATCCCGACGCTCATGTGTCGTTCGGCGCGGCTCTCGCTCGGGTCGAAGCCCCACTCCACGATCCACGTCTCGCCCGGCGCCACCCGAACGTCCGGCAGCTCGTGCACCACACCCACGATCCGCAGGCCGAGGCGGTCTTGGTCTTCGTCGGTGAGCCAGCGCGCGCGATCAACCTCGCCGACCGCCACGTTCACCACGTCGCCCGAGCGCGCGAGCAGCGTCGAGCCGTCGTACCAGGCCACGTGGTGCGCGTTGGTGTCGTACTCGGGCGCCGTCTCGTCGGCGCTCTGGAAGCGCACCCACGCCGTCTCGACGTCGTAGCGCAGACGCACGCCCTCGATCGCGCGCCCGGTGTCGTTCGGCAGCGCGAGGCGCCAACGAACGGTCGCGAGGTTCGCGGTCTTGTAGAGGGTGAGCGAACGATCTCCGTCGCCCAGATCCGGCGTGTGCCACTCGTCGAAGACACCGCCGAACGCACCCGGACGACCGTCGCGATGTCCTTCCGGCGTCTGCAGATCGGTCGGGGTGAAGAAGCCGATTCCGTCGTCGAAGCGCTCGCGGTACCAGACGTCGCGGCCGGCGTCGGACGCCGCATCGGACGCCGCATCGGTCGCGGTGTCCGCATCGGTCGTCGCGTCGCGCGACGCATCCCGAGTCTCCGCGTCCCGCGCGACGATCGCGTCGATCGAGCGCGGCTCGCACGCGAAGAGCGTCACGAGGATCGAGTGCGCGACGAAGAGAGATGCGTTTCGCGTCGCACGAGGGGACGTCATCGCGTGCCTCCGACGAGGCGAATGCGGAGCCCCAGCATCGCCTGCATCCACGCCGCCCACGTCCGCACCGTGCGCTCCCCGACCTGCACGTCGAGCGTGGAGAAGAACCGGCCGACCCGCGCCTCCGCGATCAGCTCGACCGTCTCGCCGAGCGACACGCCGCTGCCCACGATCCCGGCGAAGGTCGCCCCCGTCGTGCGCCGAGATCGACCGAGCAGCGCCTCGTCGGTCGTGCTCCCCACCACCCGCGTCACCGTCGCGCCGAGCGCGGCCCCGAGCGTCAGCCCGACGATCCCGAAGCGCGGCGCGTACCGCACCGAGACGTCGAGCGGCACCACCCGCACGTCGACCCGACCTTCGTCGACGTGGGTGCGGCTCTCCGCGATCGGGATGCCCGCGGCCACCGCGAGCTCGATCGGCGCACCAAGCCGCAGCGAGAGCCCGAGCATCGCGAGCGGCACGACACCTCCTCCGGGGCTCGCGCCGAGCCCGGCTCCGAGCACCGCACCGACGTTCGCACGCGGAGAAGACGCCGGGGTCGGAGGGGCTTCGACGCGCGCCGGTGGCGGAGGTGGTGGTTCGGACACCGGCGCAGCGACGGGCGCGCGACGAAACGCGCGCGCTCCGACCAGCGCCGCGCGCAGCAGCTCGACCGATCGGAGCGCGACGGAGGCGGGCGCTTCGTCGTTCGCGTCGATCGTGGCCACGTGCTCGAACGTCGGCACGACGAGCCAGATCTCGACCACGAACCGAGTCGGCCCTGGCGCCACGAGCCGTACCCACCCGTCGAGCTGCGCTTCGTCGCGCACCGCCAGCGCGGACGATCTCGACGGCGCATCGGACGGCGAACCCGACGGCGTTCGCGACGACGCGCTCGACGAAGACACCGACTCGGTTTCGTCCCGCTCGACGTCGACGCCGAGGCCCGAGAGCTCCGCGACGATCGGCGCGAGCAGCGTGCCGGGCTCGGCGAAGGTGACCCGCACCCGCGGCCGACGCGTGTCGTTCGTGGTCCCCGAGGCCGCGTCCCGATCCTCCAGACGTTCCGGATCTCTCTCGCTCGACGCGCGCGAGCCGTCGCCCGCCGCGGAGGCATCCGTTCCCGAGCGCGCCGACTCGCCCGATTCGTCGGCTGCCGCGACGGCCGGCGCGATCGCGAGCGAGACGAGGAGCGCGATCCATCGAACCATCGACGATGAGACTCTATCAGCGGCGTCGGGGCATCGGTGTCCGTTCCGCGCGTCGTGGGGGCGGAAGTGTCACGGGCTGACGATGCGACGCGCCGCCTCCGCCTGGGGCCCGTCCGGGTGCTGCGCGAGGTACTCGTTCGCCACCTCACGCGCGCTCGGATCGCCGCTCGCGTGCAAGAGCTCCATCAAGCGTCCACGGGCCTCGCGTGCGAGCGCCCCCCGTGACGAGCGACGCAGGCTCGTGCGCAACCAACGGATCGCCTCCGCGCGATCGGCCGCGGCGGATGACCCCGCCGCGTCGGCCGGCAGATCGAGCGCGACCCGCGCGAGCCCGAACGCCGCGCGCGCTCCCGCGTCGCCCGTGCGTGGCCCGGCTTCGTAGAAACGTTTCGCGAGCGACGCGTCGCGCGCATACCGCGCGGCGTCCGCGAGCTCGAGCCGCTCCATCGGCGTGGAGGCGCGCAGCACACGCTCGACCCCTGCGGCCTCCACCGCCGCGATCGCTTCCGCGAAACGACCGGACCGCGCGAGCGTGACCGCGTCGTTCGGCTCGCTTCGCACGTCTTCCGCGCGACGTGCACGCGTGGGTTGCGCCGCCTCCGCGAGCTCCGCCTCGGTCGACGCGTGCTCCGGATCGCTCGTCTCGACTCCGCTCTCGCTCTCGGCCTCGCTCTCGCGCGGAACGCTCGGCGCCTCGTCGGTGCGCGCGCGCTCCTCCCGCACCCACACCCGCACCGCGCTCCCCGCGCGCACGATCCGCGCGTCGAGCGTCGGGCCCTCCACCTCGACCGCGCCTTCGCTCACCGTGAGCTCGAAGTACGCCGCGTCGGGGCTCCACTCCGTCTCGAACGCGGTGCCGACGACACGAATCTGGAAGGGCCCCGCGTCGAGGTTCCACTCGGTGTCGTCGCGGTGCGTGATCTGCGCGCGCAGCCGACCCCGCGTCAGCACCACCCGCGCCCCGCGCGACGTCGTCGACGCGATCGTCGCGTCGCTCTCGGGCGCGAGCACGAGCTCGCTCGCGTCGTCGAAGCGCAGCGTGCGGGGGACGCTCTCGGCCGCGAGCCACGCGCCCGTGCGTCCCGGCGCGTCGTCGACCGCGAACGTGAGCGCAGGCTCGCTCCGCCCCACGAAGAGCAGCGCCACGACCGCCGCGACCACGGTCGTCGAGACCGCGATCCAGGCCCACGGCCTCGACGACTTTCGATCGCGCGCGCTTCGATCGAGCCCGTCGTCGAGCACCGCCCGCTTCGCGCGCGCGATCGCCGCTTCGTCGGACGGCAGTCCGTCCAAGATCGTCCGCGCGTCGTCGAAGACCGCGTCGACGCGCGAAGGCTTCTTCGCTTCACCGTTCATGATCGTTCTCCGACGTGACGAGGCCGTTCAGGGCCGGATCGTGGCGCGCGAGCTTCTCGACGCGTTCGCGTGCGCGCGCCAGCCGCCGCTTCGCGGTCGCGACGCTCACCCCGCACGCCTGCGCGAGCTCGTCCATCGTCATTCCCTCGAGGTGACAGAGCGAGAACACGAGCCGCTCTTCGACCGGGAGCTTCTCCAGGATCGCGTACGCGCGCCGCAGCGCCTGCCGCGCGCTCGGATCGAGCGCCACGACCTCCACCTCCGGCAGCTCCGCCCCGAACGAGAGCCACCGGAGCGCGCGGCGCCGACGAAGACGCGAACGAACCGTGTTGATCGCGATCTGCGCGACCCAACCTCGAAACTGATCGGGCTCGCGGAGCCTCGTGAGCCCACGAAAGGCCGCGAGGAACGTGTCCTGGAGCAGATCGGCGGTCTCGACGTCCGCCCCGAGCACTCGACGGATCACCCGCTGCACGTAGGCCGCGTGACGATCGTAGAGGACGCCCATCGCGTGCCGATCGCCACCCTGGGCGGACCGCACGACGTCCGCGTCGGAGCGCGCGGCCGCGATCGGCACCACGCTCGACGGCGTCGGCGCACGTCGCGCGGCGGGGTGCACGGGAGGCGTCATGCGCACCTCTTCACGCGAAGAGCTCCGGCCACGGCTCCACGTGGGTCCCGAAGCGCGTGAGCTCCGCGCCCGAGGCGCGCGCGATCGAGAGCAACATGCGCCCGTGGATCTCGTTGCCGCCCGGCAGATCCACGAAGCTTCCCGTTCGAAGGCCCGTGCGCGAGCCCGCGATCACCACCGTCGGGAAACGTGCGCGCCCTGCGTTCACGCCGTGGTTCGGATCCGCGTGCTCGTTCGTCCAGAAGATCGCGGTGTGATCGAAGACGCTGCCGCTGCCCTCGGGGATCGCCTTCAGACGATCGATCAGATACGCGACGACCGCGGCCTCCGCGCGGTGGATGCGCGCGAACGCCGTGGCGTAGCGCGCGTTCGACGCCCAATGGTGCGCGACGGATTGGTGCAGATCGCCCGGCAGATCCGAGTCGAGCTGATCTTCTTCGCGCAGCCCCGGCAGCCCGAGCGCGCCGCCGAGGTACGCGTCGCCGCGGTAGTGCCCGGGTCGCATGTTGTCGTGCCCGAGCGGGGTCATGAGGAAGCTCGCCACGCGCCGACGATCGCACGCGAACGCGAGCGCGATCAGATCCATGTGACGCTTGCAGCGCTCGAGGTAGCTCGACGGCGCGGTGAGGAACGCGTCCTCGCCTTCGCCACACGCCCCCGACACCACGCCGCCTCCGTCGACGAAGGTCGCCGCGAGCCGATCGACCGCGTCCGCGTGCTCGAGCACGCGCGCGCGATGCGCGGCGGAGAGTCGGTCCCGAACCTGCGCGAGATCGCCGGCCACGGCGCCGAGGATCGCACGGTTCACCGCCACGCGCGGATCGGGTCCCGGCGGTGTGGTGGGACCACCGGCCGAGGGCTCGCGTCCGAACACCGTCGCGAACGCGCGCAGCGGATCGCGCTCCGGCAGCACGTGCGCGCCGTCGAGCCCGAAGCTCAGCCAGCCACGGTGGTTGCCCGACTTCGCTTCGCCGCAGAGCACGAGCGGCGCTTGGTCGTAACCGAGCTCCCGCATGCGCGCGGCGACGAGCTGATCGAACGACGGGCTCCCCGACTCGCGGCTGCCGGTCGCCATGACCCACGGCTTGTGATCGCCGCCGTTCGTCATGCTCACGCCGCGGAAGATCGAGAGGTTCGCGGCGTGTCGCTCGAGCGGCTCGGTGCTGTACGCGAACCGCGTGTCGCTCGTGGGGAACCATTGATCGGGTACGCAGCCGCTCGACGAGCCGAGGTAGATCACGCGACGCGGCGTGCCGTCGTCGTCGGCGTGCGCGGTGCGGACGAAGCGCGGCGCACCGAGCGCGAGGCCGGCGCCGACGAGACCGAGCCGACGGAGGAACGAACGACGAGCGAGCGGACGGCGGATCGGACGGTGATCAGTCACGGCAACACCTCACGCTGGCGGAAGGAGGGCTGGGTCACGTAGGCGAGCAGGAGCTCGTCGAAGCGGAGCGCGGCCCCACGTCCGGTCGAGTCGAGCATCGCGACGTTCGTGCAGGCGTCGCCTGCGTTGGCGCCGCGACCGGAGGCGAAGCGGAACGCCTGCAGCGTCATGCACTGCGCGACCTGGTCGCTGTCGCGCAGGCGATCGAGGAGCTCGTCGAGATCGGCGAAGTCGCCATCGAGATCCTGGGTCTCGGTGATCGTGCCCGCGACCACGAGTGGCTCGCCGAAGTCGTCGACCTCGCGCAGCCCGCCCGCGGGATCGTAGGCCCCGAACGCGAAGCCGAGATCGTTCATGCGCGAGTGGCAGGTCGCGCACGAGCCCGTCGCGGTGACGGAGTCGATGAGGTCGCGCTGGCTCATGCCGGGCACCGCTTCGGGGATCGAGGTGTTCGCGCCGGGCGGCGGCGGTGGGATCACGTCGCAGAGGATGCGCGTGCGGACCACGTGTCCACGCGTGACGGGCGAGGTGACGCCGAAGCCCGAGTGCACCGCGAGGAACGCGCCGCGCGTCAGCAGACCGCGTCGTTCGGGCGGCAAGGTGTCCGTGCCTACGTCGACGCCGTAGTATTCCGCGAGCGCGGGATCCGTCACCGCCTCGCGGGAGTCGAAGAGCAACCCGAGATTCAAACGTTCTTCCGTGATCGCGCGGGTGAGCAAGTCGTCGAGCTCCGCCGCGAATCGCGGACGAAGCGCCTCGAAGTTGGGAACGAGCGTCGTGTCCTTGTCGATCGCACCGAGGTGCTCGAGGTCGAGCAGCTCGCGGACGAAGCGGCGCTGCTTGTCGGCGAACCGCGGGTCGGCGGCGAGGCGCGCGACTTGCGCGTCGAAGCTGCGCGCGAGCGCGCCGTCGTCCGCGAGCGCCGCGAGCTCCGCGTCCGGCGGCGCGTCGGTGAAGAAGTAGGAGAGCGCGTCCGCGAGCTCGTGCGAGGTCAGCGACACCACCCCGCGCGCCCCTTCCGGGCCGAGCTCCGATCGGTACACGAGGTGCGGCGACTGAAGCATCGCCTGCACGACCGCGCGCGCGCCTTCGTCGAGCTCGGTCTGCGCGAGGTCGAAGAGCGCGACGTAGCGCGTGTGCTCGTCCTCCGTCAGCGGGCGACGAAACGCCTCGCGCCCGAGCTCGCGCACGAAGCTCGAGGCGCACGCCGCGTCGGGCGCGCTCACGCACGGCCAGCGCGTCGCCACGTTTCCTTCGCGCACCGCGCGGGCCGCGAGCCGCTCCGCGCTCCGCCACAACGCCGAGACCTCCGCGTCCCGCATGCGCAGCGCGTCGACCTCGCCCGCGAAGGTCACCCCGACCGGATCGGGCGCGAGCTCGAGCGAGTCCTCGACGTCGAAGCCGAGCAGCGCGCTCAGGCTCGCGACCATCTGCGCGCGACCGAGGCGCCACACCCGCGCTTCGATCGGCCGTGCGACCGACGGCTCACATTCGAGCGGCGAGGTGACGTCGACCGGCGGCTCGCGCTCCGGCTCAGGCCGAGGCCCACCTTCGGGGGCGCCGATGGTGCCGCTGCACGCGAAGCCAGTGAGCGCGAGGCCGGTGAGCGCGAGGGTCGAGAGCACACGCATGGTGGGGGAGTCGCGGGTCGCGCGAGAATCGGCTCACCAATCGACACCGACCCTCGAATCGGTTCGGCTCGGTCGCCTCACGGCGACGCTCGTGTGACGCCGGGTCGCCCGGCCTGGCGGTCGGCTCCAGGAACGTCAATCGAACGGGTGAACGAAGCTCGCCGTGTTGCACGTCCGAAACCTCGGTCACACTGCGACCCGTCGATGTCGCGTCTGCTCAGCGTCTCCGAAGCGGCCAAGTACCTCGGGGTCAGCACCAAGACCTTGCGACGCTGGGATACGGACGGTCGCCTCGTCGCGCGCCGCGACCCGATGAACGGGTATCGGCTCTACGACGTTCGAGATCTCGACGCCCTCCGGGAGGGCACGGTGCGCCCGCGCGGGGTGCGCGCGTACGGGCGCGACGCCGAGACCGCGGCGCTGCGGGCCCGAGTCGCGCTCGGGGGCGCCGTGGTGTGCGGCGCGCCGGGGATCGGAAAGTCGACCCTGGTGCGTGCGGCGTTTCCGACCGCGGCGCGTTGGGAGGTCGAGCGTTCCGACGCGCGGATCGCGACGATCACGGAGCCGACGTGGATCGATCCGGTCGACTCGATCGATTGGGAGCACCTCCGAGCCCACCGCGAGCGTCCGTGGATCGTCGTCGCGCGCGGGGGCTGCCCACCGGACTTCGAGGCCCTGACGGTCGGGCCGCTCGGAGCGAGCGCCGCCGAGGCCGTGCTCACCGAGGCGCTCGAAGCGCTCGAAGCCCCGCCGCTCGACGAAGGCGACGTGTCCGCGGTGCTCGAGCTCTTCGGCGGCAACCCGCTGGCGCTCGAGATGGTCGCCCCGCTGATGGCGGCCCTCCCAGCCGCGGACGCCCTCCGACGTTTGCAGCGCCACGAGCTGTCGCTGCGGCAACCGAGACGCGACGCACCCCCCCACCACGCCTCGTTCGATACCGCGCTCGACGCCTCGGCGCGCGCCCTGACGCCGAGCGCGCGACGGCTCTCGGAGCTCTTGTCCCTGCACGACGCCGAAGTCGAGATCGACTGGCTCCGAGCGATGCACGACCACGAAGACTTCGACGTCGACCTCGTCGCCTTGGTGCGCGCGGGACTCGTGATGCAGCCCGAGCGACACGACCGCGTCGCGGCGGAGCGCGCGAGCGCGTGGTCCTCGGCGCCGCGCGCTTCGGCCGTCGTGAACGAGCGATTCACCCGATTCTGGCTCGACCGCGCACGTCGGGGCGACCTCCGAGGGGCCGCGCGTCACGTGTTGCGGGCCGCTCGATACGCGCCCCCCGAGCGCGCCGCCGAGCTGTTCGAAGCGGCGTATCCGCTCTGGTTGGATCGAGGGCTCCACGAAGCGGACGAGATCGTCGCTTGGGTCGAGGGGTCGCGTCCCGATCGCCTGCACGCGGTTCGCGCGATCGTGCACGCGCTCCGGGGACGTGGGGGTGCAGCGGCACGGGCTCTGGCGCAGAGCCGTCGCGAGGACGATCCCTTCGCGCACGCGTTGGCGACGCTCTACACGACGCGTGGTCCGGACGCCGACGCGGCGGCGAGCCGAGCGATGGCTGACGCGACGACCCCGGAGCAGCGCTCCTGGGTGGCCGAAGCGCACCTCTTCGTCGCGGCCTTCGGGCCTTCCGGAGCCGAGGAGCGCGCGCTCGTCGAACGCCACGCGCCGAGCCTCGCGCCGCTCGCGCTCGACACGTGGCGCCTCGACGTGCTCGCCGCGCCGCCCGCGGACCAAGTCGACCCCGTCGCGCGGACCTTGCTCCTCGACCATCGATCTCCGAGTCGGCGGGTGCTTCGCGCCATCCGCGTCGCGCGGGCATGGCTCACGGGGGGTCAGGCCCCGTCGGCCGTCGCGCTTCTGCGGCACGCGGTGAGCTGGTCGCACGATGCCGGCGAAGCCATCGAGCTGCGCGCGCGATTGCAGAAGGTGCGCGCCCACCTGCTCGCGGCGGAGGCGATCGACGCGCTCGACGAAGCGGAGCGCGCGCGAGCGATCGCGGTGGCGACCGGTGCCGAAGGGGAGCTCTTCGAAGCGCTCGTGCTGCGCGGCTTGGCGTCCGCTCGGGTGGCGCCCACGGCGGCCGTCGACGAGCTCGAGGACGCGTCGAGACATGCGGCTCCGTCTTTGCTGCCGCGCGAGCTCGTCGTCGGTTGGCGCCACGTCTTGGAGTGGCCTGCGGGAGAGGTGCCCGACACGCTCGCCGCGAACGCACGTGGGTGGTTGCCCGAGCTCTTCGCGTTCTCCGAGCCGTCGCGACGGAGTACCCGCACCGCGACCGCACGGACGCTCGCGGAGGTGCACCGCTTCGCGCGCGCGGCCTGGCGCGACTCGGTCGAAGGCCGCCTCACCTTCGCGCTCGTCGCCGACGTCCTCGAGGCGTCCGGGCTGCCGCGCCACACGCTCGTCCTCGACGACGTGCCGACGCTCGACGATCAGGTCGTGCCGACGACCTGGGCGCGCACGCTCGCGGCGCTGCGCGATGCCGGCGGCGCGGGGCTCGACACCGAGCAGCTCGCGGAGGTGGCGTTCGACGGCTCCGACGCGGAGAGCGCGCGCCGCGTCTACGCGACGGTTCATGGCCTCCGCAGCTGGGAGCTGCCCATTCGGCACGACGACGGCGCGTATCGGCTCGCGTGCCCGATCCAAGTGGTGACTCGGTAGCGTTCGCTCGGTGACGCGAACGCACACGGACTTCCTTCGACGCGCGCGCGTGCGCGGCACCGTCGCTGGCGGGAGAGTGGTGCCTGGATGCCACCACTCCGCGACGTGCTCCCTCCCGATCGCGTCGAACCGAAAGCCTCGGATCGCGGGTTGGACGACGTTGGTCGGTTCGCTTCTTTTGCCTCGAAATGCGACTGTCATCGCGTGAGTGAACGGTCTTGCTCGTCGAAGATCTTCCTTACGAGGATGTCGCTCTTTCTTGGAAGACGCGTAACGAGTGGTACTTTGTTCGGTACTCACCACGACGGGGAAGCGCGGCGTGACTCGTCGTGATTCACGATGATGGTGCCTCGGGCGCGGAGAATTACGAGTCCGAGAGGCGTCCAACGGTCTTCGAATCGACTCGAGGCACTCCCATGAGCTCGCTTGGATCGTCCCTCGCTTCGACGCGTACCACGGTGCGCGAGGACCTCGTCTGGCCCGAAGGCCTGGTGCCGCTCGCCCACCTCGGCAACGGCGGAATGGCTCGGGTGACGCTCGCGATGGCGATCGGAGATTTCGACTTCTCCACACCCGTCGCGGTGAAGAGACTTCTGCCGAAGTACCTCGATCAACCCTCGTTCGTCGACATGTTCTTGGACGAGGCCTTCGTCGCAGCTCGGATCGTCCATCCCAACGTCGTCACGGTCCGTGAGGTGCGCCGCCACCGAGACGAACCGGTGATGGTCCTGGAGTACCTCGAAGGCGTCACCGCGTCTCGGCTGATCCGTGAGCATCTCGCGCGCGGCGGCGCGCAACTGCCGATCGCGTCTGCGGCGCGGGTCGTGTTGGATGGTCTGCACGGGTTGACGGCCGCGCATGCGCTTCGATCGGACGTGGATGGTCACCCCGAAGGTCTCGTGCATCGAGACATCTCGCCGCAGAATCTCTTCGTGTGCTCGAACGGGCATACGAAGCTGATCGACTTCGGAATCACTCGGCTTCGCGGTCGAATCACCAAGACACGAGCGGGGTCGATCAAAGGTAAGTTCGCGTACATGGCGCCCGAGCAAGTCGACGGCGAGTACGACCAGCGCGTCGACGTGTACGCGATGGGAGTCGTGCTCTACGAGCTGCTGACGAGCTCTCGTCTGTTTCGCGGCAGCAACGAGCGAGAGACCCTGGCGGCGATCATGGCGGCGGAGCGTCCTTCCGTGAAGGAGCGTCGTCCGGACTGCCCGGAGATGCTCGCGGAGGTGGTACGGGTCGCGATTCAGGCGCGCCCCGACGCTCGGTTCGGGAGCGCCGAGGCGATGGCGCGTGCCCTCACCGACGCGCTCGCGTCTCTCGACGCGTTCGACGCGCGCGCTGGGCTCTCGCGAGCGGTCTTGGACGCCGCAGGGACCGAGCTGTCGGAGCTGCGAGGGCTGATCACCGCCAATCGAGCCTCGCTTCCTCCGAGCCGCGCCTCGCGTGCGGGGGCGGTTTGGGTGGACGAGACCGAGCGCTCGGCGACCTCGGACGTGGAGACGAGCGCGTTGCTCGACGCGTCGACGGATCGAGAGCTCTCGCTCGACACCCGCTTCGCGTCGCTCGTGCCTCCGGTCGAGCACGTGCTTCCCCTCGAAGACGGCTCCGCCCGTCGGACGTGGGGTCAAGTGGTCACGAGCGCGCTCGCGCTCTTCGTCCTGATGATGGCGGTGGCGATGTGGTGGCTCGGGTGTGTGGCGGAGCCTCTCTCCCCGTCGTGGCCGCCCGTGGAGGACACGAACGGGACGCTGCCTTCCGCTCCGGGGTCTTCGGTGTCGGGGCGGTCCGGGGTGGGGCCGTCCGGTGCCGTCGGCGTCGGTGCCGTCGGTGTCGGTGCCGTCGGGCCGACCGGCTCGGGGTCGTCGACCTCGTCGTCGGCGCCCCCGCCGCAGGAGTGGCGTTCGTCCGCAGCGTCGCTCGATCGCCCCGTCTCGGGCTCGCGATGTGAGCCGGCTTCGGCAGACTGTCCGACCGGTGAGGTGTGTGCACGAGGGGTCGACCCACGCGATTGGTCCTACGGGCGCTGTGTGCCGATCCGGTCGTCATCACGGGAGGTTTCGTTGCCGCTCCGTCATTCCAACGGGGTGCGAGCCACACATTCGGGGCGCGACGTGGACGGCAGCCACGCTTACCTCGACACGCTCTTCGCGCTCGATCTGGTCGCCGAAGCCGACGCCGCGGAGCCGCGCGGTCGGGTGGTCGCCGTCGATGCGGGAGTCGTGGTCGACCTGCACGCCGGCTGTCCCGAGCCTCCGCCCGGCACGGACGACCCGTGTGGTTCGGGGTACGGCAACCACGTCCGCCTGCGACACGACGACGGTACCTACTCGTTCTACGCGCACCTGATCGACGTCACCGTGCACCGCGGCGAGCACGTCGAGGCGGGGGTCCCACTCGGCACCGAAGGGTGGACCGGCCGAGCGGGCGCTCGTCATCTCCACTTCGCCATGCAGGTGCGCACGGAGACCGGAGCGTGGCAGAGCGTTCCGTACCGGCTTCGCGTCGATGGAGCGTCGATCGAGGTCGCGACGTTGCGCTGCACCTGGCAATCGCCCTGCGACGTGTGGCGCTGAATCCGCGCCCGCCGCATTTCCTGCGTCGTCGTCCGTTGCGACGTCGTGCGACGCGATGCGCACGGGTTGCGACGTGAGCGGTCACGTCACCGCCAGGTGCTCGCTCGGAAACGCGGGCCGTCCGCATCACGAGCCCCGTCCAGACCCGGCACGAGATTTGGATTGAGCCACCCCGATGACCACGATCGCCCACGCCGCCGCCGCGCATCGCGACGAAGACCGAGTCCCCTTCGAGCACGCGCTCGCCCTCGCCCTCGCGAGCGGCGCGCGTCTCGTCTCCGTGCACGCCGGCAACGAGCCGGACGTGGAAGCCCGCCTCTTCGGCGCCGACGAGATCCTCCGCTCGTGGAACCACACCGGACGGATCGCGCACGAGAAGATCATCCACACCTGCTGCGACGATCCGGTCGACACCACCCTCGACGCGCTGCGTCGCTTGCAGCCCGATCTCGTCGTGGTCGGCACCCACGCGCGCACCGGCATCGCGCGTTGGATGATGGCGAGCCGCGCAGAGGCGCTCGCGGAGAACCTCCCGTCGCCGACGCTGGTCATCCCGATCGGCGCGCGCCCCTTCGTCGAGCGCGGCGCGCTGCGTCTGCGTCGCGTGCTCGTGCCCGCGGGCGATGCCAAGAGCGCGAAGGCCGCCTGCGACGCGCTCTCGCGCCTGCTCACGCGCTCGTCGTTGCCGCCCGGCGAGGTCGTCCTGCTCAAGGTCGGCGACGGCGCGCCCGAGCTCCCCGAGCTCCCGTTGCCGGACGGTTGGCTCTGTCAGGTCAAACGAGTGCAGGGCCCGGTCGCGGAGGCGATCACGGAGGCCGCGCAGGACGTCGACCTCGTCGTGATGGCCACGCGCGGTCAGGACTCCTTCTTCGACGCGCTCGTCGGCACCCACACCGAGCGGGTCTTCCACGCCGCGCCCTGTCCGGTGCTCGCGGTGCCGCTCGCGTAACGTGCGCGCCACGCCGCTCGTCTCGTGATAGAGCGAGTTTTTCGGCGAAGGCACCGAGGAACATCCGAGATCATTGCGGGCACCGAAACGAGAGGACCACCATGGGTCACGCGATCGAAGCGAACGAACAATCCCTCAAGGACGCGATCGAAGGAGGCGGCCTCGTGCTCGTCGACTTCTGGGCGCCGTGGTGCGGTCCCTGCCGCATGTTCGGGCCGATCTTCGAGCGCGTGGCGGGCAAGCACCCGGACGCGAAGTTCCTCAAGGTGAACACCGACGTCGAGCAGGGCATCTCGATGGGCCTCGGCATCCAGTCGATCCCGACGCTGATGGTGTTCCGCGACGGCGTGTTGCTCTTCCGCGACGCGGGCGCGCTCCCCGAGCCTGCGCTCGAAGATCTCGTCGGCCAAGCGAAGGCCCTCGACATGGCGGACGTGCACCGACAGATCGCGGAAGAAGAAGCGAAGGCGAAGAAGAGCTGAGCGCAGCGCGTCTCTCGCGCACGAACGGCCCGCCGCAGATCGCGACGGGCCGTTCGTCGTTCGTCGTTCGTCGTTCGTCGTTCGTCGTTCGTCGTTCGTCGTTTTTGGGAGCTCGTGGCTCGGCTCAGGCGAGCGTCATGGCCACGACGACCACCACGTCGCCTTCGACCCGCAGCACGATGCTCACGCGCACGCCGTCGCGGCCGAGCAGCAGCTCCACGTCCGTGTCGCGCGGCACACCGACGATCATGGTCGTCGGTCCACTCCCGAGGCTCGAGCTCACGATGCGCCAGTCCTCCACGGCGACGATGGAGAGGCTGCCCGAGAACACCCCCGTCAGGTCCGCGACCGCCAGCAGATCGTTGTCGTCTCCGACCTCGTTGCGGAGCGTGCACTCGTCGTCGGACCAACCGATCACCGCGATCGGGACGCCTGGATTCGGCGGCTCGTCGGACGCGAGCATCGTGATCGAGCGCGGCACCTCGCACCGCAGCACACGCGCGGGCGGGGCATCCATCGGCGCATCGGTCGACACGCCGCATCCGACGAAGAGTGCCAAGAGCCACGCGACTCGCATGCGTCGATCGTATCTGCGGCGCCCAAGAGACGCATGACGTGCGTGCGGATCACCGGTCGCGTGAGCGTTCAGCTTCCTTGAGGTCTCTCGCCAGACCGTCCCCCACGGGGCATGAAGCCCCGATGGGGCCCCCTCCCACGAGCCTTCGCTCGCTTGCGCGAGCTGCGCGCCGTCCGGTAGGGCGGCTTGCGAAATCGGCCACCAGCTTCTGTTCCGCGCGACGCTCACGAGAGCGCCCGCGACAGCTCGCCCGCGTCCGCGAACCGTTCCTTGCGCTCTTTCGCGAGCGCGCGCGCGAGGATCGGATCGAGCCCCTCGAAGCCGCGCAGCCCCGCGCGTCGATCCGCGAGCCGCGGCACCGGCGTCGTCGCGTGCGTGCGCACCCACGCGAGCCGACTGTCGGCGTCGAAGGGCGTCACGCCCGCCACGCACTCGAAGAGCAACACGCCCGCCGAGTACACGTCGCTCGCCGCGTCGGCGGCCTCTCCGAACCAGAGCTCCGGCGGCATGTAGGCGGGCGTCCCGAGCTGCGCGCCCATGCGTGTGAGCTGAGAGTGCTCGCCCCAGCGCGCCTCGTCGGTGAACTTCGCGAGCCCGAAGTCGAGCAGCTTCACGCGCCCGCCCGGCAGCACGAACACGTTGCCCGGCTTCACGTCGCGGTGGAGCACTCCGGCCGCGTGCACGGCGGCGAGCCCGTCGATCACGTGGCGTCCGAGCACGAGCCCGTCGTGCGGAGGCAGCCCGCGCGCGATCACCACGTCGAGCGGCTCCCCCATCAAGTGCTCGACCACCAGGTACGGCGTGCGCTCGTCGACCCCGAAGTCGAGCACGCGAACGACCGCCGGATGCTCGATGCCGTTGAGCGCGCGCGCCTCGCGCTCGAGCCTCCGTCGCTCCGCGTCCGTCGGATCGGCGTGCTCGTGCAGGAGCTTGAGCGCCACCAACGCACCTTCGGGCGTACGCGCCGCGAACACGCGGGCCGACGCGCCTTCGCCGAGCGCGCGTTCGATCCGATAGCGTCCGCCGATCACGCGAGCTTCCATGCGCGCGCGAGAGTACACGAACGCGGAAGCGTGCCTGCGCGCCGAAACGTTCCTCTTCCGTCGTGCACGTCCGACGTTCGACTTGTCCGGAGGCCCCCGACTCGGTGATCCTGGCGCACGAGGCGACCGGCGCGCGTCTCGACGTACGAAGCATGACCTCCGAGGACTCCACGATCGGTCGCCTGCTCGCCGGCCGCTACCGCGTGATCCGACGCCTCGGCGAAGGCGGCATGGGCAGCGTGTACGAGGCCGAGCACGTGCAGCTCGGGCGTCGCGTCGCGATCAAGCTGCTGCACGAGCACCACGCGACCTCGATCGATCTGCGCACGCGCTTCGAGCGCGAGGCGCGCATGCTCTCGCAGCTCCGGCACCCGAACGTCGTGACCATCACCGACTTCGGCATCGACGAGGGCAAGCCCTTCCTCGTGATGGATCTGCTCTCGGGCCGCGATCTCGCGAGCTTGATCAAGGAAGGCCGCGTGGCGCCCGAGCGCGCGATCGGGATCGTGCGTCAGATCCTCCGCGGCGTCGCGCACGCCCACGCGCGCGGCCTCGTGCACCGCGATCTCAAGCCGCACAACGTGATGGTCGAGGTGCTGGAGGACGGCAGCGATCACGTCACGGTGCTCGACTTCGGCCTCGCGCGCGACACCGCAGGCGGCAGCGGCACCCTCACGCGCTCCGGCATCGTCGTCGGCACGCCCGCGTACATGGCGCCCGAACAAGCCGGCGGCGGCTCCGCGGACGCGCGCGCGGACGTGTACGCGCTCGGCAACGTGCTCTTCGAGCTGCTCGCGGGCCGGCGACCCTTTCCGTTCTCCGAGGCGCACGAGCTCTTGCGCGCGCACCTCCTCACGCCGCCGCCCTCGCTGAAGGAGACCTGCCACGACCTCGACGTGCCGCCCGAGCTCGACGCGCTCGTCGCACGCGCCCTCGCGAAGGAAGCGCGCGATCGGTATCCCGACGCGGCCGCGATGCTCGCCGCGATCGACACCACGCCGCTGCCGCGTCCTCGCAGCGGTCAACATCCGCTCGACGGAACCGATCCGCGCCGCACGATGCCCGCGCGGCCGCGTTCGGGCGCGACGGGCAGCGACGCGATCGAGCCGCGCACGAGCCACCCGGATGGTGAGCGAGCGCGCACGACCGCCCGAACTGGCGATTCGGGAGGCAGCGGCGAGGTGCGTCTGCACGACGTGCCGCTCGCGCACGCGACGACCGAGCGACCGCCGCCGATGCCTGCCGAGGCGAAGCCCTCGCGCACGAAGGAGCGGGTCCTCGCGATCGCCGCGCTCGTGTTGATCGCGCTCGGCGTGGCGGTGTTCTCGGGCGGTGACGAGGGCGATGCGCCGACCACCGTCGCGGGCGGCCCGAGCGACTCGAGCGGGACCGCCGAGTCGAACGAGCCGACGAACCGCGCGACGACGAAACGTGCGCCGACGAAGCGCGACACGACTGCCCACGACACGGCGGCCCGTGAGACGACGAACCGAGGGCCCGACGACACTGCGGGCACGACGGACACCGCAGGCACGAACGATTCGCCCGCTCCCACCGAGCGAGGCGCGCTCTGGTCGCCGGTGCCGGCCGAGCTCGTACCGATGTACGAACGCCTCGCGGAAGGCGGCGCCCTCGCGCGCCATCAAGAGCAGCGCCTCGCGGTGCTCATCCGCCGTCAGCCCGACGATCCGCGCCCCGCGATCTTGCTCGCGCACGAGTACGTCCGCGAGCGCTCCTTCACCGCCGCCCTCGAGCCGATCGAAGAAGCGGTGAAGCGCGACGCCCGCGCGGTGGGCGACGATCCCTGGGCGGTCGCGGATCTCGTGACCCTCGTCGCGTCGAGCGCCACGAACCGCAAAGCCGTTCCACTCGCGCGCCGCGCCAAGAGCGCCCGCATGCGCGCCGAGGTCGCCGCACGCATCGCGACGTCCAACGAAGAAGACGCGCGCCGCCTACGCCTCTTCGCGCGCGCGATTCGTTAGAGCTCGCGGGGCTTCGCCCCTTGGAACCCTGTTCTTCGCGCTTGGCTTGATTGCTACGAGCTTCTCCATACGCGCGCTTCGCGCTGGGTTCACGGAGGGCGATCCGCTGAGCGTCAGACCCCCGCGGCCTGGAAGCACGTAGCCACCAGCTCGCGCGCTTCTGCCTGGAGCTGCGCGAGGTGCGCTGGGCCGCGGAAGCTCTCCGCGTAGATCTTGTAGACGTCCTCGGTGCCGCTCGGGCGCGCCGCGAACCAGCCGCTCTCCGTCGTCACCTTCAGCCCACCGATCGCCTCGCCGTTGCCAGGCGCGCGCGTGAGCTTCGCGGTGATCTTCTCGCCCGCCAGCACGTCGCCCTTCACGTCCTCCGGCGCGAGCTTCTTGAGCACGTTCTTCTGCGCGCTCGTCGCGGGCGCGTCGACGCGTGCGTACGCCGGCTCGCCGAAACGCGCGGTGAGCGCTGCGTAGCGCTGTCCGGGATCCTCGCCCGTGCGCGCCACGATCTCGGCCGCCAGCAGATCCAGCAAGATCCCGTCCTTGTCGGTCGTCCAGCAGCTTCCGTCGAAGCGCAGGAAGCTCGCGCCCGCGCTCTCTTCCCCGCCGAACCCGAACGATCCGTCGAGCAGACCGTCGACGAAGTACTTGAAGCCGACCGGCACCTCGACGAGCTCGCGCCCGAGCTCCGCCGCCACGCGATCGATCATCGAGCTGCTCACCAGCGTCTTGCCGACCTTCGCGCCCTTCCACTCGCGCGTGCGGAACAGGTGATCGACACACACCGCGAGGTACGCGTTCGGCCCGAGCAGCCCGACGCTCGGGCACACGATCCCGTGCCGATCGAAGTCGGTGTCGTTGCCCACCGCGATCTGGAAACGATCCTTCATCGCCACGAGCCCCGCCATCGCGTAGGGCGACGAACAATCCATCCGGATCTTCCCGTCGTGGTCCACGTGCATGAACGCGAAACGTGGATCCACGTCGTCGTTGACGATCGTCAAATCGAGTTTCCAGCGCTCCGCGATGGGCGCCCAATAGCCGATCCCCGACCCGCCCATCGGGTCCACGCCGATGCGCACCTTCGCGGCCGCGATGGCCGGTAGATCCACGATCGTCCCGAGCGCCTCCACGTAGGGCGTCACGAAGTCGAAGCGCTCCGTCTTCGCGCGCGCCTCCGACCACGACACCCGCCGCACGCCCTGCAGCCCGTTCGCCAGCAGCTCGTTCGCGCGCTTCTCGATCGCCGAGGTGATCTCGCCCCCCGCGGGTCCGCCGTGCGGCGGGTCGTACTTGAAGCCGCCGTCCTCGGGCGGGTTGTGCGAAGGCGTGATCACGACGCCGTCCGCCTTCCGCGACGCGCTCCGGTTGTGCGCGAGGATCGCGTGCGAGACCGCGGGAGTCGGCGCGTAGCCGTCGGTGCGCAGCACCGTGACCCCGTTGGCCACGAAGACCTCGATCGCGGTGATCTCCGCCGGCGTCGAGAGCGCGTGGGTGTCCTTGCCCACGAAGAGCGGCCCCGTGATCCCCTCCGCCGCGCGGTGCTCGCAGATCGCCTGCGCGATGGCCGCGATGTGCGCCTCGTTGAACGACCCCTTGTTCGACGAGCCACGGTGCCCGCTCGTCCCGAACGCCACGCGCTGCGCGGGATCCGACACGTCGGGAGTGACCGTGTAGTACGCCGCGAGGAGCGCGGGCACGTCGGGGAGGATCGACTTCGGAGCGAGCTTGCCAGCGAGCGGATGCACCATGGCCGCGCATCGAAGGCGACTCCGCCCCGCGGGTCAAGGGAGCGGCGTCTTGTGTTCGCTGCGGCCTTCGGCCTCCGCTCACGGAGCGCGGGGAGATCCCCGCGACCCCCTCCTCGGTCCGCACCCTTCGTTGCGCCTTCGCTGCGCTTCGGCTTCGCTGCGGGAGCGGCCCTCGGACGCTCCGCGGGCCAAGGGGCTGCGCCCCTTGGAACCCTCGTCTTCACGCAATCAGAGCTCACGAAGTGAGCGAAGGCTCGTGGGGCTCGCGCAGCGAACACTAAAACGGCAGCGTGAGCGCCACGCAGTGCAGCGCGCCTTCGAGCTCGATCAGCTCGTCGGCCACCAGCGGCTGCAGCGTCTTGCCGTGTAGCTCCGCGCGCAGGATCGCGTAGGCCTCTTCTTCGTGATCGCGGTCTTCCAGGTAGCGCGGCACCAGCGTGGCCGAAGGAAGCACCACCAGGTTCGTGTAGCTGCGGAACAACGTGCGCTCCGCGTTCGACGGCATCGGAACCCGCGTCACGTGCAGGCCCGCCTCCGTGAGCTGCCGCGCCGCGCGATCGAGCCGCCGCGCGTTCGTCGCGTCTTGCTCGCGCGTGTAGCGACCCACCACCACGCGCCCGTGCCCCGTCGCGGCCACGTAGAGATCGACGTGCCCCGTCGGCTCCCCTTCGAGCGCTGGCACGTACACCACGCTTCGGCACCCGAAGAGCCCCTCGAGCTCCGCCGCGACCTCCACCTTCGTCCAGCCCAGCAGCTTCCCGCGCCGCACCACGTCGTCGTTCGTGATGCAGACCCCGCCTTCGACCACGAGGTGACCGCCCTCGATGTCCATCGCGGTCCGCCGCGTCGCGAGCCCGAAGCGGGCGCCGAGCCGCTCCGGCACCACGTCGTCCTCCGGCCGCTCGGTGTCGTACGGGAAGTCGACGAAGTAGTGCGTCCCTCCGACCGCGACCACCTGCGGCCCGAAGTCACGGATCCAGAACGTGTCGAGCGGCGCGGGCATGAGCTCGACGTTCGACGGATCGCCTCCGTGCTCTCGGATGTGCGCGCGCACCGTGCTCGGCGCGACGTCGGGCGCGAGCAACACCAAGGGCGCGCGCGCTTCCAGCGTGCCGAGCGCCAGCAGCGGCCCGAACACCGCCGCGTGGTCCGATGCACCGGGCGTCCACGCGACCACCAGCCGCCGGCCGCGGAGATCGCCGAGCGCGCGTGGGCTCGGCGCCGAGACCTCCACCGACTCCACGCTCGAGGTCGGCTCCGACATCCGCACCGGACCCACCGCCGCGTGGGCGCCGCGCGGCAAGAGCTTCGCGGGCGCCTCCGCGAACGGGATCGGCGCACAAGTGGCGAGCACGAAGACGGCCACGCGACGAAGCATCGAACGTCGATCGGTTCAGCAACGCGCGTGCCTCGTTCTCCCCGGAAATTCCTGACTCGGAAACACACGAGAAATCGATCGGGACCCTCTCCATCGCCGATGGCGACGTGAACCGAGGTGCGCAGACCTTTCGCGATCGCGCAACGACTCGTGGGCGCACGCCCCCGACGTGCTTCGACCGGTCCTCCTCGTTCGCGGACGACTCGATTCGCGGGCCGCTCGACCGGAGACGGCTCGGCCGCCGACGGTTCGACTCACGCGGTTCGCTCGGTACGCGTGGCACGTAGGCGACCTCCACGGGGACCCGTCGCCCACAGGGAAGCGCACAACCCTCGGAAGACACTCGTCTCTTCGACGCGTTCGCGAGCGGTACTATGCTCCGCGGCCCGCGCGCGCGTCGCGCCCGCGACACCTCGGCGGCTGACCCCGCCGACCCGGCGACAAGTCGGCGGCTGACCCCGCCGACCCGAGCAAGAACAGCCTGGCTTCACCATGAGCGACGACGAGAAGAAGGCTCCCTCCGAGGAGTCCGAGCCCGTGGCTTCGGCCGCGTCCGAACCGACCCTCGCGAGCGAGCCCGCCGAGACGAGCGGCGCCGATCCGGCGACCGAGGACACGACCGAGGACGGCCCCACGAAGAAGAAGGGCAAGAAGGGGAAGAAGGCGCGCGCGAAAGAGAAGGGTGCGAGCGACCCTGGCGCTTCGGCGTCGAGCGAGCCGAGCCAGGACGCGAGCCCGAAGGACGCAGCGAAGGACGCGGCCGCGAACGACGCGAGCGGGAAGGAAGCGGCCGCTGCGGAAACGAAGAAGTCGCTCTTCTCCGGGTTCTCCGGGCGTGGCCTCCCGCCGCCCACCGCCGCGCTCCCGCCCATCCCGCGCGCGCAGCGCATCCGTGGCGCGCTCCTCGCCGCCGTCGGCCTCTTCGGCACCTTCCTGCTCATGGCCCACGCCGAGAAGCTCCCGCACGGCGCGCTCCTCGGCCTCGTCACGATGCTCCTCGGTGTCCGTGGCCTCCTCGATCTCACCGGCCTCCTCCGCGACGACCCCGAAGCCCGCTCCTGGCGCGACTCCGCGCTCGGCCGCCTCGAGGGCGAAGCGGTCTGGCAGCAGCCGCTCGTCGGCGGTGGCCTCGCGATCGCCACCGTGCTCGTCGGCGCGTTCCTCGGCTACGACGCGCTCCCCTACGCGATCGCGCTCGCCCTCGCCGCGCTGATCCCGGCGTCGCTGCGTCGCATGGGTTTGCTCGTCTTCGTGGTGGTCGGCTTCCTCTACCTGCCACTCCTCGGCACCTTCTCGCTCTGGGATCCCTGGGAGACCCATTACGGCGAAGTCGCCCGAGAGATGATCGCGCGCGACGACTGGATCAGCCTCTGGTGGGCCCAAGAAAACTGGTTCTGGTCCAAGCCGATCCTGATCTTCTGGTCGGAGGCCCTCACCCTCTCCGCGCTCGGAGTGGACTGCAGCCCCGACGCGAATCCCGCCGCGCCGGAGTGGGCGATCCGCCTGCCGGTCGTGATGTTCTCCATCGCGGCCGTGATGGTCGCCTACGCGACGATCCGACGTTTCTTCGGTGCCCGCGCCGGTGCGATCTCCGCGATTGCGCTCGCCACCGCGCCACACTTCTTCTTCCTCTCGCACCAGGCCATCACGGACATGTACCTGGTCGCGAACCTCGTCATCGCGATGTGCCTGCTCGCGCTCGCCATCGCGACCGAGCCCGACGCGATCGCCCGCCGCATCCGGGTGCTCGGGAGCTGCTGGAGCGGCCAAGCCCTGGTCGCCTTCCTGCTCCTCCTCGTCGGTCTCCCGCAGGCGCTCTACCTGATTTCCCGCAACGTCCGCTTCTACCCGAGCGAAGGTTTCGCGTTCGTCGAGGACGTCTTCCTCTACGGCTCCGGTGACAACCCCGGCGGCCTCGGTGAAGGCCAAGTCCCCGGCAACCCCGAGTTTCGTGACACCCGCCCTGCCGTCGAAGGCATCCTCGGTGAGCCCTTCCTCCAAGGCCTCTTCTGGCTCGTCGGCCTCGCGATCGTGATCTGGTGGATCCGCCGCGAGCAGCGGAAACAAGCGCTGCTCATGGTCGGCTTCTACGTCTTCTGCGGTCTCGCCTTCATGGGCAAGACGATCCCCGGCCTCGCCATCCCCGGCATGGTCGCGCTCTTCTACCTCGTCGCGTCACGCCGCTGGGATCTGCTCTTCGAAGGCCGCCTGCGCATCGCGCCCGGCGTGCTCATCGCGCTCGTGATCGGCATGCCCTGGTTCGTCGCGATGTACGTCCGTCACGGCACCGGCTTCACGGACCGCCTGCTCGTGCACGACAACTTCAACCGCCTCGCGGCGGGCGTGCACGGCGACACCGGGAGCGTGCAGTACTTCCTCTGGCAGCTCGGCTACGCGCTCTTCCCCTGGGTCGGCTTGGTCCCCGCGGCCGTCCTCGGCTGGCTCTGGATGCGCGACCGCGACGCGAGCGATCCCACGCGTCCGAAGGTAGGTCCCTACCGTTGGCGCGAGCTCCCCGCCGATCCCGAGAGCCGCGCGGCCTGGCATCGGCGCGAGACGCTCACCCTCTTCGGCCTCTGGTTCGTCGGATCGTTCGTGCTCTTCAGCGCGATGATCACGAAGTTCCACCACTACATCTTCCCCGCCGTGCCGCCCGCCGCGCTCCTCGCGGGCGTCTTCCTCGATCGCCTCTTCGGCGAGGACGGCGAAGGAAGCCCCCGCCTCCGGCGCTTGGCCACCCTCGGCGCGCTGTTCGCGCCGCTCGCGCTCGTGCTCGGCGTCGCGGGTCTCTACGGCGACGTGCGCGGTGTGGTCCCGGAAGAGGTCCCGCTCGCGGAGCGCCAAGACTGGGTCCTCTCGCACGGCTGGCCGACCGCGGGGGCGTTCGCGGCGATCTTCGTGGGCGCGGCGGTGCTCGCGTGGAGCGCGCGCTGGCTCTGGCAACACCGCCTCGGCGCCGACACCCCGCCCAGCGCGCTCGCGAAGGCCGAAGATCTCTCGCTCTCCGTCGCGGTCGGCGCGGGCGCGGTCCTCGTCGCGTTCGTGGGTCGCGACCTCGCGTGGGCCACGAGCGCGCACCCCTACGGCTACGAGCGTCTCATTCATCTCTTCGTCTACAACTACGGCCGCCCCTGGCCCGATCACTTCGACTACCGCCCGATCCTGAGCGGCTTCGCGATCGTCAGTGGTCTCGTGTTCCTCGCGATGATCTTCCGCTGGACCCGCGCCGCTGCGGCACGCGCGATGGTCGGTCTCTCGGTGCTCTTCTGCGGCTGGACCCTCAACGTCTACATGGTCGATCTCTCGCCCCATTGGGGCATGCGCGAGCTCTTCGAGACCTACTACGACGAGCGCACCGGCCCCGAAGAGCCCGTGATCGCCTGGCAGATGAACTGGAAGGGCGAGAACTTCTACACCGGCAACCGAGTCTTCGCCTTCGTCGACCTCGACAACGCCAAGCTCCGCGATTGGCTGGGCCGAAACCGCGGAAAGACCGCGTATTTCGTGATGGAGCACTCCCGCGTCGGCAGCTTCCGCAGCGTCGTCTCCGGCCGAGAGATCGAAGAAGTCACGGACAAGCGGCTGAACAACAAGTTCATCCTGCTGCGTATCCGCAACCTTTGAACCGAGATCGATTCTACGATTCTCGCGGGCAAGTCGATCCGTACGTCCACGCGGGCGTGGCCCTCGTGATCGTGGACGTGGACGTGGTCGTGGTCGGCGACGTGAACGGCGACGAAGCTCGGGTCGTCGCCCGCGCTCGGCGCGTGCGCGAGCTCGCGGCCCGGTCCGACCGTCGTCTCACGCGGACCGTCGTCTCACGCGGACCGTCGTCTCACGCGCCGTCGTCTCACGCCGGGCGGATCTGCGGGAACAAGCTCCGCTCGACCACCTGCGACCACGCGAACTGCTTCGCGGTGCGCTGCCCTTCGCGTCGGATCGACTTCGCGATCCCGGGGGAGCGCCGCAAGAGCTCGACGTCCTCCACCAGCTCGCGCGGATCCGCCGTCTGCACCACCAGCGCGTTGCTTCCGGAGACCGCGTAGTCCTCGCCGCTGACGCCGGTGCACGCGACGCCGCCCGCAGCCATCGCCTCGAGGCCGACCAAGCCGAAGGGCTCGTGGCCGCTGTTGGCCAGCACCGCCGCGCTCCCGCGATAGAGCACGCGCTTGGCTTCGTCGTCGAGGTGGGAGCGCATCACCACCACGTCGTGTTCACGCGCGTCGTGGAGCGCGCCCGCGAGGCCCGCGCCACCCGGGCCGCTCGTGGTTCGTTCGGAGACCCGCAGCCCGAGCGCCCGTGCCCGCTCGATCACCTCGACGCCGTGCGCTTCCAGCCCGCCGCGCGCGAGCAGGAGCGGCTTGGCGCCTCGCTGCTTCAGCGCCGCTACCGCGGAGATCGCGGTCATCCAACGCTTGTCGGGATCGAAACGCGCGACCTTCGTGAGCAGCGTGCGGCCGTGGGTGTGTCGCTTGAGCTCGCGGAGCTGATCGCCAGTGATCGCCGCGAACGCTTCGTCACCGAGCCCGTTCGGGATCACCAGCGGCTCGACGCCGACGTGGTCGAGCATCCACTGCCGCATGTAGCGGCTCACCGTCGTGATCGTCGCCGCGCGTGTGAGCGCAGGCCACGGGATCGTGTGGAAGCCGAAGGTGTTGTTCGCGTTCCAGAGGATCCGCACGCGGTCGCGCAGGCCCGCCTCGCGCAGGAGGTGATCGAGGTGCAGCACCGCGGGCACCGTCTGATGTTCTTCCGCGATCACCAGCGCCCGCCCGCCCCCCAGCAGGTTCGGCGCGAGACGCGCGAGCATCCACGGCGGCAACGAGCGCGCGTAGTCCGCGATCTTCCCTTCCTCGCCGTCGTAGACGCCGGCTGGATGGTAGCGGCTGATCCACTGACACCAGCGGTGCAGGTGGAGATGACCTCGCTTCTCGTGTCCTCGAGCGCGTCCGTCAGTCCGACGATCCGCGTCGCGATCCCACCTGCACGTGCGTACGAGTCCGGCCCCTCGAACGAGAGGACGTGGACCTCGCCGACGTCGCCGTCGTTCCCCCGATATCCCACGCGATCGAACATGCCTGGGATCGCATTGCAGGATCAACGCCTGCCGCGTTTATTTTCCTTCGCTTCACGTGGGCGAAACACGGATGCAATCCCCGCGTTGGTCGTGCAGATCTTGCGCAGATCCTGCGCAGGCGTGCGCCGCCCCTCGACGCGGCTGAACGTGCGATCGGCGCCGGCCGTGGACCCACCGGCCGAGGTGCATCCGTCACGTGAAGTAGATGACGGCCACCACCGCGCCGGCCCAGAAGACGAGGTTCAGCAGGAAGGGCCAGTCCTTGAGCATCTGCTCGGTCGGGCTGTCGGCGTCGCTCTTGTTGCGCACGAGGTCGAGGAACCGGAGCACCCCGAACTCGGTGAACACGATCGTGGCCGCCAAATAATCGGTGCCGAAGAACGCGCGGGTGTCCTCGTCGAGCGTGTACATGACGTACGTGCCGGTCGTGGCGAGCGCGGTCGTCTGCAGCAGCACGATCAGCGTGCGCTCGTTGTAGCGGGTCAGCGCGAGGCGCTGCTTCTCCCTCGCCTCACTGGTCTCTGCTTGCCGCAGCTCGTGCACGCGTTTGCCGAACCCGAGGAAGAGCGAGAGCAGGAGCGTGACCACCAACAGGTAGATCGAAGGCTCCACGTCGAGCGCGAAGCTGCCGCAGAGCACACGCAGCTCGAAGCCCGTCGCGATGCACAGCACGTCGACGTAGGGGACCTTCTTGAGCTTGAAGGTGTAGGCGACCTGCAAGACCAAGTAGCCCGCGATCGTCGCCGCGACCTCCCAGCCGAGCAGCGCCGAGCCCGCGAGCGCACAGGTCGCGAGCACCGCGGTGAGGATCTTGGCGGAGTGCTCCGAGACCTTGCCGCTCGCGATCGGGCGGTGTCGCTTCTTCGGGTGCGCGCGGTCCGCCTCGACGTCCGCGAGGTCGTTCATCACGTAGATCGAGCTCGCGACGAACGAGAAGCAGAGGAACGCCGCCGCGCTCCGCAGCATCAACGAGGTGTCGCCGAGGCCCTTGGCGAACACGAGCGGAGCGACCACGAAGCCGTTCTTGACCCACTGGTGGGGCCGCATGGCCTTGAGCATTCCGGCGATCACTGCGCGCGGACGCTAGCAGCCGACCTCCGGTGGGGCACGTTCGTGGGGCACGTTCGATGCCAACGTCGTGCCGACCCGTGGGGTCGACGCGCCGACGTCCCGATCCCCGCGCGCTGCGGTGTGATGTCGCAGTACCTGGCCCGTGGTCTGCCGTCGGCGATACTGAGGTGATGACTCGCTTCGGGCTCGTGCTCTCCTTCTCCTTCTCCGTCGCCGCGCTGGTCGCGTGCGGCGACGACGACGGACATCACCACGGCACCGGCGCGTGCGGACAGATCGTCGCGGCCTGCCACGACCTCGATCCCGGTACCGGCCCCATCAGCGAATGCCACGCGACTGGGCACGACGAGGTGGAGGCGGACTGCGAAGCCGTGCTCACGAGCTGTCTCGCGGTCTGTGTCGCGGGCGACGCGGGGGTCCCGACGGACGCTCATGCACACGAGGACGACGCCGCGTCGCACCATGATCACGATGCGGCGACGAGCGCGGTGTGCGGCGAGCTCGCGTCCCTCTGCCACGACGCGGAAGGCGCGCTCGCGTCGGAGTGCCACGACCTCGGCCACGACGGCGACGAGGCGACGTGCCTGGCCCGCGAGGCCGAGTGCCGAATGGCGTGCGAGCACACAGGTCACGATCACTGATGCGCGGCTCGCGACGAGCTCGACGCGTCTACACCGCACGCATCGCATCTGGGCTCGTCCTGCTCGCCGTCGACGGCTGCCACGAGCCCACCTGCATCGCTCCACTCGTCTGCGAGACGAGCGAAGCGCCGACGTTCGAGGCGCTCTACGAAGACGTCCTCCGTCCCTCGTGCGCGTTCGAAGGTCGGAGCTGTCATGGCCCAGGCGCCGCGCGACCGCCGTCGATGGTCGACGTCGAGACGGCGCGGCTCGAGCTGGAGGCGTACGTGGTCCCTGGTGAGCCACCGTGCAGTGAGCTCGTGCGGCGCGTCGTCTCCGACGAGAGCGGATTCCGCATGCCGCCTCTTTCGAGCGCCCGGCTCTCGGACGACGCGATCTGCGCGATCGATGCGTGGGTGAAGGAGCTCCGATGAGCGTTCGGGTGTGGGTGCTCGGCATCGCGTTCGGCGTCACCCTGGCGGTGCTCGCCCCGCGATTCGCGGCCGCCCAAGGAGGTGCACGCGCGGTGTCGATCTACCGGAACACGCAGAGCCCGTTCTGCCCCGGTCGCACCCTCGACGACTGTCCGAGCCCCGATGCCGCGACCTGGCGGGCCGACATTCGCCGTTGGGTGGACGAAGGCGCGAGCGGCGCCGAGATCCGCGCCCGCCTCCAGGACCGCGTTCCAGACTTCGACCTCTCCGGCCGCGCGGGCGTGCCGGGGCTCGGCTTCGCCATCGGCGCCTTCACGCTCGTCGCGCTCGCGCTCGGCGCGCGCTTCTTCGGGCGTCGCCACGGTGGCCCCACGATCGAGCCAAACGCCGATGCGAGCCGCGACGAAGACCTCGACGCGCGCCTCGACGAAGAGCTCGCACGTCGAGCGTGATCGCCGTCGAAGGCGATGCGACGATCAGGGGAAGGGGGTCCAGCGGTAGCCGGAGCCGACCATCGCTGCACCGGCCGTGTTGAACGATTGCTGCGAGGCGGCCGTGCCGGTGAGGTTCTCGAGCCCGATGGTGGCCGAGTCGCCCGTGAGCCGCGCCGCCATCGAGGTGGCCGCGCAGTAGTGCACCTCCACGGCGCCCGTCGGGTAGACGTGGGCCTGGAAGCGCAGCGTGTCGGTGCCAGCGCCGAACGCCGTGACGTTGGTCCACTCGACGACGAGCCGGCTGGTGTCGCCCAGGACCTGCATGGGCGCCGTCGCCGAGGTCACGAGGTCGTCCCAGAAGGGAGCGATCATGCCGTTCGGGGCGCTCGTGGCTGGCATCGCGACGTTGCCCGCCGCGGAGCTGCGGGTGCCCGTCGCGCTCGTGAAGAGCTGGACGTTGCCGTTGGTGCTCACGGCGTAGTGCGACACGGTCGTCCCGAAGAACGGGAAGGTGAACGGCGCCGCGGTGATGGGGCCCACGCCGTCGTCGGCGGTGCCGAGGGTGGTGGTCACCACCGTGGCTCCTGTCATGTCGACGCACGCCGCCGTGATGGGCGCGCGAGTGTATCTGCGCACGCAGGTCGACGGCCCCGGCGTGGTGCAGCTGAAGTCGTTCTCGACGGTGCAGGTCGCCGAGCAGCCGTCGCCGGGCACGCGGGCCCCGTCGTCACAGGCCTCGCCGGCCTCGATGGTGCCGTTGCCGCAAGGCACCGCGGAGTACGTGAAGGCAATGCTGTAGGCGCCGCCGCTCGTGGTGTTGAACGGGCGGATGCCGATGAGCCGGGTGAGCGGCGTGGTCCCCAGGTTGTCGAGGTTGATGCCCTCGGGGGCGCTGTCGGTCTGGCTCAGGCAGGTGGTCGCCGCGCAGTCCGCGATCGAGAACAGCACGATGTCGTTGCCCGAGCCGAGCGTGGTCTGAGCGCGCACCCGCTGGCCCGGACCCACCGTCACGGCGTAGTAGAGCGCCGTGTCGCCGGTCCCGCCGCCGCAGCCGGTGCCCGTAGGACGCGGCCCGCCGAGCAGCGCGTTCTGGTCGCTGATGGTGGTGTCGGCGGTGATCGGCGTGGCGGCCGCGCACGAGGCGTTCGCGGGCAGCGTGTCGAAGCTGAGCGCGAGGTCGTAGGTGCCGAAGGTGGTCGACGAGTTGGCGCCCACCGCGACGAGCCGCGTGATCGGCGCGTCGGTGCCATTCGAGATGAACAGCGTCTCGGGCACGGTGGTGGAGGTCGAGGCGTTCCGGTTGAGCAGGCAGCTCCCCGCGCAGTCTTGGAGGAGCCGCAGGGTGATGTCCCACGCCGGCGTGCCGGTCGCGGTGGCCGTCACCCGCGCGACGCTGCGCGCCGGGACGCTGATGGAGTAGTAGCGCACGGGGCCTGCCGTGGTGCCGCAGTTGGTGCCGGTGGGACGCGGTCCGCCGTTGCGGAGGTTGTCTCCCGTCACGCCGGAGGTGGTCAGCGCGGTCGCGCCCGCGCAGGTCGCGTTCGGCGCCTGCGGGAAGCACGCGCTCGGCGTGCCGAAGCAGGAGAAGCCCGGCTCGACGAGGCAGACCGGCGAGCAGCCATCGCTCTCCGTGGTGTTGCCGTCGTCGCAGGCCTCGCCCGAGCTGCTCTGGATCGTGCCGTTGCCGCACGTGAACGTGCAGACCGACGGCGTGCCCGAGCAGCCCCAGCCCTGCTCACGCACGCACACCGCCGAGCAGCCATCGCCAGCGGTGCTGTTGCCGTCGTCGCAGTTCTCGCCGGCAGCGGCGTCGACCGCACCGTTGCCGCACGTGAACGTGCACGTCGACGGGGAGCCCGTGCAGCTCCAGCCCGGCTCGCGCTGGCAGGTGCTGCTGCAGCCGTCACCGGCCGTCGTGTTGCCGTCGTCGCAGGTCTCGTCGCCGCTGATGACGTCGTCGCCGCACACGATCGGCGTGCAGGTGACCGCGAGGGTGAAGTCGGTGGTGGTCCCGGAGCCGAAGCGGTCGTAGCCGACGTACGCGCGCGCCCCGGGGGCCACCACGAACTCCACGGTCTCGGTGTCGGTGGTGCCGTTGCTGGAGTCGAGGCAGGTCAGGCTCGACTCGAGGCACGAGACCGAGCCATCCCCCGCGCTCCAGGCGAAGAGGTCGAAGTCGCCGGTGCCGCTGCCGCGCGTCGCCACGATGCGCACGGCCACCCGCGTCGGGCCGTCGTGCTGGAAGCGATAGATGCGCTCCTCGCCCGGGTAGGTGAAGGTGGCGCAGCCGCTGTAGGCGGTCCGAAGGTTGGCGCCGTCCGCGGTGTTGCCCGCGACGGTGCCGCTCGCGCAGTCGATCACCTGAGGAGCAGCGGGCGCACAGATCGTGTCCGTGCACTCCGCCGCACCGCCGGCCCCTGCGGCGCACGGGCCGAACGGGCAGGCCGCGCGCTCGGTCTCCACGAGACAGCCCTGCGGGTTCGGGGCGCAGCTCACCACCGCCGTGCCATCGCAGTAGCTCGCGCTCGGACACGTCGGGACGAGCGAGCAGGGGTCCACGCACAGCGCGGTGCCGCTCGCGGCCGAGCAGACCTCGCTCGACGCGGTGCAAGACGTGGTGGTGGTCACGAAGCAGCCGAACGCGTTGGGCGAGCACACCGAGAGCGTCGCCTCGTCGGTGCACGTGCGGGTGATCTCGGCGCCGCACTCCGCAACGCCCATGCAGGGGTCGGTCGCGGCCGTGCTGCAGACCGCGGCCGGCGCGGCGTCCGCGTCGCAGAAGCCGAACGGCGCATCCGTGCAGGTCGTGCGCGTCTCGACGAGACAGCCGAACGCGTCGGCCGCGCACTCGACGAGGTCGGGGCCGTCGCAGCGAGTGCCGGCCGCGACGCACTCGGTGATGCCTGCGCAGGCGTCGGTCGCGGTGCACTGCGCGGTCGCGCCGGACGCGTCGCAGGCGCCGCCCGCTCGGCCGGTGCAGTCGGTGCGGGTCTGGACCAAGCAGCCGAACGCGTTGGGCGCACACTCGACGAGGCTCGTTCCGTCGCACCTCGTGCCCGCCGTGGTGCAGCGGTCGGCGGCAGGAGTTTCCGCGCAGGGATCGGCGGGAATCGCGCAGACCGGCATGTCGCCACTCGTGTCGCAGACGCCGCCCGCAGCCGCGTCGCACGCGGTGCGCTCGAGGACGAGGCAGCCGTCCGCGTTCATCGTGCAGACCTCGAGGGTCGCGCCGTCGCAGACACGCGCTCCGTCGGTGTCGCAGCGATCCGCCTCCGGGATCAGCGTACAGGCATCGATGCAGGCCGCGGCCGCGCCGCTCGCGTCACAGACGTCGCCGGTGGTGCCGCAGTCGGTGCGCGTCTCCACCAAGCAGCCGTCGGCGTCCTCTTCGCAGGTGACGAGGTTGTCGCCGTCGCACGTGGTGCCTGCCGCGCCGCAGAGGTCACGCCCCTCGCAGGGGTCGCTCCCGCCGTCGCGACCGGCGTCGCTCCCACCGTCCGGCATCTGTCCCGCATCGGGACCACCGTCGTCGGTGCCCGGGGGTGTCCCGCCGCACGACGCCAGAATCGCCGACAGGGCGAGCGCTGCTGCGCTGATTCCCAAGTTTCGCATCCTCAACTCCTCCGAGGGGCACGTCGCGGCGCCCGAGCGCGTGAAGCTCCGCCTGCCAAGGACGGAGCGTACGCGCTGCGAAACTCCTCTAGAAGCGCGTAAACGGCGGCGGACGAATCCACCGATGAACGGCGCCGAGCTCGTCCCAGCCACTCGCAGTCGGGGTCGATCTAGCGGAACACGCGGAGCCCGTTCTGCCTCCTTGGCACCCTCGAGGACCGTTCGACGGCTCTTCGTCGAGCGTCCTTCGAGCGCTCGAGGAAGCGCGTCTCAGTCCGCGCAGCCCACCGTGACCTGCGCGATTCCCGCAGGTGGCGAGGACAGCGTGGCCGCAAACGCGTCGGCCGCCTCGCGCGTCTCGAACATCACCGACACCGCGTGTCGGTCGGGCGCGACGCCGAGCGCTTCTGCTGCGCCCGCATCGCAGCCGAGCTCACCGACGGAAACCGAGATCGATCGCTCTCGCAGGGGCGCGGCGGCTTCTTCGAGCGCGGGCGCCCCCGGCTCCGCCACCACCACGTACACCCCGAAGAGCGTCGCACCGTGGGCGGGCGCGACCTCGCCGACCGCCGTGGTCTGCGAGAGCGCCGACTCCCCGCCTTCGGTGGCGTTCGTCGCCTCGCCGCCTTCGGTGTCGTTCGACGGGGCGGTGTCGGTGCCACCGCCTCCACAGCCGACGGCCACGAGGAGCAGGATCGAGGAGACACGCGTGCGGTAGTTCATCGACGCAGGATAGAAGAGCGGCCGTACGCGAACGTAGAAAACCCACGAGGGCGCAGAGAGACCCACGCCCAGTGGCTCGTGCGAACGGTGGCGCTCGCGAAGGTCTCGCACCGAGCCGGTGGTGGCACGAGCGGGGCGCGAGTGAAGAAACCGAGGCCGGCCGGTGGCTCGCGCGAAGGGTCTCGCACCATTGCGAGGGCCCGGAGTTACGCATCTCTCGGGCGAGCCACCGGCCGTTTCGGTCGAGGCGGGAGCGATGCGCTCCTGCCGTCGTCGGGGATCTCGCGGGTTCGCGAGAGCGCTCAGCGCGCGTTCGGATCGAGCAGCGCGAGCCGCAGCACGTTCGTTTCGTCGTGCGTCGACACGACGAGCAGGCGCCCGTTCCACGCGAAGGCCTGCGAGTGCTTGGGAGTGAAGGGCAGCTCCGCCACCCCGCGCGACCAGGTGCGCGTCGTCGGATCGAAGATCTCGATCGAACGATCCTCGCCGAGCTCGCCGTTCGAGAGGCGCGCCGTGCCGCCGACGAGCACGAGCCTTCCGTCGACGTTCACGAGCTGCGGGTTCAGACGCGGCGCAGCCGGGCAGGGCAGCTCCGCGAACGCTTCGGCCGCGTTGGCGGCTGACCCCGCCGACCCGGCCGCGTTGGCGGCTGACCCCGCCGACCCGGCCGCGTTGGCGGCTGACCCCGCCGACCCAGCCGCGTTGGCGGCTGACCCCGCCGACCCGGCGGAGAAGTCGAACTGAGTGCAGCCGTCGACGAGCTGGAACTCCTCGCGCATGCCGCCCACCACGTACCACCGGCCTGCGTGCGCGGCGTGCCCGAAGGCGCGACGACCACCGGCCATCTCCACCGTCAGCGTTCGCGGCTCGGCGGCATCGGGCGCGAGCGCGAGGATCTCCGTGAGATGTCGGAACTGATCGTCCTGCGCGCGGCGCGGATCGTAGTCGAGCCCGCCCATCACGAAGACCGTGCCCTCGTGCTGCGCCACCGCGAGCTGCGAGCGCGGCACCGGCAGCGTCGCGCGTAGGCTCCAGGTGTCGTTCTCCGCGTCGTACGCGAAGATCTCGGGGTGCGTGTGCGCGACGCTCTCGCCTTCTTCTCGCGCGCCGTCCGCGGCGGACCCCGCGGAGCCGCTCGGGCTCTCGTGCCCGAAGCCCGCGAAGGAGTAGACGACGTTCTCTCCCATCACGAGCGTCGACATCGTCTGCCGCCGCACCGGGTAGTCCGCGCGGCGCTCCACCGAGAGCGAAGGCAGGTGCACGCGCCAACCTTCGTTCTCGAAGTTCTCCGCCGCGAAGTCGTGCTGGCCGAGCGAGTCGTTGCCGCCGAAGAGGTAGAGGTAGTCGCCGAGCACGAACATGCCCTGGCGGTTCTTCGCGACGCCCTCCCACGGCAGCTCGAAGCTCACGACCGCAGGCGCCGTTCCGTCCGCGCGCAGCGTCTCCACGATCCGCGTGCGGCCGTTCGTGTGCATCCCGCCGATGCCACCCACCGACGCGATCGTTCCGTCCGGGAGCGCCGCGAGCCGATGGAAGAAGCGCGGGAACGCGAAGCGGCCGATCGGCGTCCACGCCGGCTCGCCGACCCGCCAGCGATGCAGCACGCCGTCGCTGCCGCTCGCGAGGATCACGTCGCCGACCGCGACGACGGAGACGCCGAAGCCGGTGTTCTCCCCCGGCAGCGCGGGCCCCGACGACCACTCGTTCGTGGTCGTGTCGTAGACGTCGACCGCCTGCGACACCGCGCGACCCGCGAGGCCACCCACCGCGACGAGGTGCCGTGAGGTCGCGGCGAGCCCGAGCGCGCGGCGCTGGAAGGGCGCGTCGATCGACTCCCACGCTCCGTTGCGGAAGCGCAGCACCGTCCTCGCGTAGGTGCCGTCGGTCGGCGCTCCGTCGATCTTCCAGCCGCCCACCACGTAGAGCGCGTCGCCGATCGCGATCGCGTCGTGCGAAGAGCGCGCGTCGGGCAGCGGCGGCAGGCTCTCCCACCGACCGCTCGCCGGATCGAGACGCGCATGATCGGCGACCGAACGCAGCGTGCCGGTGCCGTCGCCATCCGGTCCGCCCACGCCACCCTCGACCTTCATGCCGCCGATGCGATGCAGCGCGTCGCCCACCCGCACGAGCGCGACGCTCTGCAGACCGACGTCGATCGCGGGGCCGCGCTCCCACGCCGGTGCCCCCGCGCGCAGCACGTAGAGCTCCGCGGATTGCCCGGCCGCCTCGTAGCGGTGCGGCTCGCCGTGGTAGCCGCCGAGGAGGTACAGGTCGCCCTCGAGCGACGCGAGGCCGAAGCTCGTGAGCCCGACCGGCAGCGGTGGAAGCGTTCCCTGCACGCGGATCGCGTCGGCTTCGACGAGACGTGCGCTAGAGGTCGCGGTGGTCTCCTCCACTGCGACCGCGGGAACGCTCGGGGTCGGCGTGGTGGGGGACGCGGGCGTCCCACACGCGCCGAGCAGCGCGCAGAGGATCGCGGGGATCGCAAACTTGTCGTTCATGACGTGCTCCAGAAAGTCGTTTGATTCGTGACGTGCGAAGGAATCGTGGTGTGCTCATTCGTCCAGATTTGGACATGAGATCGTCGAAGAGTGACGAAGCGTCTCTCTTCGAGAGGCCGCGTCGACGAGGCGATTCGACGATGTCTCGCCACGTCGACGGGGGAGTGTGTTGGGCCGGCGCGAAGGTCAGAAGGTCGTTTGACCCGCGCCCGCGTACGCCCACTCGAGCGTGTAGACGCCCGCCGCCCAGCCGGTGATGCGCAGCTTCACGTGGCCACCGTCCGCGGTGCGCACGAGGAAAGCCGCGTCGGCTGGCGACACCACGTGGGTGACCGGGTCGTAGTCGAACCACGCGCCGAGCACGGCGTTGCCGTCGTAGGCGCTCGCGCCCGGTCGGCTCGGCGGCACGTTCACGTCGACCGTGTACTCGGAAGCTGCCGCGGTGATCGCCGACAGGTCCGAGCTCGCCGCGCGCGCCGCGCCCCCCTCGCCCGCCCCCGCGGTGCCCGAGTTGGTCGCGGTGAGGGTGCGCTGGAACGCGACGTCCCAGCCGAGGTCGGTGCTCGGATCCTCCGGCGCGACGAGCTGCCCCGCGCGGAAGGAGAAACGTGCCCAGCCCGTCGTCGAGCTCGCGTCGATGGTGGTCGTGCGCACGTCCACGAGGCGCGCCACCGGCTCGAGCTCGATCCGGAAGACCCCCGATTCCCAAGCGATCACACGGAGCTTCGCGTAGTCGCCGCTCGCGCCACGCACGAGGTAGACGGTGTCGCGTGGGCTCACGACGTGCGTGGCTCCGTCGTAGTCGAACCAACCCGCGAGCGCGGCGTTGCCCGGCGCCTCGCCCG
>JALOQC010000392.1 GCA_025453555.1 Myxococcota bacterium | reverse complement strand
ACGGGGACTACGCCCCAAGCGCTCTCCGGCGACCCTCTCCCGAACCGCGACCGGAGGCCTACCACTGCAGGCACCCGGTCGTGGAGTAGATACAAGCGCCCAACCTTCGAGCCCGCGATCACTCCGACGCGAACATCCGCTCCACGTCGTAGAGCAGCTCGCTCCGCGCGAGCGCGTCGAGCGACTCCAACGTACCGCCTTCGAGCGTGAGCTCGCCGAGCGTCTGCTCGTCCGACTGCCACGCGTCCGGGCTACCGTCGATGCCCGGCGAGTACTGCAGCGTCGCCGTGACGTCGCCGATCGCCTTGCTGGAGCGACCGATGATGGTGCGCGTCCAGCCGTGGGCCTCCAGCGAGAAGATGCGTTTGCTCTGCACCTTCCTGCCCACGAAGCGCGTGAGCTTCGTGCCGCCTTCGCCCTGCGCGAGCGCGAGGACCGGGCGCGTGAGCTGCTCGAAGGGCTGCACGATCTCGTAGTCCGCGAAGCGATCGCCGAGCTCGGCGACCTCTTGCCTCGACGCGCGCGCCGGATGCAGCAGCGTCACCGTCGCCTTCGCCGGCAACGTGAACGCGTCGTCGCTCGGCGTCGAAGGCGAGCCGTCCTCCGCGATCCGGAAGCTCCCGACCGCCGCTCCGTCGACCCACGCCGTCCACGCCACGCGCCCGGCGAGGTGCCGCATCAGCGGGTGGCTGAAGAAGCAGCTCTCCGCGACGTCCGCCGGCCAGCCGCGCCCGCTCGCCATCGCGTTCTCCATCCGCGAGAGCACGTGTTTGGCGACCTCCTTCACGTCCTTCTGGAGCTGGGCGAAGCGCGCCTTCGCTTCCTTGTGCTTCGCCGGATCGCCTTGTTTGCTCGCCTTCGGGAACGCAGTCAGCCGCGACCCATCCAGCTCGCGCAGGAAAGGCGCGAGGTGCTCGTCGAAGCCGACCGTCAGCACACGATCCCCGAGATCGAGCTCCAGCGTGCCGGCGTCGTCGAGGCCCACGTCCGGCACGAGCCGATCCGCGAGCTCGTCCGCGGTGAGCCCCCGCGATTGCGCGATCTCCTCCATCTTCTCGAGCGCCGCGGTCTTGAGCCCCTTCGTCTTCGCCTTCTGCGAGAAGCGATGCAACGCGACCAACGCGGCGTCGGTCCCGATCGTTCCGAGGATCTCCACGCCTGCCTGCGCGCGCGCCGCGAGCCCGTCGTTCGGCCACGCGGCGACCATCGGCGCGAGGCGCGCCACGCACCGATCGCCGCCCGCGTGCGCGAGCGAGGTGAAGGGCCAGCTCTCCTTCGACGGCGCGCCCGCGAAGCTCCACTCGCGGAACAGCGCCCACGCGAGCTCGTCGAGGCTCTCCGGATCGAGGTGCTCCTTCGCGAGCTCGAGCCCCGCGTAGGCTTCGTCCGGCGCGCTCGCCGCGAGCATGCCGACCACGTGCGCGCGAGAAGCCTCCGGCAGGATCGATCCGTCGTTCAGCCGCAGCGGCGGCAGCGTCGCGAGATCGAGCCACGCGGGCAGCTTCGGCGCCTTCGCGAGCGCGAGCGGATCGGTCGCGAGCACCGCGCGAACCGCGGCCTCCGCCTCCGCGCCGTACATCGACGCGGCGCGCAGGACGACGTCCGCGTGCCCTTGGATCGCGAGCAGCCGCAGCGCTTGCTCCGCCCCCGTTCGCTCCTTGCTCGGCTTGCTCACGGCGATCGGCACCAGCCCGAGCGCGGCCGTCTCCGGGTGCGCGAGCGTCCACGCGATCGCGGCCTTGCGCGCGCGTCGGTGCACCATGCCCGCCGCCACCGCGGGTGCGATGCGTGACGAACGAATCGGCAAGAGCGCATCGAGCACCTGCGGAAGCGCGGCCGCACGCCGAGGCTCGCCGATCCAGTCGCGCTTCGGTGCTTCGAGCACCCCCGCGCGGATCAGCATTCCGTCGAGCGCGTCCACACCGAGACGCGCGACCACGTTGCGCGCCGAAGCTTCGGTCAGCTTCCACGCGGTCGGATGCACGGCGTTCCAGAACGCCCGCAGGTAGTCCAACGGCAACGCCGAAAGCGTGCCCGCGTCGCCCGCGTAGTCGAAGACCCAGAGCTTCGAGTTACCGAGTGTGGCGAACTTCGCGACCGCGGCTTCCGGAGACTCCGCTGCTTCGTTGTTGGTGAACTGTCGAAGGGCGAGCTGCAGGCGGTACTCAGGGGTCGAATGCGCCCAATATCCGAGAACGGCCCCCCACTTCTCGCGCAGCCCCGCCGGCCACACCTCTTCGGTCGGCGTCTCCTTCGCGACGAGCCCCGCCACCACGACCGGCTTGCCGAGCTTGCGGCCGTCCCACGGTGCCTTCGCGAGCACGTCCGGGATCGCGCTCGCCGCCGTCCCTTCCTTCTCCGCGAGCACGCTCGCGATCACCGCGCGTTGTGGATCGGTCGTCGCCAGCGAGGCGAGCGAGGGATCGCGTCGGAGCAGTCGCGCGAGCACGTCGCGCGCGACCGAGTGCTTCGTGCTGCGCGCGCACGTCACGAGCGCGGGGCGGAACGCGCGCGGCGGATCCTTCATCAGCTCGTCGAGCGGTCCACTCGCCAGCCGATCGTCGCCCTGGTCGAGGATGAAGCTCGCCGCTTCGCTGGTCCCGCTCGCCGCGACCGCCGCCATCACCTTCTCACGCAGCCGCGTGTCGCCGCGCGCCATCAGCTTCGCGAGCTCGGGGAACACCCACGGCCCGAGGTGCGCGATCGCGGTCGCGGGATCGAACGCGTCGTGCCCGGCGAGGAACGCGCGACGCATCAGCTTCGACCACCGCGCGCGATCGGGGAGGAACGAGAGCAGTGGCAACGCATGGTGGACGACCCAATGCTGCGAATCTGCGTCGATGAAGTCGATCACCTCCGCGAGCGCCTCCGGATCGTCCTGGTGGATCAACGTCGCGATCGTCGCGACCTCCGAGTAGACGGCGTACCCCGTCTGTCCGCGAAGCTCGGCGATCCGCTCGATGCCGCGCGACCGCGCCGCTCGAAAGTCTGCCTCGCTCGCCTTCGCGAACGCACGCGCGAGCGGCCGCGCGGCGATGCTCTTGATCTCTTCGATCACCCCGACGAGCCCCTTCTTCGCCAACATCTCGTCGTAGAAGTCGTTGGGCGGGAGCGTCGGGTCGTCATGCGGGAAGCGGCGCGTCGGCATCGAGAGCGCCAGCAGCGCTGCGCTCGGCTCTCCCGCGCCTCGCGCTTCTTCCTCGGGAACGTTCGTCGACTTCGCGGTGCTCGTGGAGACCGTCGCCGCGCTCGTGCTCGAAGCCGCGACGCTCGAAGCCGCGACGCTCGAAGCCGCCGACGCTCCGTTCGGCTTCGCCTTCGTCGCCTTCGTCTTCGCGGGCTTGGCGCCGTCGTCCACGCTCGGCGCGCTCCGTGCGCCGTCTGCGCCGACCTCCGAGTACCCCTTCTTCGTCTTCTCCGCGATCAGCTTCGCGACCGCGGAAGCCGCCGCCGCGTCCGAGCCGAGATCCTTCGTCTGCGTCTGCCCGTTCGTCCCGATGCGCCCGAAGCAGACGGTGTACGTGCTGCCCTCCTGCGCGATCTCCCAGAACTTGCTCGACGACCCTTCGACCAGCTCGAACCGACGCATGCGCACTCCTCCCGAGGTCGAGCGTCGTACGTGGACGCGCTCGAACCCTTCCCGGACCGCGGAGGGTATCAGCACTCCGCGCGCCCACGCGCGGGTCGCACGCGCGTGCGCGACACTGTGGCGCGAGGGTCGAATCGGACCGACCGCAGCGCGGCGACGAGCGGTCGAAGAGCACGAGGTCGCAGCGCGACGAGGGCACGACCGGTCGCGTCAGCGGCAGCCGAGATACGCCAGCACCAGCCGCTCGAGCTCCTGCGCGAGCTCGCGGCTCTCCAGACGATCGGCCTCCGGCACCGCGTGGAAGATCGCGCGCTCGTCGACGATCGCGAGCGCGGCGTCGATCGCGAAGCGAACCGCGCGCGGCGGGTCCGGATGCTTCATCTCCGCGCGCTTGGTCAGCAAGAGCGCGCTGACTCCGTCCACGAGCCGACGTCGAAACGCGATCGCCGTCTGCCACGAGTCCGGGCTCGCCGCGACGCTCTCCAGAAAGGCCGCCATGAGCCGACGTCGCTCGCTCGAGCGCCGCACCAACACGTCGACGCAGACCCGCACGATCTCCTCGAGGCGCGCGGTCTTCCAACGCTCCGGATCGACGAGCACGAGCAGCTCCGTCCGCAGATCGCGCTGGGTGCGCTCGTGCAGCGCGCGCAAGAGCTCGTCCTTGTCGCGAAAGCGTCCGTAGAACCCGCCGACCGAGGTGCCCGCCTCGCGCACCACGTCCGCGATGCTCACGTCGCGCAGCCCACGCTCCACGATCAGCCGCTCGGCCGCGGCGAGGATCTGCTCGAGCGTCCGCTCGCTCCGCGCTTGTTTCGGTGTGCTGACGCTCTCCAGCTCTCGCGCCGGCGCGCTCGGCGCAGCCGAGGACCGCGAGCGCGTCGAGCTCGCGCGCGCCGACGCCCCACGCGTCGTCGATCGCGTCGTTCCCGTCGCGCTCTCCCGCTTCGCCTTCGCCGTCGTGCTCGCTCGCACCTTCATCGCGCGCCCTTCGTACCGTCCGTCACGTCACCGCCTCCGTCACCGCCTCCGTCACCGCCTCCGTCACCGCCTCCGTCACCGCCTCCGTCACCGCCTCCGTCACCGCCTCCGTCACCGCCTCCGTCTCCATGGCCGCCTCCGTCACCCCCGCTCCGCGTCCTCGCTTGCCGCCGGTCCAGAGATTCGTCATGCTCCGTTCCAGAATCAGAATCCGATTCTACTTCTGTCCCCGGCCCTCGTCCACCGGCGAGCGCCCCGAAGAGGAGACCTACGATGACGCAGCAGCGAGACGAGCTCCCCACCGCGGCCCGAACCGGCCGCGAACGCTCGAAGCCCGCGGAGGCTCGCGGGCGCGCGTCGTCGGACCCGAAACACTCGAAGCATCCCGAGCTCGAGCTCGCCGCACGCCGCGCACGCGATTGGCTCCTGCGCGAGAGCCCGCTCGCGCACACTCGCTTCGGTCGCGACGTGCGCGCCCGCGCGATGGCGCTCGAGCGCGCGCGCCTCTCTCGGCTGCCCACGCAGGTGCGTGGCCTCGAGCTCTCCGCGGAGGCGATCGGCACGATGCTCCGAGGTCATCCGCCGGTCCCCGCCGACGCGAAGCTCGCGCCCTCCCCGCCCGCGCCCTCGCCGCTGATGGGCCACTTCGAGACCTTCACCGCCGGCCCGCAGCGGCTGCGCGCGATCCTCGAGCTGCGCGAGACGTACGGCGACGTGGTGCGCCTCCGCTTCGGCGCGCTCACCGGTCACCTCGTCTGTGATCCCGAGCTCGTCCAAGAGGTCCTGCACACGCGCAACCGCGAGTTCGGCAAAGAGACGCGCGGCATGCGCAAGCTCCGCCTCGTGCTCGGCCTCGGCCTGCTCACCAGCGAGGGCAGCTTCTGGCTTCGGCAGCGCCGCATCGCGCAGCCCGCGTTCCACAAGAAGCGCATCGCCGGCTTCGCGGAGGGCATGGTCGACGCGGCGGAGGACATGGTCGCGCGCTGGGAGGACGGCGCGACGCTCGACGCCCATCAGGAGATGATGAAGGTCACCCTGCGCATCGTCGGGCAGACCCTCCTCGGCACCGACGTGACGAGCGACGCCGATCGCATCGGCGCGGCGGTGAGCCACATCGTCGAGGACGTGAACGAGCGCGTGAACAAGCTCGTCGACCTCGGCCCGCCCTTCCCGTCGCGCCGCAACCTCGCGTTCGAGCGCGCGATGGACACCCTCGACGCGGTCGTGCTCGACATGATCGCAGCGCGCCGCGCGAGCGGCGTCACGGGCGACGATCTGCTGGGCATGTTCATGGAGGTCGCCGACGAAGAGACCGGCGAGCGCATGACCGACGCGCAGCTCCGCGACGAGGTGATGACGATCTTCCTCGCCGGTCACGAGACCACCGCGAACGCGCTCTCCTGGGCGCTCTACCTGCTCGGCACGAGCCCCGACGTGTGGCGCAAGCTCACCGCGGAGGTCGACGCGGTGCTCGAAGGTGGACGCCGCGCGACGCCGGCCGACTTCGCGCGCCTCACGTACACGCAGCAGGTCGTGCAAGAGACGATGCGTCTCTACCCGCCCGCGTGGCTCATCGCGCGCGCGCCCTACGAGGACACCACGCTCGGCGGCTACTTCGTCCCCGCGGGCAGCCTCGTCTTCCTGCCGCCTTGGATCGTGCATCGCCACCCCGATCATTGGGAGAGCCCCGAAGGCTTCGATCCCGATCCGGGCGCCGACGCCACGCGCCACCGCTTCGCGTACTTCCCCTTCGGCGGCGGCCCGCACCAATGCATCGGCAACAACTTCGCGCTGATGGAGGCGGTGCTGATCCTCGCGACCATCGCGCGCGACTTCCGCCTCGATCTCGTGCCGGGCTTCGCGGTCGTTCCCGATCCGCAGGTCACGCTGCGCCCGCGCGACGGCGTGCGTGTGGTCGCACGACGCCGCACGCGCTGAGCGAGCGGCCACACCACGACGCACGCGCTGAGCGAGCGGCCACATCACCACGACGCACGCGCTGAGCGCGCGGCCACACCACGACGCACGCGCGCACGAGACGTCGCGCGCGCAAGCAGACACGTGCCGACGCGCACGCAGGACGCACTCGTCACTTGTCCGCGCGACGCATGCAGGCATCCTCGGAGGCGTGACGCTTCCCGACGACCTCCTCACGCGCAGCGCCGACGAAGCCACGCGTCGTCTCGCGCTCGCGTTCCTCGATCAAGCGGAGGCCGCGCGCGCGCGTGTCGACGCGAAGAGCGACGCCGACGCGCTGCACGACTTTCGCGTCGCGATCCGTCGCCTCCGCAGCCTCGCGCGCGCGCACCGTCGTCACCTCGGGAACGCGATCGACGGCAAGCGCCGCAAGCACCTGCGCGCGATCCAGCAAGCGACGGGCGGCGCGCGCGACGCCGAGGTCGCGCTCGAGTGGACGCGGCAGCTCGTGCACGAGCTCGACGACGAGAGCCGCGCGGCCCTCACGTCGTTCGAGCGTTGGCTCGAGGAGGCCCCGGCGGATCACGCGGCGGTCGAGGAAGCGAGCGCGCGCTTCACGAAGCTCGCGAAGAAGCTGCGAGGTCCGCTCGCCACCACCACCGTTCGGCTCGAAGGCGACGAGCCCGAGAGCTACGGCGCGGTCGTCGGCGGGCTCGCGCGCACCCACGTCGCCGATCTGGCGGAGCTGCTCGAGTCGATCGCGGATCGTGACGACGAGTCGGTGCACGACGCACGCATCGCGGGCAAGCGGCTGCGCTATCTGCTCGAGCCGCTGCGCGACGCCGCGCCGGGCGCGCGCGACGTGGTCGCGATGCTCAAGCGCCTGCAGGATCTGCTCGGCGCCATCCACGACCTGCGTATGCTCGCAGCGGTGATCGAAGACGCGGCGGAGGAAGCCGAGCCGAACGTGATCGCGGCGCTCGCACGGCTCCGCGAGCGCGCGGACCTCCGCGCGGAGTCGCTCTTCGCCGAGTACCTCGCGGCGTTCGGCGGCTTGCGGCGCGCGGAGCTCGTCGATCGCGTGGAGACCCTCGCGCGACGGCTCGACGGTGCGCGACAGACCGAGACGGAGCGCAAATACCTGCTGCGTTCGCTGCCGAACGACGTGCGGCGTCATCCCGTGAAGGAGCTCTGGCAAGGCTACCTGCCGGGCGTGAAGGTGCGTGAGCGACTCCGTCGCGAAGAGCTCGGCGACGAGGTCCGCTTCCTTCGCACGATCAAGGCGGGGCGCGGCGTGCAGCGCATCGAGATCGAAGAGACGACGACGCGCGAGGTGTTCGACGTGCTCTGGCCGCTGACCGAAGGCGCGCGCGTGCTGAAGCGACGCTACACGGTCGAGGACGCGGGGCTCGTGTGGGAGATCGACGAGTTCCTCGATCGTGAGCTCGTGCTCGCAGAGGTCGAGCTGCCTTCGGCCGACGTGCAGCCGCCGATTCCGCGCTGGCTGGAGTCGGTGCTCGATCGTGAGGTCACGACGGAAGACCGCTACGTGAACCTCAACCTCGCCTGCTGAGCGCTCGCGTCGGCGAGCTCATCCGCTCGCCGAGCGTGTGAGGTACGACGCACGTCGACTCTCACGCTTCGGTTCGGCGCGCGCTCAGAGCCAGTCTCCGTCGCCCGCGATGGAGACCGGCTCGCGGCCATCAGGCGTGGCGCGTCACTGGTCGACCTTCAAGATCGCGTGGAAGGCGGCCTGCGGGATGTCGACCTTGCCGACCGACTTCATCCGCTTCTTACCTTCCTTCTGCTTCTGAAGGAGCTTGCGCTTGCGGCTCACGTCGCCGCCGTAGCACTTCGCCGTCACGTCCTTACGCATCGCGCGCACCGACTCGCGCGCGATGATCTTCGTGCCGATCGCGGCCTGGATCGCGACCTCGAACTGCTGCCGCGGGACGATGTCCTTGAGCTTGAGCGCGAGCGTGCGGCCCACGTGGTACGCGTTGTCGCGGTGGACGATCGCCGAGAGAGCGTCGACCTTGTCGCCGTTGATCATCATGTCGAGGCGCACGAGCTTGTTCTCGCGGTAGCCCTCGAGCTCGTAGTCCATCGACGCGTAGCCCTTCGTGGCGCTCTTGAGCTTGTCGAAGAAGTCGAAGAGCACCTCCGCGAGCGGCAGGAGATACACGATGATCACGCGCTCGGTGCCCGCGAACTGGAGCTCCTTCTGCTCGCCACGTCGCTCCTGGCAGAGCTTGAGCACCGGGCCGACGTAGTCCTTCGGCACGTGGATCGAGACCTTGAAGTAGGGCTCCTCGATGTGCTCGATGCGCGAGCTGTCCGGCATCAGCGACGGGTTCTCGACCGGGATCATCGTCCCGTCGGTCAGGAACACGTGGTAGACGACGCTCGGCGCGGTCGTGATGAGGTCGAGGTCGTACTCGCGCTCGAGCCGCTCCTGCACGACGTCCATGTGCAGGAGGCCGAGGAAGCCGCAGCGGAAGCCGAAGCCGAGCGCCTCCGAGCTCTCGGGCTCGTAGAAGAGCGCGGCGTCGTTGAGCTTCAGCTTGTCGAGCGCGTCGCGCAGATCCGGATATTGGTCCGACTCCGTCGGGAACACGCCGCAGAACACCATCGGCTTGACCTCTTTGAAGCCCGCGAGCGCTTCGGTCGCGCGCGGCTTCACGTGGGTCACGGTGTCGCCGACCTTGGTGTCCTCGACCGACTTGATCGACGCCGCGAAGTACCCGGCTTCGCCCGGCCCGAGGTGATCGACCGCGGTCGGCCACGGCGTGTACACCCCCAGCTCGGTGACCTCGTGCTCGGCCCCCGTGGCCATGAGCTTGATCTTGTCGCCCTTGCGGATCGTGCCGTCGACGACGCGAATCATGACCATCGCGCCGCGGTACGCGTCGTACCAACTGTCGAAGATCAGCGCGCGCAGCGGTCCGTCGACGTTCGCCTTCGGCGGCGGGACCTTCTTGACGAGCTCTTCGAGGACCTCTTTGACGCCCGCGCCCGTCTTGCCGCTGCACGCGAGCACCGGCTCGGGCACGTCGAGGCCGATCACCTCGACGACCTCGTTCTTCACGCGATCCACGTCCGCGCTCGGCAGATCGATCTTGTTGAAGACCGGGATGATCGCGAGGTCGCTCTCCAGCGCGAGGTACACGTTCGCGAGCGTCTGCGCCTCGACGCCTTGCGTGGCGTCCACCACGAGGAGCGCGCCCTCACACGCCGCGAGCGAGCGGCTCACCTCGTAGTTGAAGTCGACGTGGCCTGGCGTGTCGATGAGGTTGAGCTGGTAGGTGATCCCGTCCTCGGCCTTGTAGTGCAACCGCACCGCTTGGGCCTTGATGGTGATCCCACGCTCTTGTTCGAGCTCCATCTTGTCGAGGAGCTGCTCCTTCTGCTCACGCGCGGTGACGGCGCCGGTCACGTCGAGGATGCGATCCGCGAGCGTGCTCTTGCCGTGATCGATGTGCGCGATGATCGAGAAGTTGCGGATGCGGTCGAGCGGGAACGACATGGGGCGGCACCTGATAGCACCACTCGACGCCGAAGGAAGCGGAGTCGCGTGAACGGCGAGCGCCGTACGAGGGATCGCGGGCGGGAGCTTCTTCGTCGCGACGGCTGGCCGCCGACTCGGCTCACTCCGTGTCGAACGTGAGCTGTCCCGGGAGCTCGTTCTGGTGCCGTTCGAGCACCAAGTCGATCCCCTCGCGGATGAACACCGCGATCGGCACCTTCGTGCGCTCGTGGAGCAGCTTGAGCTTCTCGTTCTGCTCCGGCGTGATGTAGACGGTGGTGGAGATCTTCTTGCGGGCCATCGCGAGCTCGGCGTGAACCTACATGGCAACATGTATACGGTCAAACTGGAATCGCGGGTGAGTTCGACGTTTTTGGAGCCGGCCCCCGGCCGAGCGCCCCGACGTCGTCGTGAGGGTCGCGGTCAGGTGACCGAACCATCGAGCTGACGTTTTTCGAGCCGGCCCCAGTCGGAGCGACCCATGTCACGTGAGCGTCGCCATCGAATCGTGCGGATAGCGGAGCACGAACGGGTCGGGTAGGATGCCCGACGCCGAGGGAGGGGAGCCCGCGCGTGACGCCTCTCTCGGTCATCCGTCCGAGTCCCCCGCGGCAGCGCCGCCCGGCGACCGAATCATGGAAAGCGCATGCGTAACCTGTTGATCTTTGCGTGCTTTCTTCTGCTCGCGTGCAACCGCGGGGAAGAGGGCTCCGGCGTCGGTGAGCGTCGCACCACCCCCAGCGGATCCCGCACGGACGAGCGCGTCCGCGAGCTCTGCGTGGGTGAAGGCGCCAACGTGCAGGCGGTCGACGTCAACAACGACGGCACGCCGGACATCCGCCACGTGCTCGCGAACGGTCAGCGGCGCTGCACCGAGATCGACATGAACTTCGACGGTCGCGTCGACGTGGTGCGCTTCTTCGAAGCCGACGGGCAGACGATCCTCCGCGAGGAGCACGACTTCGACTTCGACGGTCGCTTCGATCAGATCGCGGTCTACGAGAACGGTCAGCTCACCCACAAGGAGCTCGACACGAACTTCAACGATCGCATCGACACCTGGCTCTGGTGCCAAGAGGGTCGCGTCTCGCGCGCCGAGCGCGATCGTCGGAACTCGGGTCGCGTCGACACGTGGGAGGTCTACGACCGCGGCGTCCTCACCGAGGCGCGCTACGACGACGACAACGACGGCGAGCCCGAGAAGTTCGAGATCTTCCGCGACGGGCGGCTCGTGGAGATTCGCTACGACACCGACCGCGACGGCAACCCCGATCGCGCCGAAGAGGTGGTCGCCGAGCAGGCCGGACAAGCGGAGGCCCCGCTGTTCTGCACGCTCGACGCGACGCCGCCGGCCGAGCGCCCTGCGGACCCGCCGCCTCCGACGCCGGAGCCGGCCGCGGAGGTCTCGGAGACGGAATCGGCCGAGATCAGCAACGAAGAAGCGATGGGCGAAGCCATCGGAGGTGCGCAATGAACGCCGTGGTTCGACGGACCGTGGTTCGATTGGCGATCGCGCTCACGCTCGCCCTCGGCTGCTCGGACGACGACGACGGACGGAGCACGACGCCCGACACCGTGGAAGACACGTCCGGCGCGGAACGCCCCGCGACCGACAACCAACGCTGCGACACTTCGGGGCAGAACCTCGAGGTCAGCGAGTACGACACGTCCGGCGACGACTGGGCCGACGTACGCAAGGTCTTCAAGACGGTCGGCGAAGGACGCCTCGCGCGCCTCGTGCTGGTGTGCCGCGAAGCCGATCTGAACGGCGATGGCACCAAGGACGTCGTTCGGTTCTACAACGACGAGGGTCGTCCGCTCCGCGAAGAAGCCGACCGCAACTTCGACGGCACCATCGACGAGCTCACGTTCTTCGATCGCGGCCGCATCGTGCGCCAAGAGATCGACTCGAACTACGACGGCCGCGTGGACACCAAGGTGTTCTACGAGAACGGGCAGCCGCTGCGGGCCGAGCGCGACATCGCGGGACGCAGCACCGCGAGCCTCTGGCGCCCCGACACGTGGGAGTACTACGAAGAGGGCCGCATGGTGCGCACGGGCCTCGACGTGGACGGTGACGGCCGCGTGGATCGTTGGGACCGCGACGCGGAGTGGATGCGTCGGCGCGAGGCAGAAGCGGCGGCGCAGCGCGAAGCGGAGTCGGCCGAGGACGGCGACCCCGAGGCGCAAGACGCTGCGGCCGAAGAAGCCGAAGGCTGACGATTTGCTGGTCGGCTTCGCCGACCTCTGGGGAGTGATCTCCCCAACCGCCCAGCCCCCTCCCTCCTCGGAGGCCTCCCTGCGCTTCGTCAGTCTCCTTCGCTCCGGCGGCGAGGGGCTTCGACGACTTCTGGGAAGCAGCCGCACGGCGGGTGCGTGCTCCGAGGTCGTGAGCTGCTAGAACCGCGCGATCATGGCTGTCGAGCGCCTCCAGAAAGTGATCGCACGCGCAGGGATCGCGTCGCGACGTCAGAGCGAGTCGCTCATCACCAGCGGGCGCGTGCGCGTGAACGGCCGCATCGTCACCGAGCTCGGGACGCAGGTCGATTCGCGTCGCGACAAGGTCGAGGTCGACGGTCGCCGCATCGTC
>JALOQC010000001.1 GCA_025453555.1 Myxococcota bacterium | reverse complement strand
GTCGGACCCACGAAGACGAAGCCCGCCTCAGCGACGGCACGCGCGAAGCCCGCGTTCTCGGCGAGGAAGCCGTAGCCCGGATGGATCGCGTCCGCGCCGGCGCGCGCCGCGGCGTCGAGGATGCGCTCGATCACGAGGTAGCTCTCGCGGCTCGGCGCCGGCCCGAGGCGCACCGCCTCGTCGGCCTCGCGCACGAAGGGCATGTCGGCGTCGGCGTCCGAGAACACCGCGACCGTCTCGATGCCGAGCGCGCGGCAGGTGCGGAAGATGCGGCGCGCGATCTCGCCGCGGTTGGCGACGAGCAGCTTGCGAATGGGGCGGATCTTCATGAGGGACCTCGAAGCGAAGAGACGGGGACGCAGGGCGGAGCGTTGCGGCGGATCGGCGAGACCCGATCACCCTTCAATGCCGGAAGACACCCCAGCTCGTGGTGCCGTGGACGGGCGCGTTGTACGAGGCCGAGAGACAGAGCGCGATCACGGTCCGGGTGTCGCGCGGATCGATGATTCCGTCGTCCCAGAGGCGCGCGGTCGCGAAGAGCGCGGTCGACTGCGCGTCGATGCCCTTCTCGGTCATCGCCTTCATCACCCCGAGCTTCTGCTCGTCCACCGCCTCGCCCTTCTTGGCGGCCGCGTCCCGCTGGATGATGTCGAGCACGCCCGCGAGCTGCTTGCCGCCCATGACCGCGATCTTGTGGTTCGGCCAGGTGAACAAGAAGCGCGGCTTGTAGGCCCGCCCGCTCATCGCGTAGTTGCCCGCGCCGTAGCTCGACCCGGTCATGATGGTGATCGCGGGCACCGTGCTGTTCGAGACGGCGTTGATGAGCTTCGCTCCGTTCTTGATGATGCCCTCTTGCTCGTACTTCTTGCCGACCATGAAACCGGTCGTGTTCTGGAGGTACACGAGAGGGATGTCGTTTTGATTGCAGAGCTGGATGAACTGCGCGGCTTTGTTCGCCGACTCGCTGAAGATCGTGCCGTTGTTGGCGAGGATCCCCACCGGGTAGCCGTGCACGTGGGCCCAGCCACAGAGCATCGTCTGCCCGTAGAGCGGCTTGAACTCCGAGAAGCGCGACCCGTCCACGATGCGCGCGATCACCTCGCGCTGATCGAACGGAATCCGGATGTCCGCCGAGGCGATGCCGAGCAGGTCCTCCGGATCGTGCAGCGGCTCCTCGATCGGGCGGAGCGTCGGCCGCGAAGGCTTCCTCCAGTCGAGGTGCGCGACGATCTCGCGCCCGATGCGCAGCGCGTCGAGCTCGTCCTCCGCGAGGTAGTCGGACACGCCGCTCACCTGCGAATGCATCTGCGCGCCGCCGAGCTCCTCGTGATCCGTCTCTTCGCCGGTCGCCATCTTCACGAGCGGCGGTCCGGCCAGGTAGACCTGCGCCTGCTCCTTCACCATCACCACGTAGTCGCTCATGCCGGGCAGGTACGCGCCGCCCGCGGTGCTCGATCCGAACACCAGACACACCGTGGGAACCTGCTGCTCGCTGCGCTGGGTGAGCGAACGAAAGCCCGCCCCGCCCGGCACGAAGATCTTGTCTTGGTTCGGCAGGTCGGCGCCCGCGCTCTCGATGAGGCTCACGCCGACCAGCCGGTTCTGTTCCGCGATCTCGGAGAGCCGCCCGGTCTTCACCATCGACATCGGCGTGATCGCGCCGCCCTTCACCGTCGCTTCGCTCGCGACGACCAGGCACTCCACGCCGCTCACGCGTCCCACGCCGCCGACCACCGACGTGCCCGGCGTCTCGCCCGGCATGCCGGTGCCCGCGAGCGCTCCGACCTCGAGGAACGGCGAGTCGCGATCGAGCAGCAGCTCCACGCGCTGCCGCGGCAAGAGCTTCCCGCGCGCGACGTGCCGCTCGTTGTACTTCGCGCCGCCGCCCTCGTGTGCCTTCGCGACGTGACCGCGGATCTCCTCGAGCGCCTTCAGCGCGGCCTCGCGGTTGCCCCGGAACGTCTCGCTCTTTCGGTCGACCTTCGTCGTCAGCACCGGGTAGCGCTGCTCGTGGTGGAACGCGCCCATCTCGGACCCCCTGCGGCTCTCGCGGTCGCTCTCGCGCCGTCGCCCTCTGCTCGTGGCCTGTGCTCGTCGCTCGGCGCGGTTCGAGAACCGTCGCCGCGCGCATCCTCGAAAACGCGACCCGCAGGGTCAAGACAAAAATGAATGACGATTCAGCGCGCGCGAACCCCGGTCGCGCCCGACGCCCCGCACGCGCCTCACCTCTTCCACCGACGGTCACCGACCACCCGTCCAGGTCGTACACGCAGAGGATCCCCGTACGGACGCTCCGCTCGAGGTGCTTGCCCAGCTCCGGATCGTGCTCCGCGATGCGCCGCATCGCGTCCTGGAGGCGTCGCTGCACGCGCCGTTTCTGTGGGACGAGCTGCTCGCCTCCCACCGGGTGTTCGAGCTGAAGGATCTCTCGTTCGGCGCCCAAGCGCTGCTCGGTCTCCTGCCTACGAGCTCGTCGCGTACGTCTGGCATCGCCTGCTGCACGCGGTGCCCGTTCTGTGGCGGTTTCACCAGACCCACCACGCCGCGGAGCGCTTCGACGTCTTCGGAGCGAACTACTTCCATCCGGTCGACATGATCGGATGGTCGCTCGTCACCAGCCTCGGCCTCGTCTGGCTCGTCGGGCTCGTTCCCGAAGCCGCGCTCTTCGCCGCGAACGTCGCGATGATCCTCGCCACGTTCCAACACGCGAATCTCCGCACTCCCGCGTGGCTCGGCTACGTGATCGCGCGCCCGGAGATGCACGCCGTGCATCACCAACGCGGCGTTCATCGGGGCAACTTCGGCGACATCGCGCTCTTCGACCTGATCTTCGGGACCTGGTTCAACCGGCGCCACTTCGACGCGCAGGTCGGCCTCGTCGACGGCGGCAGCCTGAAGCTCGGCAAGCTCCTGCTCGGCGAGGACCTGCTCGCAGCGCGCGCGCCGAGGCGGAGCTCGCCGACGAGCCGCGCGGGTGAGGCGTGGTGCGTCCAACCTCCGACGAGTCGCCTACAACCCGAGGCTCATGCCCTCGTCGGCGAGCCGACGCCGCGCCGCGTCCATCTTCTTCGTGTGACCGAGCGAGAAGCCGCAGAGCAACGTCGCGAGCCCGGTCATCCCGACGGCCGCGACGTTCATGAGCGAGAGCACCGAGCCGAAGGTCACGAAGAACCAGCCCGCGCCGACCGCGGCGGCGAGCCCCGCGACGCCGAGCGCGACGAGGTTCGCGCGGTGGTCGCCGCGGTAGATGCGCAGCGCGAGCACGAAGAGCACGACGCCGAGCGCGATGAACACGAAGCGCCCGTAGTTCATCCAGTCGTCGATCCAACGCACGCCGAGGATCTGCACGCCCGTGAGCACGAGCAAGAGCCCCGAGAGCGCGCACGCTCCGGCCGCGCCTTTCACCTCGAGGTTGGGCGCCGCCGCCAGCGCGAGATCGTCGTCTGAAGCCATGGTCCCCTCCGAGGCGCGATCTACGCGAGGTCTCGCGCGTTCGCCACCGTCTGCGTCGCGGTGTCCGTCTCGCCGCCCATCTCGTCTCCGTCTCGGTCTCCGTCTCGGTCCCCGTCTCGGTCTCCGCCCCCGCCATCGCCCACGCATCTCCACACCACGTGCTACCAACGGCGGGATGCTCCGCGCGCGCGTGCTCTGGGTGCTCGCTTCGATCGCCGATGCGGTCGATCGCACGGCCGCGCGGCGCGCGACCTACGCCGCGCTCGATCCGCTCGTGCGAGGGCTCGTGCGCGGTCGCGTCGAGCGCGCCGTCGCGCGCGCGCAGCTCGACGATCCGAGCGGCGGCGACGAAGCACACGTGCATCGGCTCGCCTTCCTCGGTGTGCTCGGGGTGGACGACGGCGCGCACCACGGTCCCGACGAGGTGCGCGTGCGCTACGAGACCGCGCGCGCCTCCCTGCGCGAGCCCACACGCTTCGGGCCGACGAAGGTGCTCGTCGTGGTGACTACGCTCGCCACCCTCGCGATCGGCGCGCTCGTCTACGTGCTCACCCTTCCCCCGACCGCGCTGCGCGCGACCGCCGAGGAACGGGCGGACGCGTGGCAGGTCGGAGGCCGCCCGCTCGCCGGCTCGCCGGAGGTGCGCGCGCTCTTCGAGGACGCGCTCCCGAGCTGGGTCGTCGCGCTCGACCGCCTGCGCGTCGCGCGCGAGCAGCGGCTCGAGCTGGGCGCATCGACGCCGGAGGTCGCGAACCTCGACGCCCAGACCACCACGCTGATCGCGCGCAGCCGCGCCGCGCTCGGCGACGACTTCACGTCGTTCCTGCACGCGGTGCTCGATCAAGCGCGCGCGCTCGTGGAGGACGACGCCGCGCCGGCCGCCGACAGCCACCTCCGCTCCATCGACGCGCTCGACGCCGCCATCGCGGAGCGCGGGCTCGGCTACTACGTCGACGCCGAGGTGCTCTCACGCACCACCGACGGCCCCGGTCGCAACCGCGTGTACCTCTCGACCTTCACCGTCGAGCGCGTCGCGCACCACCGCAGCGGCGACGAACGTGTGCGTGTGTTGCGGCTGCGGCGCCTCGATCGGCTCGCCATCGCGCGCAACGTGCTCGGCTTCACACGCGAGCAGGTCCGCGACGCGCTCGTGCTCGAAGAGCGCATCGAGACGCACCTCGTCGACTTCGTGCTCCCGAGCCTCGCCGACGACGCGGGCATGCCGCTCTTCGACGACGGCCCCGGCGCGGAGGGAGAGTGGGTGCGCGAGCTCGAGCGAGCCGCGGGCGAGGACGCACGAGCGCTCGCGAGCTCCGTCTCGCCCGACGCGCTCGCGCTCGGCGCGCTGCTCGCGCGACGCAAGTCGCTCCTCGACGGCTTTCAAGAGCGTTTCCCGGATCTCGTGATCACGCGACCGCGCGGCTTCGACTTCGACCCGGAGTCCTACGCCGCGATCGCGGACCGCGTCCCACGCGCGCAGTGGCGCGAGCTCGAGTCGATCGCCTCCGAGCTGCGCGAGGACGCCCCGCGTCGCGCGTACGGCGCGCTGGAAGACGTCTTCGCGCGCTCCATCGAGCGCCACGAAGCGCAGCATCGGCTCGACTACGCGGCTGGCGTGATGTCGCGCGCGCTGCCGACGCTCCACGAACGACTCGGCAACCCATTTCCCGGGCGTCGTTCGGAAAGCCCCCCTCCTCCGGGCGAAGCCCAGCCGAGCCTCCCCCAAGACGCGTTCCCGCCGGAGCACGTGCGCGACGATCGCGCGTGGGCGCGGATCGCGGAGACGAGCGCGTACCTGAGCGAGCTCGCGCGCGCCCCCGAGGTCGCGAAGGTCAACCTCGCGCTCTTCGGTCGCCACCTGTTCCTCCGCCGCGCGTGGGGCACCGTCGAGAGCTCCAGCATCCTCGTGATCTACGAGGGCCTCGCGCGTCGCCTCGCGATCGAGACCCCGCCGCTGCTCGTGCGCCGCCGCGTCGACCGCGAAGCCCTCGCGCGCCTGCACCTCGCCCTGCGAGCGCGCCCGAACGACGAGCTCGCGTCGGCCGCGAAGGATCTGTGGGCGGAGCTCTTCGGCGGTCCGCTGCCCGAGCTCGTGCGTGAGCCCGATCCCGCGCCCGCGGGTTGAGGGCGCTCGATCGACGTGCGCAGCGGGGCTCGCGAGCGCGGGGCTGCACGATCGGACCTCGCGAGCCCGACCCTGGTGGCTGCGCCATCGCGCCGAGCGGACTAAGCTCGCTTTCGTGCGTGACGTGACCCGCGCTCAGCTGCGATTGCTCGACGAAGGTGGCCGAGGTGCGCTCGCGACGGTGATTCGGACCACCGGCTCCGTCCCGCAGGTCGTCGGCGCACGGCTCCTGCTGACCTCGACGGGCGAGCGCGCCGGCACGGTGGGCGGCGGCGCGATCGAAGAGGACGTGCTCGCGGAGCTCCGCGCATGCCTGATCGACGGCAAGCCGCGCGTGATCCGACGCGACCTCGGAGGCGATCTCGGGATGTGCTGCGGCGGCCGAATGGAGGTCTTCGTGGAGCCGATCGAAGGGCGCCCTCGTCTCGTGATCTTCGGCGCGGGCCACGTCGCGCTGCCCACCGCGGGCTTCGCGCGCACGTGCGGCTTCGACGTCTGGGTGGTCGACGATCGTGAGGAGCTGAACACCGAAGCGCGCTTCCCCGACTGCACGCGCGTGCTCGCCGAGCCGGCCGCCGCGGTCGCTCGGATCGCGCCCCGCGACGACGACTGGCTCTTCGTGGTCACCCACGATCATGCGCTCGACGAAGAGGCCCTCGACGTCTTCGCGCGACTCCCGCACCGCTACCTCGGGCTCATCGGGAGCCGCCGGAAGATCTTCCGCATCCTGCATCGCCTCCACGTGCGCGGCCCGCTGCCACCCCTCGATCGCGTGTACGCGCCGGTGGGGCTCGACCTCGGCGCGGTGACCCCGGAGGAGATCGCGATCAGCGTCACCGCGGAGCTCGTCGCGCTGCGTCACGGTCGCCCCGCGCGTCACCTGCGCGCGGTCGACGATCCGCGGCTGCGGCGCGTGCTCGACGGAGAGCTCACGGCGGAAGCCGCCGCCGCGATCGACGCCGCTTCGATCGAGGACTGACGCTCCCGCGCTGCGCGGTAGCGGACTCGCGGCGGCGCGAGCGCTCACGTGTGCCGTAGACGATCACCCCATGAGCGCGTGTGAAGCGCGCGCTCGTGGATGCCGCGCCCGCGTGAATGTGTCACAACGCCCCGCATGAAGCTCAGTGATCGGATCCTCGTGATCGTCGACCTGCTGATGGCTGGCCTGAGCTGTGACGGCACCATCGTCGGCGAAGAGGATCAAGCCGCGCGGCGGCTGCTCGGCGAGCTCTTGCTCTGCAAGCCCGACGCCCTGCCCGCCCACGTCGAGGAGCGCATCCGCGGCTTTCGTCTCATCGACTTCGACATGGACGCGACGGTGCAGGACTTCCTCTCCGATCCGCCCATGAAGAAGCGTCGTCTCCTCGAGCTCATCGCGAAGCTCTCGGACGCCGACGGCCAGCACGACATGCGCGAGAGCGACTTCATCCGCGATCTCGCGCGCGCGCTCGGCATGGCGACCGAGGAGTACCAAGACCTCGTGCTCACCATCGAGTTCGAGGAATCGATCGACGAGCGCATGAAGAGCATGCGCGACAGCTTCCTCGAGCTGCGCGTCTCGGACGTGCCGCCGCCGCCGCCGGAGATGCAGCAACCGATCGCAGGCGGCCGCAAGCGCACGCGCACCGACCCGCCGCCGATCCCGGAAGACGCGCGCAAGCGCTGACGCCCTCACGGTTCGCTCGGCTGGGGCCTTCCGACACGCGGGGAGATCCGCCGCCTTCTCGAACCGAGCGGAGTTCTCGAACCCGAGTGCGCGCCGCTCGACGTTCAATCGCGTTCGCTCACGAAGCGCGACGGGACGCTCGCGCGCGGCGTCGTCTCGCGAGCAGGAGCAGTCCGAGCAGGCCCGAGAGCTCGGCGCCACTTCCGCCGGCGGCGCAGCCGCCCTTCACGGTGCGCGCGTCGTCCGGGAGCGTCGCGTCCCCTGCGTCGTCTCGCACCCCCGCGTCCGCGAGCGCGACGCCGCCGTCGTCCCCGTCGCACGGGAGATCCGCTCCGTCACAGTCTTGGTCGACGGCGTCTCCGCAGGTCTCGACCGCGCCCGGAAACACGTCCGCGCGCGCGTCGTCGCAGTCGACGCTCGAGTTGTGACCGTCCCCGTCGTCGTCGCGCGGCGCCTCCAGGCAGACGCCGTCGCCGCAGCCCATCGCGCAGGCCTCGCGCTCCAGCGTGCCGCCGACGCAGCGTCGACGCTCCGGACCGTCGCAGGCCCACGCCTCGCCGAGCCCGGCTGGGCACGCGGGCGCGACGACCGTGACGCGCACTTGGAGGATGTCGTCGCGAGGACCGCCGCCGTCCGAGAACCACGCGACCGTCTCGCGCAGCAGGTTGAAGAACTGTGGGTAGTCGCCCGGCGCGTCGGGCGCGCGCACGGTGAAGACGAAGCGCCCCGTTTCGCCCGGCGCCACCACGCGATCCACGGTCGCCGCGCGGTTGCCGGAGACCCAGCCCGCGCTCGCGATCGCGCTCGTCGCGTCGCGCGGGTTGCTGGTGCCGAGGAAGACCTCGCCCGGACGCCACGGCTGCGCGCCGGTGTTGCGCATCTCGAGATGTCCCTCGACCTCTTCGCCGGGCGCGAGCTCGAAGGGACGGCTCGCCAGCGGGAAGGTCTGGTTCACGTACTCCGCGCGCCAATCCGGGGTCGCTGCGCCGATGTGCTCGCGATAGCTCTCGATCAGGCTCATGTACGTCGGCGCGTAGACGGTGCCGACTCCAGCCACGAACTTCCGGATGTTGAAGTGCAGGTGAATGCTGGTGCTCGACGATCCGAAGGCGTCGCTCACGAGCCCGAGGCGCTGCCCTCGGCGCACGCGCTGCCCACGGCTCACCGCGAGCGTCGCGGGATCCATGTGCAGGTAGTCGTAGCGCGTGCCGTCGTCCGCCGTGAGGTAGACGCTGTAGGTCCCGATGCTCGTGATCATTCCGTCCGTCGCCGCCACCGCCCAATGGGCTTTGTCACGGCACGTCTCGGGGCGAATGTCCTGCCCTTGATGACCGCGACCTCCGGGACAGAGCGGCATCTCCCAGCTCCGCTCTTCGCAGTAGTTGTCGTACCACGGGTAGCGGTAATTCCGACTGTCGCACTGCCCACCGCCGGGACCCATGTAGCCGCCGTAGCCGTAGATCTGGCTGTTGGCCCATGCGAGCCCCTCCATCGGGAAGAGCATGCCGGGCGCGTAGACGTTGCGATCGACGCGGCCCGCGCCGACGCGCGGCGCGCCTCCGCTCGGCGCCATGAGCGTGCCGGGATCGGCGTAGGTGAACTGCGCGCGCGCGACGCCGGGCAGCGCGAGGGCGAGTGCGATGCCCAGTGTGATGGCGACGAGTGTGATGGAGACAGCGAACCCGAAGCCGAGGTTCGACGAGCGGGCGCGTGACACGTCGCGCTTCGACCTGTGTGCGTCGAACGCGTGATGCGGGACGTCGCGGGTGACGGAAGCCTCGCGGATCATTGCGCACCTCCCGCCCGACGCGCGCCGCGCTCGAAGGTCTCCGGCAGCGCGACCAGCTCGTCCGCGAGCGACAGCGCAAAGGTCGGCGCGGCGCAGCGCTCGTCCTCGAGCACGTCCGCGCACTCGACCTCGAGGCTGTAAGCCACACCTTCGTGCTCCCACGTCACCGCGCGAATGCCGTCGTTGACGGTCGTGCGTGCGGGCACGCCTCGCACGCGATGCGGCGCCGGCTCCACGCGCTGAAGCTCTTCTTCGGAGAGCGCGTTCACCGCCACGTCGGTCGCGTGCAGGCTCAACGTGAGCCCGTCTTTCGAGTACGCGATCGCGAGCCAACGCGGCCCGGCCATGACCTGCGCGTCGGGCGCGTAGCGCTCGGGCAGCAGCAACACGGGCACCGGCGAACGATCCACGGCGTCGCGCGACTCCGCGGCGAGCGCGGCGTACGCCGGCTCGTTGGCGAGCGGCTGCGAGGTGGCGCCCGCAGAAGTGGGTCCGGGATCGGTGCCACCGCACGCGAACGCGAGGAGAGAGAGCACGAGGCCGAGGCGCATGCGACCTACGTTCGCAAGCTCCGGACCGGGCTCCGCGGCCCCACCCTGCCCGCGAGACACCAGTGATTTCGTGACCTTACACGAAGAAGCGCGACACCCTGACGCGGGGTCCGGCGACGCCGTCGACCAAGTGCTGGTCGATGCAGCCCGCTCACTCCGCGCAGGGCGCCACGCTGGTTCCGTCGCCGATCACGATCGTGCGCTCGTCGCTGCCCACGCTGCCGCGGGTGTCCTCGAGCGTCACGCGCATCACGACCTGCTCACCCACGAGGCAGCCGGGATCGCTGAGCTGGGCCGGCCAACCGAAGTACTCGTGCGTGCCGTCGGGCAGCTCCGTCATCGTGATGCGCACCGGAGCCGCACGCGGCGGCGGCTCACCGGTGGTGAGCGGGATCGGCTCGATGGTCAGGTTCGCGCGGGTGCCGCTCATGCCCATCACGCGGAAGCCGAGCCAGACGTGGTGACCGCCTTGGGGTCCCGCGATCAGCGGGAGCGTGGTGCCGTCCACGAGCGGCTCGAACGCGACCTCACCAGTCCCGAGCTCGACCGTGAGCTCGCCGGGCGGATCTTCTTCTTCGCACGACGCAACGAGGGGGAGAAACAGGAGGCAAGCGAAGAGCGTGCGGGACATTCGGGCTCCGAAGTGTGCGTGGCCTCGGCGCGCGAGGCGAGCTTCGAGGTCTTCGATTTGCAGAAAGTGGGCGCGTCGATGCGGAAGGCACGAACGCGACGAGCCGGTCGACACGGAGTCGCCGGCTCGTCGCGAGGAATCAGGTCGCGCCGAAAAGAATCAGTCGCGACGACGACGCATCACCAACGCTGCGAGCGCGAGCGCGAGGCCGGAGTACGAGCCCGCGCCGCCCGCGGCGCACCCACCACCCCCCGTGAGGGTGGGCTGCGGGAGCATCTCGATGTCGCGACCGCTCGGGAGCTCGAGCGGACGCTCGGGCAGGCGCTGATCGTAGAAGCGCGCGGGGATGGGACGACGCGGCGCGACGCAGGAGGTGCTGCGCGTGCCGGTCTCCGCGTCGATGCTGCCGATCGCGACGAGTCCCGCGTCACACACGCAGGTCGGCGTCATGTTCATCGCGACGCAGGTGCCCGCGCCGCAGTCGAAGCCGACGCAGGGATCGGGCAGCGGCGTCGCGTCCGGCGTCTCGCGATCGCCGGGGTTGAGGAAGGACATCCGCATGTCCTGACATGCGACCGTCGCGCTGCCGTCGGGCGCGACCGTCGTACGCGCGGTCGCGCCGGGAACGCACGCGCAGCCCGCGATGCGACCTGCGCCGGTGCCGCCCGTCTCGACCTCCGCACAACGCCCACCCGCGCCACACGCCGCGAAGTCGCAGGGCGATGCGGCATCGCGCGAGTCGTCGCCGCCCCACCAGCACTCCATCACGCCGTCGCGGGTCGGCAGCTCGCGCCAGCGCGGCACGTCACCGCCCGCCGAGCGGCGGAAGATCGGATCCGAGATCATCTCCTCCGCGGAGAGGCGCGTGTAGAGGCGCGACATGTACGGGTACGGGCGCATCAGCTCGAGCAGCGCGGTCACCGCCTCGGCCTGATCTTCGTCGGCCGGCGAGGTGTTCTCGAGCGTGCGCACGTAGTCCGCGGTGGTGCCGGCCGATTCCGTCACCCAGCCCTGCCCGCCCGCCTCGTCGACCACGCGCGCGACCGCGGCGGTCCAGTTGTGGCGGTAGGTCGCCCAGTCGAAGACGAGGTAGTCGTCGGGCACCTCGAGGTTCGGCCAGTTCGCGCCTTCGTAGCGCTGCTGCCCGAGCACGAAGGTCACGATGCCCATCTCGGGCTCCGCCGCGAGCGCGGTCATGCGGAGCGGGAGCACCGGCGAGGTGCCCGGCAGCGTCATGCGGAAGGGGGCGATCTCGTTGACCTTGCGATCGGGCTGCAGCCGCAGCGCGAGGAACTTCAGGCCCTCCGAGGTGTACTCGGCGATGTAGGGCTCCATCGGCGTGGTCACGCGGAAACCGTTTTCGCGCAGCCAGAGCACCAGCGCGTTCGGATCTTCGGACTCGATCACCGCGACGTCGTAGGGACCGACCTCTTCGCGCACGTGCACGGTGACGCCGCCGTCGTCGTCGCGGCTGCTCGGCGGGCTGCCACCTTCGGCCGCCGCGTCGAAGCACCCACCGCCCTGCCAGATCTGCGGGCCCGTGTTCGCGTCGAGCGCGGACAGCGCGAGCTGCGGGAAGGTGTCGAGCGAGCCCTCGACGGGGACGCTGCCGAGCGGCACGACCCACGCGAAATCTGCCGCGTTTCCTTGAAAGGCGATCTGCACGATCATCGTCGTTTGATTCGCCTCTTGGTCGACCGCGAAGACCACCCGCTCCGCGGATTGATCGACCGGCTGCTGTCCGCAGAAGAAGCCGCCACAGGCTTCCGCCGGTCGCGGGGCGAGCAGGACGCCACCCGCGATCGCCGCCGCACACCCGAGAAGAGTCCCCATCCGATTCATTGGCCCACCGTCCGTGTGAAGGAGCGCGCACGATGCGAGACCGTGCCCGCTCCGAGGCTGGTCCGACGCCGCCGGGGCGTGGACTCATGGAACACCGACCTCGAGAAGAGCAAGGGGTGGACCAGCGCCAGAAGTGCCCAGACTCGGACATGTTCTGCGCCTTGCGGCACGCCGTGGCACGCCTCCGACGCGGTCGACCGCCGGGGTGCGCGGATTCGCCCACGCTCGTGCGCCGGAGACGCCGGCCGCGCCTCACTCCTCGGCTGCGACCCGCTCGGACGCGCCCGCCGAGCGCCGCACCTTCTCGATCGCCCAGTACACCTGCTCGGGCGTGGTGGGGCACGCGAGCTCGACCAGCGTCGGTGCGTCGCCGAAGGCCGAGACCGCCTGACGGATCGCCTCACGCGCGCTGATCGCGAGCATCAACGGCGGTTCTCCGACCGCCTTGCTCCCGTGGATCACGCCCGGCTGAGGCGCTTTCTCCAGCAAGCTCACCCGGAAATCGAGCGGCATGTCGCCCAAGGTCGGCAGCTTGTAGGTGCTCGCGCCGCCCGTGGTGAGCCGTCCGCTCTTCGAATCCCAGAGCAGCTCCTCGCGCGTGAGCCAGCCGACGCCCTGCACGTAGCCGCCCTCGACTTGGCCCTGGTCGACGAGCGGCGAGAGCGAGTCGCCGACGTCGTGCAGGATGTCGGCGCGGATCACGGTGTACTGCCCGGTGAAGCGCTCGACCTCGACCTCGGTGACCGCGCAGCCGAACGCGAAGTAGTGGAAGGGTTTGCCGACGCCGGCCTTCTCGTCGAAGTGGATGTTCGGCGTGCGGTAGTAGCCGGTCGAGAAGAGCGGCACCCGCTGCAGGTACGCCTCCTTGGCGATCTTCGCGAAAGAGACGGCGTCGTCCGCGCGACCGATCGGGTAGACCTTGCCGCCCTCGAAGACGACGTCGCCCGGCGCGACGTGGAAGTGGATGCCCGCGACCTCCGCGAGGCGCTCACGGATCGCCCGACACGCTTCCCGTACCGCTTGGCCGTTCAGATCGGTGCCGGAAGACGCCGCGGTCGCGCTGGTGTTCGGCACCTTGTCGGTGCGGGTCGGCATCAGGCGGATCGTGTCGAGCTCCACCCCGAGCGCGTCCGCCGCGACCTGGATCATCTTCGTGTGTAGGCCTTGGCCCATCTCGGTGCCGCCATGGCTCACCTGCACCGAGCCGTCTTGGTAGAGCAGCACGAGCGCGCCGGCCTGGTTGAAGAACGCAGTGGTGAACGAGATGCCGAACTTCACCGGCGTGATCGCGAGGCCACGCTTACGATCTTCGTGGCTCGCGTTGAAGGCCTCGATCTGCGTCCAACGCTCCTGCAGCTCGGAGGACTCGCAGAGCTTCGACCACATCGTGCGCAGGCGCGTCGCGTCGTCGATCTCCTGACCGTAGTGGGTTCGATCCCCGTCGCGGTAGAGGTTGCGCTCGCGCACGACGTGCGGCGGCAAACCGGTCGCGCGCGCGACGCGATCGAGGATCTCTTCGATCACGACCATGCCCTGCGGACCGCCGAAGCCGCGGAACGCGGTGTGCGAGACGACGTTCGTCTTGCAGACGCGGCCGACCACGCGGAGCGCAGGCACGAGGTACGCGTTGTCGAGGTGGAACATGCCGCGCTGGAGCACCGGCTTGGAGAGGTCGAGGCTCCAGCCACCGTCCGCGTAGAGCTCGCAGTCGACCGCGAGCAGGCGTCCGTCGTCGTCGAAGCCGACCTCGAAGCGACCGAGGAACGGATGACGCTTGCCGGTGATCATCACGTCGCGCTGACGGTCGAGGCGAAGCCGCACCGGGCGGTTCGTCTTCCACGCGCCGAGCGCCGCCACCGCCGCGTAGGGGCTCGCGTTGGTCTCTTTGCCGCCGAAGCCGCCGCCCATGCGGAGCGCTTGGCAGGTGACCTCGTGCTTGGGCACCCCGAGCACACGCGCGACGATCGCCTGCGTCTCCGTCGGGTGCTGCGTCGACGAGTGCACCATCACCTGGCCCGCCTCGTCGAGGTAGACGAACGAGCACTGACCTTCGAGGTAGAACTGCTCTTGGCCACCGACGTGCAGCTCGCCCGACAAACGGCGCGGCGCGCGTCCGAGCTCCTTCGTCACGTCGCTGGCCTCTGGCGCACGATGAATCGTGAAGGGGCCCGCGTGGTAGCTCTGCGCCTCGATGGCCGCTTCGATGCCGACGATCGCGGGCTTCGCTTCGACCTCGAGCACGACCTTCGCGGCCGCGCGCCGCGCGAGCGACTCGGACTCCGCGAGGATCCAGAGCACCGGCTGGCCGTAGAAACGCACCACACCGTCGAACATCGGCTCGTCGAGCACCGCGGGCCCGGTGTTGCCCTCACCCGGTACGTCGCCTTCGCCGATCGTCGCGACCACGCCCGGCATCGCGAGCGCGGCGCTCGCGTCGAGCTTGGTCACCACGCCGTGCGCGACCTTCGCGCAGACCGGCCACGCGTGCAGGACGTTCGAGAAGCGCGGAAAGAGATCGTCGGTGTAGACCGCGCCGCCGACGTGCTCGGGCGCGCTCTCGTGCGGGATCGCGCGACCGACGTGCCGACGCGTGGGCTCCATGCTGCGCGTGCTCATCGGGTCCCCTCCGCGTGCTCGAAGCCCTCGATGGCGCCGCTCGTGAGCTCGAACGCGAGCTTCTCCACCAGGCTCGTCACCATCGCCTTGCGGTACGCCGCGCTGCCGCGGTGATCGTCCATCGGCGTGAACGCGCGCTCGAGCAGCGGGCGGATCGTGCGCACCGACTGCGCGTCGAAGCGTTTGCCCACGAGCGCGGCCTCCGCGTCCTTCGCGCGCGCGGGCGTCGCCGCCACGCCTCCGTACGCGAGCCGCGCCTTGGCGACCGTTCCGTCCGGCGCGAGCGTGAGCGCGAACGCGCCCGCGACGGTCGAGATGTCGTCCATCACGCGCTTGGACACCTTGTAGAAGCGCTGAATCGTCGGGAGCGGCTTGTCGATGCGCACCGCGCGCAGCAGCTCGCCCGGCGCGAGGATCGTCTTGCGGTAGCCGGTGAAGAAGCCGTCGAGCGGCACCGTGCGTTCGCCGTGCTTCGACGCGATCACCGCCGTCGCGTCGAGCGCGAGGAGCGCGGGCGGTGAGTCGCCGATGGGCGAGGCGTTGCCGAGGTTGCCGCCGAGCGTGGCGCGGTTGCGGATGAGGCGGCTCGAGAAGAGCGGCCAGAGCTGATCGAGGAGCGGGACCTTCCCGTGCAGCGCCTCTTCGATCGCGGCGAGCGGCTCGCCCGCGCCGATCGCGATCGTCTGCTCGGTGAGCTCGATGCCACGCAGCTCCGCGACGCCGTCGAGCGCGACGATGACGTCGAAGCGCGCGTCGCGGTGGTTCACCTCGACCACGACGTCGGTGCCGCCCGAGACGAGCTTCGCGTTCGGGTGTGCCTCGAGGATCGAGAAGAGCGACGCGAGATCGATCGGGCGCTCGAAGCGCACGCCGTCGGCTTCGTACGAGAGCGCGGCCGGCTTCGGCGCTTCGGCGCGCAGGCGCGCGCGGTGGGGATCGTCGTCGCTCGGCAGCCGCAGCGAGACGAGCGCGTCGCGGATGGGTCGGTAGCCGGTGCAGCGACAGAGGTTGCCGCCGATGCTCTCGGGGTCGTAGTCGCCGAGCTGCCGGCCCTCGCGGTAGTACTCGGCGAAGAGGCTGACCACGAAGCCGGGCGTGCAGAAGCCGCATTGCGAGCCGCCGTGCTCGACCATCGCGAGCTGCACCGGATGCAGTGCGTCGTCGCTCGCGACGCCTTCGACGGATACGAGCTCGAGCCCGTGCACCGCGGGGGTGAGCACGAGGCACGAGTTGATCGGCACGTAGCGGGTCTTGCCGTCCGGACCGGTGCGCACGATCGCGACCGCGCACGCGCCGCACTCGCCTTCGGCGCAGCCTTCCTTGGTGCCGGTGAGCCCGCGCGCGCGGAGGAAATGCAGGAGGGGTTCGTGAGGGTCGACGGAGGTGGCCTCGACGTCGCGCCCGTTCAGACGGAAACGGATGCTCATGGGAAGCGGGTACCGTAGCAGGACCGAGGGAAACGCCAGAGATCGTTCTTCGGGGCTCGCGGTCGCCGTCGCCGTCGCCGTCGCCGTCCACGTCCACGTCCGTCCACGTCCGTCCACGTCCGTCCACGTCCACGTCCACGTCCACGTCCACGTCGCGGGTCTCCCTTTCGATCTCGACGACGAGGAGCTCGTGCTGCTCGACGTCGTGCGCGGCGAGCTGCTCGTGTGGGCGGACGACGAAGGTCGCTCGTTCGCGCGTCATGCACTCTCGAACGTCCACTCGCCCACGCTTCGCGACCTCGCGACGCGCGCCCGCGAGCAGGTGGTCGAGGCGTGCGCCGAGCACGACGACGCCTTCGCCGAGCTCTGGCTCGCGGCGGTCGACCGAAACGAACGCATCTCCGACGACGCCCTCGTCGCCGCGATCCGTCGCGGCACGATGGCGCTGCGCTTCGTGCCGATCCTCGGTGGAAGCGCGTTCCGCAACCGAGGTGTGCAGCCGCTGCTCGACGCCGTGGTCGCGTACCTCCCCTCCCCGCTCGATCGAAGGCGCCCGCTCTTCCCCACGGAGGAGCGGGCGTCGTCTTCGGGTCAACGCAACGAACGTCCGACGGGGCAAGGATCGGCGCTCGGGCCGAGCGCGAAGTGTCGCAAGACCTCTTCCAAGCTGAGCACGCGTCCGTACGCGGCCACGAGATGGTAGCGACCGGTGAAGACGTCGGCGGTCGGTCCCGTGGCCGTCGCGCCGGCCAAGCGAACCCGCGGGTTGCTCGACCACGAGAGCCGAGCGGGTCGAATCGCGACCGACCCGTCCACGCGATAGCCGACGTCGCACACCGCACGACGGTCCACGTCGACACAATCGTCAGGTGAGCACTCCGCCGGACACGGCTCCGCGACGCCTGCGTCCGACCACCGCGGAATCGCTCTACGGCCGTCGATCCAAATCTCCTCGCGAGCGTCCACTCCCGACGAGTCGTGCGTGTACACGACGTGCAGCGGACGTCTGAGGTCGAAGATCCGAACGTCGGCCACGAGGTACCACCGGCCGAACGAGTCTCCACGCGAGTCGGACGTGGTCACGATCACCCGGTGACGATCGTCGCCTGCGACCGGACCCGCGAGGCGGAGACGAACCAAATGACGTGTGGGTGCGGCACTGGTGTCGACGAGCTCGAACGCGGCCGCGGGCCCGGTCTGAGTGCTCGGCGCGTCGGACAAGCCTTCGAGTGGCGTCAGCCACGCTTCGAGGGTGTAGCGCCGCAGAGTTCGAACGATTCGAAGCGCGTCGGTGTCTCGGGCGGAGGAGAGCGCGGCCGGACCATCCCCCGCGTCGAACCTCGTGTGCCCCGGCTCCCAACGTGGCGTCCGCATCACGGCGAGGTCGTGCCCTTCGCCGCTGCAGTCGACGATGGTGTCGGTCGGAGCGACAGCGAAGTCGTAGGCGAAGAGCAGATCTTCGTGGACCCGCGGCTCCCCGCCGCCATCCGAAGCGCCTCCATCGCGACCGCCGCCGTCCGGAGAATCGGCATCGAGACCGCCTCCGTCGAGACCGCCCGCGTCCAGCAGCCCACCGTCTGGGACCGACTCGCAGGACTCGAAGCGTGTGTCCTCCGGGGAGGGACCGAACACGACACACGCACCTTCACAACGCCCCTGACGGCAGGTCTCCCGTGAAGCACACGGGCCGCACGCGTCCTCGAACCGAAGCGTCACGTCACGACGCTGCCCCGCGAAGAAGCCCCCCTCCACCCTTTGGACCGCGACCACCTCCCCGTCGATCCCGAGCAGGCTCGCCATCACGCGGTAGCGGCGGCTCGTGTCCCCCGCACGAGGCACCAGCTCGAACTCGAACGGCCAACGTCGCACCACGTGGTGAACGACGTGCTCGTCGCCTTCGTCGCGCACCGTCTGGAAGCGTACGCGTTCCCCGAGCTCGCGAAGCGAGGGGTCCGCATCGACCGCCAGCACGACGCGGGTCTCGCCCGCATCGCGACACGCGAAGAGCGACGCCAGAAGCGTCGCGAGCGCAGCCCGACGGGCCCACGACCGAAGCTTGCACGCGCGTGACGGACCGCTCACGTGGAGCATCGATGCGGAGCGTATCAGCTCCGACAGCGTTGGTCTCCGCTTCGGCCGGATACGAAAACCGATGCGTGACCGCGTCCTGCGCAGGCCTCGTAACGGTCGACCGCGTCCTGCGCAGGCCTCGTAACGACCGCTGCCTCGCACACCACCGTAGGGTGGCGGCATGCGAGCTCTCCGCACCGCCCTTCCCGCGCACGCCCCGATTCACTTCGTCGAGATGCGCGGCCTTTCGGCGCTCGGCGTGCTCCTCCTCGCCTGCACCGGTGAGATCGTCGCGCCGACGGGCCACCGCGCGCCCCCCGCACCCCCCTCGGGCGTCTCCTGCGACTCCGAGCACTCCGAGGTTCGAGCGAGGCGCCTGACAGCCCGCGAGCTGGTCGCGACCCTGAGAGTTTCGCTCGGCGTCGACGTCACGCCCGCAGCGCTTCCCGCCGACGAGCGCGTGGCGGGTTTCGCAGCCAACGCGATCACGAGCGTTTCGGAGCAGGACCTCGAAAAGCTCGTCGACGTCGCCGAAGACGTCGCGCATCGGGTGGTCGCGAACGGGGGAGGCCCGTCGTGCCCGACCCGGGAGTGCGCGAACGACTGGCTGGACCACGCGGGTCGCCGACTGACGCGTGGAACGATGCTGCCCGACGAACGCGCCTCGCTGAGCGAGCGATACGCCGATTGGGCCACGGAGGGCACCCCGGCCGAAGCGGCAGAGCTGCTGGTGGCGACCACGTTCTTGTCACCTCGGGCCCTCTACGTCTTCGAGCAAGGGGACCTCGCGGAGAACGGCGCGCTTCGTCTGGATGGCCTCAGCCTCGCTTCGCGTCTCTCGTTCTTGCTGGTCGGCCGAGGACCCGACGACGCCTTGCTCGACGACGCGGAGTCCGGATCCCTCGCTCGACGCGAGGTGTTCGAAGCGCACGCCCGCCGCCTCGCGGCCTCGGAGGAGGGCCGGGCCCACGTGACGTCGTTCTTGGCGGAGTGGTCTCGCGTGGAACAGGTGCGCTCGCGAACCAAACACGACGAGAGCTTTCCGTTTTGGTCGGAGGCCGTGGCGAATGCGATGGCGACCGACGCGCTCGAGTTCCTCGACGAGGTGGTGCGCAGCGAGGGAGGCATCGCAGCGCTGCTCGGCGATCGTCACGCTCACCTGGATTCGTCACTCGCACCGCTCTTCGGGGTCGCGCCGCCGACGGATGGAGCGCTGACCCGAGTCGAGCTGCCTGGACGTCACGGGCTTCTGACCCTCCCCGCGTTCGCGGCCGCGCACGCCCACGCGCTCGACCCGAGCTGGGTCCAGCGCGGCCTCTTCGTGCGTGAACAGCTCCTCTGTGAGCACCTCCCGACACCTCGCAACGTGGACTTCGGCTCCGTACCGGCGACCGATCGCGTCGAGCACCCGGTGTGCGGCCAATGCCATCAATTCATCGACCCGATCGGCTCCGCCTTCGACGAGCTCGACGCGGCCGGGCTTCCGACCGGTGCGCCACGTGGCGGACGAGTCGTCTCGGAGGACCCTGAGCTCGAAGGCGACTTCGACTCGCTCGAGGAGCTCTCGCAGAGGCTCGCGGAAGCGGACGCCGTGCGGCGCTGCTTCGCGCAACACGCCGTCCGATTCGCTCACCGTCGAGCGGTCCCGGGACACGCATGCTCGGTGGACGACGTGGAAACGCGCTGGACCGAGGCGGGAGGCTCGTTCGCGACGCTGCTGCTGGCGGTCGCGCTCGACGAGAGCTTCGTGTGGGGTGCGCCCCAAACGGGAGGTGAATGATGCGTCGACGTTCTTTCGTGTCGGCTCTCGGGATCGGCGCTGGTCTCGCGGCGTTGCCGAGTCTCCGCGGAGCCCGTGCCGACGACACACCGCTTCCGCGCTTCGCGGTCTTCTACACCCCCAACGATCCGCTCGAACCGCAGCATCTCGTTCCGCCGGGCTCGGGGGATCGCGTGCTCTCGGTGATGCCCGAAGCGCTGGAACCGCTGAGCCGCCACGCACACCGGCTCTTGATGATCGGCGGTCTGCGCATGCCTCATCCCGCGCAGAACCACAGCGCGATCGGTCGCGTGCTGACCGCCCGCGCCACGGGTGGCGCAGACGGACACACGGGCGACGTCTGGGGCAAAGGTCCGAGTCTCGACCACGTGCTCGGCGCGCACATCGGAACCGCGCCATTGGTGCTCGGGGTGCGGACGGGAGGGCGAGATGCGCTGAGCCGGCTCTCTTACCGCGCGTCGGATCAACCCGTCGATCCCCAAGACGACCCGAGCGCGGCCTTCGCGGCGACGTTCGGTCCGACGATCGGCACGAACGCGGAACGAGAGGCGCTGCAGGCGCGCCTGCGACGGCGCGGGAGCATGCTCGACGCGTCGCGCGAACAGCTCGAGCTCGCTCGCCGTACGGTCGGGAGCGCCGACCGCCGACGCCTCGACGCTCACCTCGAGTCGCTCCGAGCGCTCGAAGCCAGAGTCACTCGAGACGTAGCAGGAGCGTTCTCGTGTACGACTACCGCGCTCGAGCTCGACGGCGGCTTCGATCACCGCGCGTCGCTGTGGGCGACCCGAACGGCGGAGCTTCAGATGGACGTCGCCGTCCAGGCGTTGTCGTGTGGAGTGACGCGGGTGGCCACGCTTCAGCTCGGGACCTCCGGGGACCTCTTCGGCAGTCACGTCGTCGCACCCGAGCTCGGGATCGATCTCGGGATCGGTGTGGACGAGCACAACGACGTCGTGCACGACGTCGACCTCGCAACGCCCGCGCGCCGAAGGCGACGCTTCGATCTCGAGCGCATCTACTTCGATCTCTTCGCTCGGTTCCTCGATCGACTCGCGGCGGTCCCGGAGCGTGACGGAAGCTTGCTGGACCACACCGTCGTGCTCTGGATCAAGAGCCTCGCGACGAGTGCACATCGGGCGGAGCCGATGCACATGATGCTCGCCGGTGGCAGCGCACTCGGCTTGCGGACGGGGCGCTACCTCGACCGCGCTGGGCAGCCCATCAACGCGCTCTACGCTCGCATCGGACACCTCTTCGGTGCTCCGATGGACACCTTCGGCGACCCGACGTGGGGTGGCGCCGACGAATACTGGGCGGACCGGAGCTGGCGCACGCTCGGTCCGATGGAGATCGATTGAACGGCCGCTGGGAGACCGAACGAATGCACCGACTCCGCCCGAAGGTCTCTCGCACCCCTTCCTCTTCGCAGCCTCCGTTCGCGTCACCTCGAACGGTTCCGCAACGATCGGCTACGCTGCTGCGATGCTCGACGATCGGCTGAGGGCCGCCCTCGGTGCACCGTGTCTCGACGCACTGTTCGCCTCCGCTGACGAAAGGGAGCTCGCTCTCTCGGACTCCGCGGCTGCGGCGTTGGTGGCCCTCGAACGAGGAGATCTGCCTCGCGCAGTCGAGCTCGCGCGCGAAGCGGCCCGCGATTCAGGACCCGACCACACCTTGACCGTCGTCGTGTTGGCCAGGGTACGTCGAAGCACTGGGCACCCGCACCTCGCGGCCCGCCTGCTCGGAGCGGCCGCGCGAACGGCGACTCCCGCCTGGAAGGAGTGGATCCAGTGGGAGCTCGCCGCAGCGGGCGCTCTCTCGGAGGACGTGTTCGGCGACGAACCCGATCCCAGCGTCCCGTCGGAACCGGTAGTGTCGAGCTCGTCCGATTCGGCTGCGAGGTGCGCCTTCGGACTGCTGAGGGCAGTCGAGCGAGGAGAGCCTCACGCGATCACTGCGGCGACCATGGCGCTCGTTCGGCGAACGGAAGACTTCCCTCCAGTCGCGCGCGACACTGACGCGTTGATCGAAGGACTCGGGTTGGCCGATACGTCACGCGCCGACGTCGAAGCGTTCGCGTTCGGAGACAGCTCGACCCTCGCCGGAGGACTCGAGGCCTTCGCGCGCTCCTGTGGAGCGCTGGCCTGGGTCGTGGTCCCTCGCGCGGCGCGGGCGCGACGTGTGATCGCGCCTGCACACCGACTCTTCGACGCTCACGAGCTCGCCACACCTCGCCCCGGGCGCACCGAGCTCGGGCTCTCGGTGCTCGCGCTCGCCCCGCTCGGTCTGGATCTCTCGACGTTCTTCCTTCGCGTGTACGGCTTCGCGTTCCGGCGATCGGTTCATGACGGTGTGGTACGCGTGTTGATGACCCGGATGCGAAAGGTCCTCGAGCCCTACGGCGAGATCGCACGAAGCGGGGAGCGTCTCACGCTCGTTGCGCACGAAACGCTCGCGATCCCCGACCCGCGAGTCGCCACCCCAATCGAGAGCGCGGTCTCGCGTGCCGTCGCCGAAGGCGGGGGCGTCTCCGCGAAGGAGCTGGCCGACAAGTTGGACCTGCCGCTGCGCACCGTTCAGGCAGAGCTCGCACGTCTGGTGGAAGACGGTGTGTGCGTGCGTCGGAGCCAGGGACGCGCCACCGAGTACGTCGTCGAAGATACCGCGCTCCTGCAGCCCACCCGCTTCCTCCGCGGATGACCGCTCATCTCCTCGGCTACCGCACGCCGCTCGATGCCATCCGCTCACGCTCGACGACCCACCAGGTTTCTTTGCTTCGCGGAGCGATCGATGCAGGGCACGCATCCACGCACGGGAGGTTACGAGACGCGCACGTTCAGAACCTCCAGACTGGCGCTGCGTCGTCGAGCGCCACGCTGCACGGAGCACGACAGGGCTCGCGACGCCCCAGCACGCCTACGAGCAGCGCCGCGCCCCCCAACACGACGACGCCAGCCAGCGCGAGTCCGACGCGGCGCGCACGTCGCCGAGGACGCGGTGTCTCCTGGACCACGGCCCCCCCGTGAGTGCCGATGCGTGAGGAGGCGATGCACGCCTCATCGCGCTCGACGATCATGCTCACCTCCACGCGCTCGCCTCGCGTCAACGTGACCTCGCGCGAGGACTCGCGGAGACAGGGCCCGCGGAAACGCAGGGTGCGACGCCCCGGGTCCGCTTCCAACGCGTGGGGGACACCCGGCTCGAGCTCGACCCCCCGTTCGTCGGTGTCGTCTCCCTGCACCTCGACCCTCGGCTCCCGATCGGTGTCGTCGACGGATCCATCGACGTCGGCGAGCGAGACGGTGACCACGACGGTCGCCAGATCTCCTCGTGTCAGCGTGAGAGCTTCTTCCGCGAAGGCCCGCTGCTCCGCATCGAGCACGCCGAGGTCCCCCGCGAGCACGTCGCGGAGCACGGAGAGCGCGCGACGCACCTCGCCGGACCGCCGCAACGCCAGAGCGAGGTTGAAAGCGGTCGAAGGTCTCTGGCAACGCTCGAGGGAGGACTCGAAGAGATCGCGCGCCAACGTCGGGTCGTTGGATTCGAGCGCCGACATGCCGCGCTCGAAGAGTCGTCGAGCCTCGACCTCCGCGTCGTCGGCGCACGCGTGCCCGACCGAAGGCACCAAGAAGGCGGCGGCGGCGAGAAGGCCCGCGACCCGCGATGCAGTCCAGCGCGTGGTGCTCGCCACGACCTGCGGATCCCGGTGAGGCGACGACGCGCGCATCGGCCTGGACGATACCGGAAACTCGACGCGTGATGCGAGTCCGAGGACGCACCGATTGGTCGACCCCAGAGCGGGGTGTGGAGTGATAACCTGTCGACGCCGTGCAGGATTCGGAGCTCTCGACGCCGTACACCGTCCTGCAGCCGCTCGCGCGTGGCGGCATGGGGGCGGTCTACATCGCGGCCCGACGGCGAGCGGGATTCCGGCGGCTCTTCGCCCTCAAGCGATTACGCGACGATCTCGCGAGCGACCCCAGTGCACGCGCGATGCTCCTCGAGGAAGGTCGGCTCGCCGGCCTGATTCAGCACCCGAACGTGGTCCCGGTCATCGACGTCGGGGAAGACGAGCAGGGGGTATTCCTCGTCATGGAGCTCGTGGCCGGGATCTCACTCAACGACCTGCTTCGTTGGGCGCATCAACGAGGACTCCCACTCGATCTTCAGCTCGTCCTTCGGCTCGTTCGCGATGCGTGCCGGGGTCTGCATGCCGCTCACGAGCTCCGCGTCGACGGCTCCCCGCTCGGGCTCATCCACCGAGACATCTCCCCGCAGAACATCCTCATCGGCTTCGATGGCGTCGCCCGCGTGACGGACTTCGGCATTGCCAAAGCCCTCGATCGAGTCGGAGAGACGACCGCAGGTTTGCTCAAGGGGAAGGTCGGATACCTGTCGCCCGAGCAGCTTCGCTTCGAACCTCTCGACAGGCGAGCCGACCTCTTCGCGCTCGGGGTCGTGCTCTTCGAAAGCCTCGCGGGCGACCGCCTCTATCGCGGCAAGGAGATCGCGACGGTCGCCCGCCGCATCCTCACCGAGCCGCCGCCCGACGTTGCCGACCATCGCACGGACGTCCCTCCGACCGTCGTGGAGCTCATCTTCGAGCTGCTGGCGAAACACCCCGAAGATCGACCGGCCACCGCGAAGGACGTGGAACAGCGCCTCGAGCGAGAGATTGCAACGCTGGCGGCCACCGACGGCCCCTTCGACGTACAATCCTTCCTCGAACGCGAGTTCGCGGAGAAACTTCGTGAGACGGCGCGGTGGGCGACCCTCGCCGAACATGCGGAGATGGCATCGTTCGAAGCCCCACGAGGCCCCACGCTTGCAGTCGTGGGACACGCCGCCACGATGGCCGTTGCCACACCCGACGTTCGTGCTGCGTCGGAGGCCGACTCACCGACGGCCCCGACCCTGCACACCAACCCGCACGTGCGTCAGCTAGCATCGCTCGCGCTCGTGGTGATGCTCGGGGTGCTCGTGTGGGTCGGGTGGAACGCTTTGCGGCCCCAGAACGCTCGCGAAGCCCCCACCCGAGTCGAGCGCAGCTCGCCGACCCACCCCTCGTCGGAGGAGCTCGGTACCGGCCGCTCCGACACCAGTGGAAGCTCGAGCACTTCCGCTGACTCCGACGCCACCAGCGCCACCAGCTCCGACAGCGGTTCGGTCCCTCTCCATCCCGACCTCGCCGCGCCCAACCATCTCGGAACGACCGCCACACCCAACGCGATCGTCGAGGACTCGATGGCGGAAGCCGAAGAGGCCATCCCCGTTCAGTCGCCTCGGACGAACTCCCCACCTTCCCGTCGGATGGTGCGAGACCGAACCACTCGCCGCCCTAGAGACCCCGCCGTATCCGATGCGCCCCCGCCGCGGACCGCGGACCGTCCGTGGTCTTGGTAGGCCTCCTCCTCCCGTCAGCTTGCCCGAGGGTCTGTCGCCAGACCTCCCAGGAAGCCCCGCCCCCTCCCACTACGTCCACCGGCTCCGCGCGCACACGCGGCCCAACGACCTCGTCGAGTCGTGCGGCTACATGGCCTGCGTCCACTTCGCTCCGCGAACCGCTCGCTCCGCGCCGTCCAGCAGGGCGGCTTGCAATGCGTCAGCCGCCGAGGCGCGAGGGCTCGAAGAGCGCCGGAGTCACCGTCGCGTCGCCGAAGCGCACCTCGCGGCGTTCGAGCACCGTCTCGGACTCGAGCGTCGTGCCGCGTACGGTGCGCGCGACGAGGCGACGCGCGACCCAGATTCCGTCGACCTGCGCGACGTCCTCCGCCTGGACGTACTTGAAGCGACCGTCGAGGAGCGTGGCCTTCGAGCGGAGCACGAGCAGCGTGCGACGGGCGATCCAGACCTCGATGCGCGAGTAGCCGAGCTCGTCGCGGATGGCGTCGGTGCGCGGCGCGAGCGCGAGCCGCCAGCAACGCTCGCCGCCCACGTCCTCCTGACCGAGCAGCGTCGCCTCGAAGTCGTCGGGGTGGCGTCGCGTGAGGTCCGCGAAGGTCAGATCGCTGCCGAGGAACGAGCGCGCGCGGCCCGCGCCGACGATGCGCGTGGTGCGTCGAAACGCGGGCAGATGAAGCCATTGCTCGTCGGTGCGCGTGTCGTCGTAGTCGCGCGTGAGGAGCGTGGTGCCCGCGACGTCGCTCGGGCTCTCGAAGCGCACCAACGTGTGGAGCGAGCCCTCGCTACGGAGCCCGAGGATCGAGAGGTCGCGGACGCGGGTGGCGCCGCGGGCGTCGCGGAGGGTCATGCGGACGCGCGCGCGGCCGCGGTCACCTTCGTCGCGCGCGTGGACCGCTTCGAGGATCGCACGTGCGTCGTCGGGGACGCGCTGCGCATGCGCGACGGGTGCGCTCACGGAGGAGGACGCGATCAGGATCGCGGCCAGAGCGGAGACGAGAACGGACGAGAGGAGGGGCTTCATGGCTCACCGAAACGAGTCGAGGCGACCTTCGACGCGCAGGTACGCGCGATCTTCGCGTGAAAAGCCGTCGAGGATCGATCGGCGGGGACCGTCGAGGTAGGTCGCGGCGCCGAGCGCGACGGCGAGCTGGTCGTGTGCGCGCCACGTGAGCTCCGCGCGACCGAAGGCACCCCCGCGCAGCGAAGGTCCCGTGGCCACGATCACGGCCTCGGCTTCGAGACGATCGCGGAAGAAGGCGTGCGCGTAGCGGCCCGCGATCGTGGGCACCTCGAAGGGCCACAGGAGCTCGCCGGACGCGTGCGCGTAGCTCGCTTCGACGTCGAGCACGCCGCCACGGTCGTTCGTCCAGCGGAGGCCGGCGAGGCCGCGCAGCATCGTGCGCTCCGCGATGGGGAGCTCGTTGGGAGTCTCGCTCGTCAGGTGCACCGGACGTGCGAGATCGGCGGCGAGCTCGACGCGCACGACGACCGGACCGAGCGGGACCGCGAGCGTGCCGCCGACCAACGCGAAGCGACGATGCTCGAGGCGCAGGCGCACCGGATCGGTGGCGAGGTCGAGCCCGTCGGTGACGAGCACGCCGATCGGATCGAGGAGCGACGCGGCGTGGAGCGCGAAGGTCGCACGCGAGGCATGAAGCACGTAGCGCGCGAAGAGCTGCTGGCTCTCCGCGGCGAAGGGTCGTGGCGCGTCGCGCCAACGCACGTCGCGTTCGAGCGCCACCGGACCGAGCGGTCCGAGCGCCTCGAGCGCGGGCTCGCGAAAGGGGGAGAACGCGTCGAAGGGTGCGGTCTTGAGATCGAAGCGGGCCTCGTGCACGCCCGTGATCTCGACGCGGTGCGCGCGGTGCCGAAACGAGACCCGCGTCGAGAGGCGCGAGAGCGTGGTGCGAGTCGCGGCGCCGAGGCCCGGGGTGCGCAGATCCTTCGGATCGAGATCGAGCGGGGAGAGCAAGAACCCTTCGCCCCAGCCGAGGCGTTGGAAGCCGAGGGTCAGCGTGACGGGGCTCGCGGCGTGCTCACCGCCGTCGACGTGCAGGTAGGCGTCGAGCGGACGAACGAGCCAGAGCATCGCCGCACGCGAGTCGTCCGGGAGCTGCCGCGCCGCGGGATCGGCTTCGAGGTGGCCGCCGAGCACGACGCGCGCGTGCTCTCCACGGTGCTCCAGATGCACCTGCGCGCCGAAACGCGCGACCGGAACGCGCGGTGAGCGAGCGAGGGCGACGTGAGTCTCTTGGAAGAGGAGCGCGTGGACGCGGAGCGCCGACGGCGCAGCGTCGACGAGAGGAGCGGACGGGATGCTGGAGGCGAAGCCGATCGCGTCGGCGTCGGTGTCGGCGTCGGTGTCCGCGTCGGTGTCCGCGTCGGTGTCCGCATTGGTGTTCGTGTCGGTGTCCGCGTCGGTGTCCGCATTGGTGTTCGTGTTGGTGTCCGCGTCGGTGTCGGAGACATCAAGGGCGTTGGTGACCGAGACGGAGTCGGTGTCTTCGTCGTGCTGCGCGCGCGCCGTGTCGCTCACGACGCTGCCGAGGCCGACCGCGAGCAGCAGGAGCGTGGCGGGCCGGGCGCTACCGCGGGCGCGCATCGTGGCGCGGAGCAGGAGCGGATAGATCACGAGATCGCCGAGCAACGCGAACACGACCGCGAGGCCGGTCATCGAGCCCACCATCACGAGGAACTGGAAGTCGCTCGTCACCAGGACGAGGAAGCCGCCTCCGACGACGAGGCTCGTGAGCACGAGCGCGCGGCCGCTGGTCCGAATCGCGGTGTCGATCGCGAGCTCGATCGCGTCGCCTGCGCGCAGACGCTCCCGCACGCGGCCGATGAGGTGCAGCGTGTCGTCCACCGCGACCCCGAACGCGACGCTGAACACCAAGAGGGTCGAAGGCTTCACGTCGAGCCGGAGCGCGCCCATCGCGCCGAGCATCGCGAGGAGGGGCAGCACGTTCGGCACGAGGGCGACGAAGCCGTGCCAGAGCGAACGAAAGATCGTGCTCACGAGCAGCCACACCACCAAGGTCGCGAGCGCGAGCGAGGTCGCGAAGCCGTCGACGATGTCGATCAACGTGACGTGGGCGAGCCGCAAGACGCCCGTGAGATCGGCGCGCACCCCCGCCGGTGGTGGATCGTCGCGCAGGCGTGTCTCCCAGGCGTCGAAGAAGGGGCCCATGCGCGCGCTCCCGAGATCGACGACCGACGCGACGATCTGCGCTTCGTGCTCCGCCGGACGCCACACCTCGTCGAGCCCCGACGGCGCCGCCATCTCGAGCAAGAGCGAGAGCTGCGCGATCTCTTCGCGCGTGCGCGGCGGCGGCAGGTCGAGCGCGCGCGCCGCCGACGCGAGGAAGTCGGGCGGGCCGAGCACCGAACGCACGGGCTCGCCGCGGCGCACCCACTCGGTCGTGCGCGCCATCCACGCCTGCGCCTCGGGCTCCATCAGCGCATCGCCTTCGCCGCGGATCCAGAGCTCGACCGAGTACGGACCGAGCCCCTGCGCCTCGAGCCACGTCAGATCACGCATCAGGGGATGATCGGGATCGACGTCGTCGATCATCGTCGCGTTCGTCCGAAGGCGGGTGGCCCCCGCGACCGCCGCCACGCAGAGCACGAAGATGCCGCCGAGGAGCAGCGCGCTCGGTCGCCTCGCGTGGCGACGCGCGGCGCTCATGAGCGCGTCCACCCCGAGGTCCAGCCAGCGCGTGCTCGTGACCGGTCGTTCGACGCCGAGATCGAGCAGGAGCGGCAACACGAGGATGGTCGACGCGTAGGTGAGCATCACCGCGAGCGAGGTGAAGATCGCGAGCTCGACCACGATCGCGACGTTGCTGGTCGCGAGGCTCGCGAACCCGACCGCGGTGGTGAACGAGGTGTGGAAGCAGCTTCGGACGAGCGAAGAGAACGCACGCGCGATCGCCTCGCGGCGCGGCCATCCGAGAGCGCGCTGGGCCCGCACCTCCTCGACGAGGTGGAGCGCGTCGCACACCCCCACGATCAACACGAGCAGCGGCACGAAGCTGGTGAGCGCGCTGATGGGCGTGCCGGTCGCGCCCATCGCGGCGAGCGTGATCACGATCGGAGGGATCAACGAGCCCAGGATCGCGAGCACGTCACGCAAGCGTCGGAGCACGACGAAGAGCAAGAGCGTGACGAGCGCGATCCCGAGCGAGAGGAAGCGCGTCGCGTCGCCCTGCACGAGCCGAAAGCCACGCGCCTTGAGCACCGGGAGGCCCGCCACGCGCACGACGGCGCCCTCGGCGCGGAGAGGCGCGAGCCTTCGCTCGAGCGAGGCCTCGAGCGCGAGCTGTCCTTCCGGGTGATCGCGATCTTCGGGCAACGTCGCGTGCACCACGAAGGCGTCCGCGTCCGGATCGAAGAGTCGACCGACGAGCAGCGGATCGTCGCGTCGCGACGCCAGCGCCTCCGCCGCGCGCGAAGGATCGGCGAATGGAGCGTCGACGCGTAACGAGAACGGGTCTTCGGGATCCGCGGAGGCGAGCTCCACGTTTCCGATCCACGTGACGTCCTCGAGGCCTTCGTCGTGCAGCGCCCGTGCGACCGCACCGAGGCGTGTGTGGGTCCGCTCGTCGAGCGTGCCTTCGACGAACACGCTCACCCGTCGCGCGGAGCCGGCGAACGCGGCCGCGTGCTCTTCGAACACCAGCCGGCGTGGATCCCACGTCGGCAAGAACGCCTCGGCGTCGTAGTTCGGGCGCACGCGCGCAGCGAGCACCGACGCGAGCGCCACCAGCACGACGACCGCGCCGAGCGCCTTCGTGCGGCGACGAAGCAGCGCCGCGAAGAGCGCCTCGAGATCACGCGGCGCGCTCAAGGCGCCTCCGGCGCTCGCACACCGGCCGCTGGCACGCCGGACGCTTGGAGAGGGCGCGCGACCCCGAGGAACACGCCGACGCCCACGACGAAGGTCGCCAGACCGAAGAGCAAGAGCGTCGGCGTCAGCGGCAAGAGGATCAAGGCGCCGACGAGCTGCCCGACGATCGACACGTAGAGCAGCCGCGAGAGGAACACGCGCCCTCGCCCTTCGATGAAGCGCGCGCCGAGCGGAGCGCCGACGACCACGACCGGAACGCAGGTCCACCAATACGCCCACGCGTCGGGGGCAGGTCCGCCGTCGAGCGCGCGGAGCGCGAAGCCGAAGGCGCTCCCGATCGCCATCAGCACGACCGAGGTCGGCGTCGCGACGGTCTCGGACACCCCGAGGCGCAACACGAGCACCGAGAACACGACGATGTCGAGGCCGGTCCCCACGAGGCTCGACACGACGCCGCCGAGCAGGCCCGCGATGCATAGCCAGCTCCGTGAGGTCGGCGGGATGCGTTCGGCGTGCTCGGCGTGCGCTCCGTGATCGGCCTGATCGGCGCGCTCGGCGTGATCGGCGCGCTCGGCGTGATCGGCGCGCGCGGTGTGATCGGCGCGTGCAGTGTGATCGGCGCGTGCAGTGTGATCGGCGCGCGTGGGGCGGCTCGCCCGCACGTGCGCGAGCGCGAAGGCTGCCCACAGCGAGCAGAAGAAGATCTTCACCGCGGGCCCCGAGAGATGAGGCGCGACGAAGTGCAGGCCGAAGGCGAGCCCGACGATCCCCGCCGGAGCCGACCACCGCAGCGCGTCGGTCGCGATCGGCGTGCGACGGGTGACGATGACGAGCGCCGCCGCGCCCATGCCGACCGTCTGACACATCAGCCCGAAGTCCCGCGCGACCATCGGCGGGATCGCGAACAGCAACGTCATCACCGGGAAGGCGATCGCGCCACCACCTTCGCTCGTCGCGCCCGCGATGAACGAGCCGAGGAGCATCGCGACGCCGAGCGGCCACGTCTCGTGCAGAGGAAGGTCGCGCGGCACCCCGAGCGCCCAGCCGAGCCACACCGCGCCCACGAGCAGAGGCCAAACGACCTTCGCGCGCAGACGAACGCGTGCGACGGAGCTCACGAGCGCACCTCGTCGTGGCGCTTCTCGAAGCCGTGAAACGATCCTTCGTGGAAGACGGGAAAGTCGACGCGTTGCGCGCCCGTTCCGTCGGCGTGGACCAGCGTATTCGAGCTCTCGATCGCGATCGGCGAACGCAAGAGCAGCCGAAGTGCTTCGCCCCAACCGAGGATCACGAAGCGCTCCGGGAAGTGTCGAAGTAACGCGCGCCGCACTTGCGGAAGCACCGACGCGGGTGCGCCCGGAAAGAGGTGGTGCTCGACGTGATGACTGAAGCGCAGGTGCAGGAAGTCGAGCCACGCCGGCATCCGTAGCGAGACCGTGGTCGCGAGCACGTCGCTCTCCGCCGGATCCTCGACGTGCCCGCAGAGCAGGTGGTTGGTCGCGATGTACGCGCCCGCGAGCGTGGCGCCCACGAAGTAGGAGAGCGCGAGGTAGAGCGCCATCGCGCCCGAGAAACCGGAGAGCGCGAAGAGCGCGAGCTGCACCGCGCCGTTCGAGGCTCCCTCGAGGATCGCGCGACGGCGCTGCGCGGGCGAGAGCTGGAGGTCGTAGAGCTGCCCCGTGCGCAGAACGGAGTGCCAGAAGAGGCTCGTGTGGTAGCCGAAGACGCTGGTCGCGAAGCCGAGGATCGCGCCGGAGATCGGGTGCGCGGAGCTCGGGAAGATCCAAGGCACGACGTGCTCACCGCCCGCTTCGAGGATCTCGGCGCGGGTGAGGCGACGGTCCGGATCGCGCCGCGACGCTTCTTCCTTGTGGTGGAGCTGGTTGTGCGCGCGGTTCTGCGTGGTCGCGGTCGCGAAGATCGCGAAGGTCCAGCCGAGGTGGACGAGGACGACCCGAAGACGACGAGGCATGCGTACCGCGCCGTGCCCGAGCTCGTGCGCCGCGAAAGCGGCGACCATCAGCGAATGTCCCGCCGGCAAAGCGAGTAGCGCCATCGACCAGAGCGGCCACGCCGAGGCGTGCCGCGCCGCCGTGACACCGAGACCGATCAGGACCACGAGATGCACGAGCAGGTGCACCACCACCGCCCGGTCGGCGCGCTTCGGCGCGAGCTCGAGCTCCGGCAGCAACGCGCGCCGGTAGGTCTGACGCGAGAGGGGTGGTAACGCGATCCGCGTCGACACGGCTCACCAGACGAACGGGACCAGGCGCGCGGTGCGAGAGGAGTAGTGGCGCCACGCGTCCCCGAAGGTCGACGCGAGCACCTTCTCTTCGACGAGGATGCGGTGGACGATCACCGGCACGTGGGTGCACACGAAGAAGAGCAGCGCGCCCCAGGAGCCGGACGCGAGCGCCGCCCCGACCATCGCGAGGATTCCGCCCGCGTAGCTCGGGTGACGCACCACCTGGAAGAGGCCCGAGGTGTGGAGGCGATGCCCGTCGAGGATCGTCACGCGCCACGTGAACAGTCGGCCGAGGTGGAAGATCGCGGCGTAGCGGACGAACAGACCGAGCGCGCAGACTCCGACGCCGACCGGCGCGAGCAGCGCGGTGGTGCGCGGTGCGAACGACGCGACGCCGAGCATCGGCAACGCGAACAACACGATCGAGCTGACGTTGAGCGAGACGATCAGTCGACGCGCGGTGCCGGCGTCGCGCTCGCCACCGCCGGCCGCGTAGCGATCGCGCAGCGCGACGTCGACCAACATCGCCGCGAGCAACATCGCGCAGGTCGCCCAGACCGTGGGGCGGGTGAAGTCGAGCTCACTCATCGGGATCCTCCGAGGGGTGCGGCGAGGTCGTTGGCCGGACGCGGCACGTAGGGCTCCGCGGCGAAGGCGTGCTTCGCGATGTCCGAGGTGAGCTGCGGCCAGAGCGCGGGTGGCAGGTCGTGACCCATGCCTCCGACGATCTGAAGGCTCGCGCCGACGATGGCGGCCGCCGTCGCTTCGCCCGCACGCGGCGGCACGAGCGGATCGTCCGCGCCGTGGAGCACGAGCGTCGGCACGCGCAGCTTCTTCAGCGCTTCGGTCCGATCGCCGGCCGCGAGCATCGCGAAGAGCATGCGCCAACGTCCCTCCGGCGCCTCTTCGCGCTCGAACGCTTGCGCCGCAATGCGACGTGCGTCGTCCTCCGGCGTGCGAAGCGTCTTGCTTCCGACGACCGAGAGGGCCGCGAGGAACGCCGCCTCCGCCGCTTCGCGCGTCTTCGCGGGCGCGGCGAGCATCACCGGCAGCGCGCGGCGCGTGGGCATCGACACCGAGAGCTTGCCCGTCGTCGAGGCGATGCTGACGAGCGACCGTACGCGCTGCGGATGTCGACACGCAGCGTGCTGCGCGACCGCACCCCCGAAGCTCATGCCGACCAGGTGCGCCTTCTCCGCGCCGAGGTGGTCCATCAGCGCGATCACGTCGTCGGCGAGCGCATCGAGCGAGTACGGCAGCGTGCCCTGGAAGAGCGCGCGCGCATCGAGGCCGTCGAGGATGCGACCGCGCAGCGCCGTGCGAAGCGCGTGCAGACCGATCTGCCACGGGTGCGGAGCGTGCTCGAGCTTCGACTCGCCGGAGTCGCGCAGATCGAAGCGCACCACCCGCAGGCCGTGGGCGGCGAGCTCTTCGCAAAACCCGTCCGGCCAGTGGATGCGCTGGACGCCGAAGCCCATCACGAGGATCAGCCACGGCGCGTCGGGCCGGTCGGTGGAGAAGAGATCGTACGCGAGCGAAGCTCCCGCGACGTCGCAGCGGTCGGTGACGAACATCAGAGTCCTCCGAAGGCCACGCCGAGGAGCGCCGCGAGCCCCACGAAGAGCGGCACGTTCACGGTGGCGGTGAGTCGGTTCACGCGCACGAAGCGCGGATCGTGCTGATCGGCGAACCACACGCCGTCGTCGCCCGTCGTCTTGCCTTCGACGAGCCCGAAGAAGACCCACGCGTAGTAGGTCTCCACGATCAACGAGGCGAGCAGCAACGCGGTGACGCCGAGGCCCACGAGGTTCGGTGCGTCGGTCGTGAGCGGACCGAACCAGAGGGTCGTGCCGATCACGAGCGCGATGCTGAAGACGTCGTGCGCGATGCCGTACGGGGGCCGCCAGCTCTTCGTGACGTAGAGCATCCACATCTCGGCCACGCCACGCAGCCAGAACTGCGCGCCGAACACGCCGAGCACGACGCGCCAACGCCACGGCAGGCTCGGCTCGAACGCGAGGAGCGGACAGACCCCGAGCCAGTAGAGCACCGCGAAGGTCAGCCAGACCGCCTTCGCGCGGCTGATGCGGCCGCCGAGGACCTCGGCGCGGTTCTGCCGCGCGTAGAACGCGCGACCGATCGCGCCGACGACGAGCACCAGCGCGAGCAAGACGAAGCGAAGCGAGAACGGCTCCACGATCACTCCGCTTGCCGGATCGCGTGGTAGCGACCGCTCTCGAGGGTGAGGGTCTCGCTCGGCGCCCCGAGCCAGTGGATCGTGACCTCGACCGGCCCGCGGTGACGGCCGAGCCCGAAGTGCAGGCGCGGATCGCGACCTGCGGAGAAACCGCCGAGCACGCCGACCTCCGTGGTTTGTTCGACGACCTCGCCGTTCTCCTCGTAGCGCAGGGTCACGCGCGTACCGATCGCGCTGCGATGCGTGCGAGCGCCGTCGCCCTCGAGCGCGAGACCGACCCACGAGGGTGCGTTCGGCCGCTGCTGCAGATCGTTGCGGTAGACCGAGCTCGGCCCGTGCTGGTTGGTGATCACGAGATCGAGGTCGCCGTCGTCGTCGAGATCCGCGACCACCACCCCGCGCGAGTTGTCGGGATCGTCGATGCCGATCTCCGCCGCCACGTCGGAGAAGAAACGCTCGCCGCGCGCGCCGAGGTTCAGGTACGCGCGCCGCGCTTCGTTCGGGTAGATGACGCGCCCGCGGATGTCGCCCCACATGTCCGCGTAGGTGTGGACCTCGGGCCCCGACTGCATGAGCTTGTGGTTGACGTACCAGTAGTCCTTGCGCTCGTGGTTCCGCGAGTCGAGGCGGTCGTCGACCATGCCGTTGGCCTGCACGATGTCGAACCATCCGTCGCCGTTCAGGTCGCCGACCCCGGCGCCCCAACCGAAGCGCCGCTCGTTGAGCGCGCCGCGCTGCGTGGCCTCGTCGACGAAGGCGATGCCCACGCCGTCCGCGGTTGACCCCGCGGACCGAAGACGACCGTCCGATTCGTCCGGATAGACCATCCAGAGCAGCGAGCCCTCCGCCTGCAGCGAGTGGTGTACGTTGGAGACGTAGACGTCGAGGAAGCCGTTGCGGTCGAAGTCCGCGACGGACGCGTTCATGCCCTTGTAGGTGTCGCGGCCGATGGTGCCGAAGCGCGGCCCCTCTTGCCGCTCGAAGACGCGACCGAAGGGTCCCGCGCCCGGGCGGCTCAGGTACACGTCGTCGGGGCCGAAGTCGCTCGCGACGTAGAGATCGGTGAAGCCGTCGTGATCGAGATCCGCGGTGCTGACCGCGAGCGACCAATGGGTCTCGCGGAGCCCGAGCGCGCGCGCGTCGACCTGCTCGAACGTCTCGCCGGTGCCGCGGTAGAGGAGGTTCGCGCCGCCGTTCGCCGCGTCGTGCCAGCCGTCGTGCATGAAGTGGAACATGCGGCGGTCGCCCTCGTGCTCCGCCTCGGGCAGCGCGAAGAGGTTGAGCTCGCGCGGCGGGTCGTAGTCGCGCAGGTAGGGATCGACGCTGTTGGTGACGAACATGTCGAGGCGCGCGTCGCGGTCGACGTCGAGGAAGGTGATCGCGAGGCTCACCGAGGGCTCGTCGAGGCCCACTTGTTCGCTCACGTCGACGAACGCGAGCGCGCCGTCCTCCACGAGGCGATTCTGCAAGAGGCGCGAGCGCCCGAAGCCCACCGCGAGGGCGAGATCCTGGTCGCCGTCCCCGTCGTAGTCGACGAAGGTCGCGCCGGCCGGGAGCCCCACGCCGTCGTTCACGTAGGCGCGCTCGCCGAAGCGCGCGTCGAGCGCGGGGAGCGGCACGCGCTCGAACGAGAAGTCGCCTGTGTTGCGGTAGAGCGCGTGGCGATCCTCGTCGTGCTTGAGGAGGTTGGTGAGGAAGAGGTCGAGACGTCCGTCGCCGTCGACGTCGCCCACCGCCGCGGCGTCGCCGACGGAGAGGATCCACTTGGCGACGTGCTGCACCCGCGGATCGACCTGCTCGAAGAGGTCGCCCATCCGGACCGCGAGGCCGGTACGTTCTCCGTCGAGCCGCTCCATGCGGAAGCCCGGATCCACGCTCGCGGCCGCGGCCGGACGCAGCACGAAGAACCAGCTCCCCACCGTGAGCGCGAAGAGCACCGCGATCGCGCCGATCGGACGCAGCACCGGCCAGGTGATCCGCGCGCGGAGGTATTCGCCGGGTCCCTTCACGAACGCGCGCCCGTGGAGGAAGAGCAGCTTGCCGGTGCCCATGCAGAGCGCGGCGTAGAAGAAGGTGAAGACGCTCTCCTTCACGTGCAGGTAGAGGTCGACGAGCGTGAGCACGAACGCGAAGAGCACCTGGCCCTTCGGGGTCTTCGGCGAGGTCGCCGGATCCGTGAGCATGTAGAACGTGAAGAGGAAGAAGGGCGGCGACGCGAGGGTGCCGACGATGAGCATCTCGGCGGGGATGTGGTGCCGCAGGAACCAGGCGCGGAACGCGGTCTGCAGCGCGTAGAAGACGAGGAAGCTGCCCACGAGCCAGTTGCGGCCGACCTTGAGCACGAAGAGCGTGAGCGCGGCCATGAGCATGAAGAGGCTCATCGTCACGCTGCCCCCCGCCCACTGGTACGCGGGCGCCGCGGTCACGAGCTCTTGCGAGAAGAGGAGCGCGGTCGAGACGCCGAACATCGACGGATTGAAGACGTGGCGACCTTCGAAGGTGAAGACGTACTTCGATCCGACGGTGAGCAGCACCGGGAAGAAGAGCACCCAGCTCGAATGCGAATAGTTGAGCAAGAGCGCGAGCGAACAACACGAGATGTACGCGGAGAGCGGAACCAGAAGCTTGCGACGCAGGCCCCACGCGAGCCCCGCGTCGAGCGCCGCACCGGTCGCCACGATCGCGAGCATCTGCGTGGCGCTGCGGTTGAAGCCGAGGAACGTGAACCCGAGGACCCCGTAGAGCGTGAGGATCGCGGCGAACGGCAAGCGCGGATCCCGGAGCGTGGGGACGTCCCACCCCCTGGCTCGCGCGCGTTCGGCGAGCGCGTGACCGCGGGCGCGAAGCGGAGCGAAGGGTCGGAAGGGAAACGATACGGTGGTCATGGAGAGCCTCGGCGGAGCGGAAGAGAAGCGAAGGAGAAGCGGGTCAATCGGACGCGATCTTCGTGGACTCTTCGGGTGTCGTCGAACGCCTGAAGGGGCGACCGCTCATGCGAGCGCGATCTCGAAGCCCGGTCGTACGTAGCCGGGAGTCCCCGGCTTGGCGTCGGTGCCGAAGTCGTAGGTGGCCCACGGGCTGTCGGGCGTGCAGACGGAGTAGAAGGTCGCGTTCATGCCGCTCGCGAGGTAGCCGCGGAGCGCGGGGCGGAGCGGATCGTCGTGCTCCAGGTAGAGCATCAGGAACGAGTGCGGACCGCCGCGCAAATCCGCGTACGCGCGATCGAGGAGCGCGGCGAGCACGCGTGGGTCGTGGCTCGGCACGCAGAGGTGCGTGGCGTAGACGTAGCGCAAGAGCTCGCCCGGCGCGGGCAGCGGCGTCGAGCGCAGCACCTTGCTGGCGAGCCCGTAGCCGAGCTTCACCGCCTTCATCGAGCCGCGGTACTCGAGCACGCGGTAGCGCTTGACGGGGTGGGCGTCCCAAGGCGCGAAGCAGCCGACGAGGGTGCCGCGCGCGCTGCGCGCGAGGTAGAAGCTCTCGGCCGAGAAGCCGGGCCAACGCTCGAGCCTCCGCGCGAAGCGGCCCTCGCAGAGCACGTCGCCGAAGGGGCGCGTGCGCTGATCGGCTTCGAGGAAGGCGAGCACCTCCTCCATCTCGGCCGGCGTCCCGCGCGTCACCGTGAAGGGTGTGTTCCGGATGGGGCGCGGGTGCGCGAGCAGAACGTTCGTGATCGCGAACGAGCGGAGCGGACGGCAGAGCGGCTTGTTCGGGAAGCGCGGATCGCGCGCGACGAAGGCCTTGTAGGCGGCCTTGTTGCCGTCGAAGAGGATCATGTGCGTGAGCTCGGCGCGCAGGCGCTCCGAACCTTCGGAGAAGCAGCCCGCGATCGCCGGACCGAGCACGCGCCCTCCGCGGATCGCGGAGGTGAAGCGGGTGTCGGTCGAGTACGCGGTGCGGATGCGCTCTTTGCCCACGTACGCTTCGCGACCGAGCAGCGCCGACACCCCCGCGACGCGCCCTTCGCGCTCGAACGCCACCACGTGCTGGTCGTTCGGCTCGTGCTCCATGTCGTAGAGCGCGAAGAAGTCGGGGTCGCGCTCGACCGCGAGCTTCAGGTCCGCGTCCATCGTCACGCTCGCATAGACCGCCGCGAGCTCCTCTCGCTCGTCCCGTCGGGCGAGACGGATGGTCACGTCGCTCGGCGGGCCTTCGCGCGAGTCCCCACCACCCACCTCTCGGGCGCCGCTCTTCGGTCCGATTCCTCGAGCTTCCATGTCCACCCTCAAATCCAGAACTTCGCGTGCGAAACCGTCGACTCCGGGAGAGCATCGACCTCTCCCGCCTCCGCGTGATCGCGCAACGACTCGATGAAGACGTGAAGCGTGTCTGCGGGAGTCGACACGTACGCGCGACCGCCGTAGTGGCCGACGTTGCGGCCGTGCACGGCCATGATGTCGACGTCTTGGCCGATCACGCGCCGCGTGTAGAAGCTCAAGAACCCCTCGATCAGCGGCAGCACCGGGCGCACGTCGACGAAGGGGAGCTTGAAGCTGATGAGCGTGTAGACCTTCGAGCGCAGCGGCGAGATCGGCGTGCACTGGCTCGTGATCACGAAGCCGGTCTCCGGCGCGTCGGGGTCCCCGTAGAGGTAGTCGACCCGCGTCACGTTCGGCATGTAGAACCGATCCGTGTGGGTCATCGGTAGGCCCTTCGGGTTCAGGATTCGCGAAGTGAAGCCGATCTCGTCCTGCGGTTGATCGTAGGTGACGAGCACCGACGACGCGGTGCGTTCCACCTTCATCGCGACCTCGCGCCGCGAGCGGTTTCGGAACCAACCGCGGTGCACCCACACCGTGTGCGGCACGTCCATGAAGTTCTCGACCAGCGCGGTGACGCCGTTGTCGAAGTCGGTCTCCATGTAGTAGGCGCCCCACCCCGCTTCGTCGTGGTGCGGCATCGCGAAGGGCACGCGATCCGGGTACGCCTCGGGCGGGTGCTCGGCGCCGCCCATCCAGACCCACACGAGCCCGTCGCTCTCGCGAACCGGGAAACGCTCGATCGAGAGCGGCAACGCGCGCCCGTCGGGTCCTTCCGCCGGCACGTTCACGACGTGCCCCGACGCGTCGTAGGTCCAGCCGTGGTACGGGCAGCCGATGCAGCCGTCGAAGAGATCGCCTTCGCTGAGCGGCGCGTTGCGGTGAAGGCAGCGATCGACGAGCGCGACCGCTTCGCCCTGCTTGCCGCGGAAGAGGACGATCTTCTCCTCCAGGATCTCCGCTGCCCACGGCTTCTTCGCCGTGACCTGGTGGCTCTGCGCGGCGACGTACCAGCGGCGGTCGAGGGTGCCGACGGTCTGGCGCATGCGCGTGCGGCCACGCGTGAGGCGATCGGTGGCGATGATCGCCGCGTGCTCGTTGGGATTACACATCGGCGAGGGCTCCTGAGGCTTCCGTGATCGCGCGCTCGGACGAGTGATCCGACGAATCGCGCGCCGAGTCGTCCGGCCCAGCGAACGCGCGATCCCAGTCGATGGCGTCGGGCCCGACGCGCGGATCGAGGCAGGTGAGCTTCACGTCGCCCGCGCGGCGCCCGCGCGCGGCGTGCTCGCGCAGAAAAGTCCCCGCACCATCACGGACGCGGACGACGTCCATCGGTGCGAGCTGCCCGAGGCGGACGCAGTACGCGTAGTGGTGGCCGGTCGCGAGGTGGGCTTCGAGCACGTCGCGCATCCGCGCGAGCTGCGCGTCGCTCGCGTCCGCTTCGAGGTAGAGCCGGTAGCGCGCGGGCGCGTCGACCGGCGCGACGAGCGCGAAGCGTGGCTGCACACCGACCTCGCGCGCGGCCCTCGCGAGCCCGTCCTGCACCTGGGCGGCGTGGACCTTCTCGCCGAAACGATCGGCGACGCGCTCCAGCTTCTCGACGAAGCGCAGCCGCGGCAGCGCGCCGTGCTTGCCGACGATCTCGACGACGTCGAGCAGGCGGTAGCGGTAGAGCCCACCGCGGGTGCTCAACAGCGGGGTATAGCGCGCCCCCACGCGGGCCTCGTGCGCGAGGATCGGCGGCGCGTCCGGGTGCTCGACGTCGACCAGCTCGATCAGGTGGCTCGTCACCGCGAGCACGGCGCCCTCCCGGTCGCCGAGCGGAAACGAGACGACGCCTTCGGTGGCGAGCAGCCCCTTCGGCTGGATCGTGGTGCGCGGAAAGAAGCTCCGCAGGGCGGGCAGAAACGCGGCGCTCGGACCATCCGTCCAGGTCGAGAGGAGCGCGAGGCGCGGCCAGATCGCTTCGCCCACGAACTCGCCCTCGCGCGCGAGCCCGTCTCGGATCGAGCGCGCGCGTTCTCCACCGACGCAAGCCAACAGATCGTCGAGGTGATCGCGCGCGTGCTCCATCAAGAGCGTGAGGAAGGTCGGCGACCACACGCTCACGAGGCCGAGGTCGTCGCGCTCGAAGAGCCGGCGCAGCGTCTCGAAGCGCCAGGTCGTGACGTCGGACACGCGCGCGAGCCGTCCCGGCACCGCGAGCAGACGATCGATCGCGAAGCGCTCGAGCGGGCCGAAGTACGCCGCGTCGTCCTCGAAGCCGATCGGCAGCCCACCCTCGGTGCGCTCGTCACGACGCGCGACCGGGGAGACGCTCCAATAGCTCGAGGTCCCGAAGAGCTGCGGATGGCGCGCGTGCAGATCGAAGAGCCACGGCCCCGTCGCGCTCGCGAAGTCCGCGAGCAGCCCCGCGGTGTAAGGGACGAGCTTGCCGGTGCTCGTCGAGCCGCCCGTACGCTCGAGCATCTTCACCGGTTCGCGCGTGAGCACGTTCGGCTCGCCACGCGCGATGCGATCGACGTGAGGCGTGAGCTCCTCGTGGCGAACCGCGGGCACGTTCGCGCGCCAGCTCGCGAGGTCTCGCACCCGCGCGAAGCCGTGCGCGCGCCCGTACGAGGTGTCGGCGTTGTCGCGCACGAGCCGCTTCAGGTACGCGAGCTGCGCGCGCTCGGGATCGCGAGCCGCACGCGCGAAGCGCACGGCAGCCGGCGCGAGCGACGCGGTCCAGCCGAGGCCGAGCGCGGCCAGCGTCACCCGGCTCATACCTCGACCTCCTGCGACGAAGTCAGCGCCCGGCCGTCCCGCGAACGCGGGCGCTTGAGCGGCCGCATCATCGATCGCCGCGCGCCCCGCAGCACGAAGCCGAGATCGACGCGCCCGAGGCAGCAGAGCTCGTCGCCGTCGACGTGACCCGGGTTGCGCTCGGCGAAGAAGCGGATGTCCGGGTGCGCGAGCTCCGCTTCGGTCAGCGGCGCGACGCACGCGCGCAAGCGACCGTGGGGCTCCGGGAACGAGAGCACGCCGCGTTTCGGGTCGTACGCGTCGCCGTACCGGTCGCGCGCGAGCGTGTCGAGGATCGCCTGCGCACCCGTGGGCGTCGCGCGATCGTGGCGCGGCCAGTGCTCGGGGAAGTTCCGCGCCAGGAGGAGGTACGTCTTGTAGCCCTTGCTGATGAGGAACCAGTAGAGCGGCGTCCCGACCGCGCGGAGCTTCTGTGCGACGAGGAATCGCAGGAACGTCCAGTGCAGCGCGCTCTGTCCCCAGTACGCAGCGTCCACGATGGTGTCGCCGCTGAAGATGGCGCGGAACCGTCGCCCGCCGACGCTCTGATCGTAGACCTTCAGCGTCGAGAAGCCTCGAATGGACCGATCGCCGCCGTCTCGTAGGACGATGACGTGATCCTTCTCGTCGAGATCACGATCGAACTCGTCGCGCTGCACGTCGAGGTAATAGACGCGGAAGATCTCCCACATCCTGTCGCGTTCTTCCGCCACGAGGCTGGCCACGGGGACCGTCGAACCGACGAGGCGACCGGTCGGACGTGCTCCACGCACACCCGTTCCTCGCGACCGCGCGAGCTCGGTCCCAACGCTCATCGACTACAGCCTCCGCCGAGAACTTCAGCAAGCGTCGGACCAGGGACGTAAAACGTCAGGAAGGCCCTCACGAAGGGGCGAGTCTTCGGGTGTTGCGAGAGCGCTCGTTGGCTCGAGCCGCCCACGGAGTGGCGGGCGGAGTCGCCAGCAGGAGCACTCTCTGCGGGGATGCGTCGACCCCAGCCGTCGGGCGACCGATCCAACTCCGCAGCGGTGTGAAGGGGGTGCAAGCGAGCCTCGCGGCGGGACGCGAGCCGGGCCGCTCGCGAACCTTGGAAGTCCCAATGACGCACCGTGTCATGACGCAACGCGTTACAGGTGCAAGGTCACGAGGCAAAGGACGCCGACCGCCCCCTGAAGCATGCACGTAAGAGCTCGACTTCCTTGAGGATCTTGCCTACTCGCGTTCTGCGTTTCCTCTCGCCGCTGCGCGCGCTCTTACCGCGAGTGGATTTCACAATTGAAACGGTGAACGGTCGCCGTGCGGCGTCGACCTCAAGGGATGCAGCTCAGCCCGATGTCCTCGGAGTGGGAGCAGTTGTGGACCCCCCACCCGAGCGAGCCACAGAGGCCGATCTGCGCTTCGCCGCCACCGCAGCTCAGGTCGTCGAGCCAGATGGGGTCGACCCCGTCTGCGACCGCGGAGCCGAGGAGCGCGGTCCCGCCCGTCGTGAACCCGAGCTGACGACACCCGACCGCGATGAAATTGCTCTGACGTGTGTCCACCGTGCTCAAGAAATCGTCGCAGATCGTGCCCCAAACTCCGGATCGAAGCACCTCGATACGACCATTGTTACGCGCGGTTCCACCGACGAGCCGCACGTCACCTTCCGTGTGGACGTCGCAGCGGATGCCGGTGCCTTCGGTCGTGAAGCAGTTCTCGGTTCCGTACGGAGGATGCAGACAATCACCGAGGCGTCGCTCCGTGCCCGTGCAATTGACGTCGTCGAGGACGAAGGTCGCCGTCGGCGAGTCGTAGGTCGAGAGAAACACCCCGTTTTCGTAGCCGAGCTGCTGGCATACGGTGACCTCGTTGTAGCCGAAGTCGTCGTAGGCCCCGTCGAAGTAGTCGTCGCACACCTCGCCCCACGCCCCGGCGTGAAAGATCTGGAGGCGCCCCTCCATGCCGCTCGGTCCGTCGACCAAGCGGATGTCTCCCTCGGCCGGGGCACAACGCACGCCGACCGCCTCGAACGCGCTGCAGTTCTCGCGTCCCCACCCCGCGAACGGACACTGTGCGAGCGTGCTCTCGCTGCCGGTGCACGCCACGTCGTCCATCGCGGGCGTCGCGGTCCCACCGCCGAACGCGGTGAGGAACTGGTGCCCCGTGCCGGTGTAGCCGAGCTGTCGACAGACCACGTTCGCGAACGCCTGCTGGCTCGCGGCCGGGGTGTCGTCGCACACGTCGCGCCACGTGCCTTCGAGGAGCACCTCGACCCGCCCGTGGTTGCTCCCTTCACCACCACGCAGGCGCACCGGCAGGTGATAGCCCGCCTCGACCTGGCAGCCCGAGTCGCAGCCGTCGAAGCGCACGGTGTTTCCGTCGTCGCACTCCTCGGTGGCGCCGTCGAGAAGGCCGTTGCCGCAGGTCGTGTTCGCGCACGCCGAGGTGTCGAAGGTGCAGCTCGCGCCGCAGCGGAGCGTGCCGGTGACGAAGCCCTGCGTCGTACAGGACTGTCCCCCGAGGTTCGCGCCGTCGCAGACCTCACCGCCACGGAGCATTCCGTCGCCGCAGATGGGCGAACAGACGGACGGCGTGAACGCGCACGTCCAGCCGGCCTCGACCGCGCAGCTCGCGCTGCAGCCGTCGTTGCTCGCGTCGTTGCCGTCGTCGCACGCCTCGCCCGGCTCGAGCGCGCCGTTGCCACACGCGGCGATGATGCAGCGGCTGGTGTCGAAGCCACATGCCGCGTCGCACGCGAGGGTCCCGCGGGTGAAGCCACGCGTCGCGCAGGTCTGGCCGCCGAGGTCGTCGCCATCACAGGCCTCGGCACCGTTCACGACGCCGTTCCCGCAGTTGTCACAACCCGAGACGTCGAAGGTGCAGCCGTCACCACAGCGCAGCGTGCCGCGGACGAAGCCGAGCGTCGCGCAGCTCGCGTCGCCGAGATCGCTGCCGTCGCAGACCTCCGATGCCTCGCGGGTGCCGTTGCCGCAGCTCACCGAGGTGCACGCGCTCGTGTCGAAGCCACACGTCGCGTCGCATGCCAGCTCGCCGCCGGTGAAGCCACGGGTCGCGCACGTCTCGCCGGCCAACGCGGCGCCGTCGCACTCCTCGCCGAGATCGACCACGCCATCTCCACACGCTCGACACGCGGACGTGTCGAGCTCGCAGTCGGCGCCGCAACGGAGCTCTCCGTCGACGAACCCTTCGGTCGCGCAATCCGCCGGGCCGACGTCGGCGCCATCGCACTCTTCTTCGCCGTCGACCACGCCGTTGCCACATGCCGCTTCGACGCAAGCGCTCTTGTCGAACGCGCAGAGCGAGTCGCAGGCGAGCAAACCGCCTGCGTATCCGAGCGACTCGCACGTCGCGTCGCCGAGCGCACCGAGGTCGCACTCTTCTCCGATCTCGATCGTGCCGTTCCCGCAGATGGAAGGCGGGTCCGGCGGTCCGACGTCGTCCGTGCCCGCGTCGTCGTCGTCGCGGCGCCCTCCGTCCACCGAAGATCCAGCACCCGAAGCGCAGGCAAAGAGCACGACGAGGAGCCATCCAGAACGGCGAAGGTCCATCGGTGAACGGTAGTACGCCCGACGGGAAGTTCGAGCCGCGCGCGTGTCCAACGAAGGCGAACGACGCGAGCGTCGACCTCGAGCGAGTGGTAGCGGAAGGAACGGCGACGTACGCGTGGCTACCAGGTGCGCGGCTCGTAGGCAGGCGCCTCCGCGGGCGGCTCTTCGTCTTTGCCGACGAACGCCACGAGCGCGGCGAGCGCGAGGGGCGCGGAGGGACACACCGCCCAGAGCGCGACCACCGCCGGCGCGACACCTCCGACGAGCAGGAACGGCGCCGCGACGACCGGACGCTTGCGCACGAGACCCGCGCCGATCGCGCCGAGCGCGCCACCCACGAGCAGCGCGATCGCGGCGTGTTTGCGCGCGTCGGCATCGGCGCGCCCCATGCGCGCGCCTTCCCCGAAGCGTGCGCGGTGCTCGCTGGTCTCCAGTCGCTCCACCTGCTCGCCGCGCGCGTAGGCGCTCCCGACGAGGAAGAGCCCGAGCCCGACGCACGCGACGGCGCCGACGATCGCGAGGAGGAAGGCCGCGGTTCGCACGAGCCCGATGTAGCAGGCGACCAGAAAAACTCACGTGATGCGGTTCGAACGCTCGCTTCGTCCGTGAGACGGCCGTCCGTGAGGCGGCCGTCCGTGAGGTGGCCGTCCGTGAGGTGGCCGTCCGTGAGGCGCCCGTTCGCGCGCGAGCGTGGCGCCCACGAGCCAGCGTCTCGGTCCTCGAGCCGCCCGACCGGAGTCTTCGGAGGCGGAGGTCAAATCCCGAAGAGCGCGATGGCGTTGCCTGCGACGTCGATCTCCGGTCGTGCGAGCGCGTCACGCACCAGCGGGAGGAACGAGGGCTCGTTGCGCGGGCTCGGCGCGCCGTGCGGGGTCTGATCGGGAGCGTCGGTCTCGATCAACACGCGCTCGGCCGGCACGACCGCCGCCGCGTCGCGCGCCCGCCGCGCGTTCGGTCGCGTGAGCCCGCCGCCGAACGAGACGTGGAGCCCGAGCGCGACGTACTCGCGCGCGAGCTCGGGACCTCCGGTGAACGCGTGGACCATGCCGCGGAGCGGCGCGTGCGGACGGAGCGCGTCGAGGAGCGCCCCGTCGCGACGCACCACGTGGAGTACGAGCGGGAGCCCGGAGCGCTTCGCGGCTTCGACGTGGGCGTCGAGCACCTCGCGCTGTCGCTCGAGGCTCACCCGTGCCTCGACGCGTCGGTCGAGGCCACACTCGCCGATCGCGACCGCGCCGAGCTCGCTCGCCGCGCGGACGATCTGCGTCACGAGCGGCTCGCGGTCGCGGGCCGCGCTGCCGCCGGACGCTGCGTCGCGCACGTCGTCGCTTTCGTCACCGCGCGTGTGGTGGACGAGCGCCTCGAGGTGCTCCGGATGCCAACCGACCGCCATCGCGAGCCGCACGCGTGGATGCCCTCGTCGCACGAGCGCCGCTGCGCGCGCCCACTGCGCGGAGTGCACGCCGGGGATCACGATCGCACGAACGCCCAGCGCCGCCGCGCGATCGAGCACCTCGTCGCGGTCGGCGTCGAAGGCCTCGAAGTCGAGGTGGCAGTGGGCGTCGACGAGCGTCATCGGCTCTCGCGCGCCGGGCAGCAGCGCAACCCAGCGTCCCGCGAGCTCAGCTCGGCGCGTGCGCCGAGTGCGTTCCCGTCGGCTCTTCGTGGAAGTCCTTCGGGTCGATCAGATCGAGCTCCTTCACCACGTGGCGGAGCATCTGCTGCTTCTCGTGGAACGGCAGGAACGACGACTTGAAGCCGTTGACCACCATCTTGCGGATGTCGTCGACGCTCATGCGCATCTGCGTGTGCGTGAGCCAGAGTTCGCGGCTCACGGTGGTGTCGGTGACGAGCCGGTTGTCGGTGTTGATCGTGACGCGCAGACCGAGGTGGTGGTAGAGGCGCAGCGGGTGGCTCGCGAGATCGCGCACCGCGCCGGTCTGCACGTTCGACGAGGGACAACACTCCAGCGCGATGCGGTGATCGTTGACGTAGTGCAGCAGGTCGCCGTCCTCGCGCAGCCGACAACCGTGACCGATTCGGTGCGCGCCGCAGTCGTGGATCGCCTGATGGATCGACTCGGGCCCGTACGCCTCACCCGCGTGGATGGTCACGCTGATGTTGTTGTCGCGCACGAGCTGGAACGCTTCGAGGTGGTTCTTCGCGGGATGGTCGTACTCCGCGCCGGCGAGGTCGTACGCGATCACGCCGCGGTTCTTGTAGGCCACCGCGAGCTGCGCCATCTCGAGCGAGGACGCGGGCGAGATGTTGCGGATGCCGCAGATGATGATGTTCGCGCGGATGCCGTAGTCCTTCTGCGCGTCGCGCAGACCCTCGAGCACCGCCTCGACCACCGTCGTCAGCGGCAAGCCCTGCCGGGTGTGCAGCATCGGGGCGTAGCGGACCTCCATGTAGCGGACGTTCTCGCGCGCCGCGTCCTCCGCGAGCTCGTAGGCCGCTCGGTAGAGCGACGCGCTCGTCTGCAGGACCTTGAGCGTGGTGTCGAACGCCTTGAGGTACTCGACGAGCGAGCCGGTGTTCTCACCGAGGTGCAGCGCGCGCTTGAGGCCGTCCGGAGTGTCGGAGGGGAGCTGGATGCCGTCCTTGTCCGCGAGGTCGAGGACGGTCTCGATGCGCATCGAACCGTCGAGGTGGACGTGGAGATCGGTCTTCGGAAGCTTCTCGAAAAAGCTGAGGGGGAGCGCCATCGCGAAACATTGTTGAAAAGGAGGGGCGCGCGCAAGTCCCACCGCTCACGCCTCGGATGGCGGCCGCGCGCGCCGACTCAGGCCCGGGGCCGATCCACGAACGCCCGCGCTTCGGTGAGGCGCGCTGGCTTCGCATCGCACGCGCCCGCGCGGAGCCGACAGACGAGTTCGCACGGGGTCGGCGTGCTCGGCTTCGTGCGCCAGATACGCTGCCGCGCATGATCGAGGGTGGGCGTTTCGGGCGTGCGATCGTGGGGAGCCTCGCGGCCGCGTGGACCACGTGGGCGTCGGCGTGCGGAGGCTCCTCCGCGCCGCCCGAGGACGGCCCACCGCTGCGCATCGTCACGGTCGACGAGGACGGCGCGCCGGTGGCTTCGCGCCGCGTGCTCTGGCAGCCGCAGCCCGCGGACGCGTTCTGGCTCGAGGCCACCGCGGCGCGCTGCGAAGAAGGCGAGCCACCGTGCACGACCTGGGTGCTCGACGCGCCGATCACGACCGCGATCGCGGTGACGGCCGAGCGCGTGACCGAAGCGACGCCGACCGAGAGCTGCCAGCCGTACGCGTCGGCGTTCGCGATCGTCCATCCGGGCGACGACGAGGTCGCGCGTCAGGTCCTGCACCTCACGCTGCCGAGCGACGGCACGTATTGCATCGACGAGAGCGGTCGCGCGGTGATCAACGTCGCGCACGCGGAGGACGTGAGCGACGACGTGGACACGCTCGCCGCGCCTGCGCCGCCGTCGGGGCCAATCGTGCTGCGGCTGCGCGATCCGTCGGCGGCTGACCCGGCCGACCCGACGGATCCGGGCGCACCGGTGCCCGGCACGAGCGCGAACTGGTACTACTCCCCCGAGGGTCCCGAGTACGACGGCGAGCACCCGCTGCGCTGCGCGGATCTGCAATGCACGACGTGGGTGTTGGTCGACGGCGACGCCCCGCGCGCGGGCATGGTCTACTTCTCCGCGAGCTACTCGGGCCCGCTCAACCCATTCATCGCGCAAGGTTGGTTCGGCTACGACGGCCGCGCGTTCGAGCTCGCCGCGGACGGCGAAGGCCTCGCGGAGGCGGAGCTCGAGCTGGAGCTCGCGACGGATCAGGAAGGCGCGACCGGCGGCTGAGCGTCGCCGTTCACGACTGAACGTTCACGTTCACGTTCACGTTCACGTTCACGTTCACGTTCACGTTCACGCTCACGTACGCTCACGTTCACGCTCACGTTCACGTTCACGCTCACGTTCACGCTCACGTTCACGCTCACGACGGGGCGCGCTCGCGCCGCGGTTTCGCGACTCAGATGAGCTCGGTCGGTGCGCAGGTCGACACGCCCGCGCCGACGATGCGGTAGCCGATGCTCGTGCGGACCGGCTCCACCACGCCGGTGTCCGGCGTGACGCGGTAGATGCCGGTCGAGTCGTCGAGCACGCCTTGGTGGAAGACGTAGAAGCGGCCACCCCAGAACGCGAAGGCCCACGCGCTCGCGCCGAGCCCGAGCCCGGTGGAGTCGATGGACGACACGTCGATCGAACGCAGCGTCGCCGCGCTGTTCTTGTCGAGCTGCCGCACCGCCATCGGCGACGCGTCGGGAAAGAAGCCCCAGAGCTCGCCCACCGCCGTCGGCGGTGGGTGTCGAGGGAACGCGTGGAGCCGGGGCACGTCCCTGCTATCCTCTCCCCGTGACGAGCGGAGGCCCTCTTTGATCGCCACGTCGCCGAGCCCGGGTTTGCCGAGCGTCGGTTCCGTCGTCGCGCGCAAGTACCGCATCGAAGGTCTGCTCGGCCGCGGCGCGATGGGCGTCGTCTACGCCGCGAGCCACGTCGTCACCGGCGCGCCGGTCGCGCTCAAGTGGCTCTCCGCGACCGGCCACGACACCGAGCAGCGCGCGCGGCTCTTCCGCGAAGCGCGCGCCGCTGGGCGCGTGGTGCACCCGAACGTCGTGAAGGTCCACGACGTCGGTCAGCACGACGACGCGGTCTTCCTCGTGATGGAGCGCCTCGTCGGCCGCAGCCTCGGCGACGCGATGGAGGCCCGCGAGCCGCTCGCGCCCGCCGACGCGGTGCGCCTGATCATGCCCGCGTTTCGTGCGGTGGCGGCGGCGCACGCGGCGGGCGTGGTGCACCGCGACCTCAAGCCCGACAACCTCTTCCTCGCCGAGGACGGCGCGGGCCACACCACGCTCAAGGTGCTCGACTTCGGCATCTCGAAGCTCGAAGGCGGTCCGCCCGAGCTCGCGCTCACGCAGACGGGCGTCGTGCTCGGCACGCCGCTCTACATGGCGCCCGAGCAGCTCCGCGGGCTGAAGGACCTCGACGGCCGCTGCGACCAGTACGCGCTCGCGTGCATCCTCTACGAGCTCGTCGAAGGCATCGGCCCGCACGAAGGCGACACCTACGCGGAGCTCGCGGCGTCGAAGCTCAAGTCTGCGCCGCGCCGATTCAGCGCCCGCGTGCCGCCCCCCTTCGTGGCCGCGGTGATGCGCGCGCTCTCGACGTCGCCGAAGGATCGTTTCCCCGACCTCGCGAGCTTCGCGGCCGCGCTCGAGCCCATCACCACCGGCGTGCGCTTCTCGGACGACGCCGACGTCTCCGGGCTCTTCCCGTCGGCGGGCCCGACGAACCCGACCCTCGACGACATCGAGCTCTCGGGCGCGACCACGACCCTCGAGCGCACGGTGATCCGTCGTCCCCGCACGCTGTGGTTCGCAGCGGCCGCGATCGTGGTGATCGGGCTCGCGATCGGCTGGGCGCTGCGTCCGTCGGACGAGCCGAGCCCGACCGGCCACGCACGTTCGCTCGCCCCGACCACCTCTGCGTCCGCGACCGCGAGCCCACCGAACGAAGCGAGCGCGACGTCGCCGAGTTCGCCAGAAGCGCCGAACGAAACGGGCGCGTCGGTGCCCTCGACGACCGCAACGCCGAACGAAGTGGACGTGGCGGCCACCGACGCCGTTCCGACGGGAGCGACGGAGGCGACCGCGATCGAGCCCGTCGAAGCCTCCGACTCGACCCGACGCGAGCCTCGACGCCGTCAACATCGAACGGGCGGCGTGAGCCTCGGCGACTTCTGAGAGCTCGCGAGCTGCGCGAACCGTGGGTCCGCCGCCGGATGCTCACCCTCGGAGAAGCGGAGGTCGCGGGGGTTCGCCCGACGCGATCCGCTTGAACCGCGCGCCAATTCCATCGAGCATCGGCGTCGAGTGCGCCGTTCGACCTCGTCCATCCCCTCGCTCGTCGCGTCGCTGGTCGCGGTGCTCGTGCTCGGAGCCCCCGTCTCGAGCGTCGACGCGCAGGGCAATGCGCGCACGCTCACGCGCGAGGCGGTCCGCGAGTTCGATCGCGGCAACTACGCCGAGGCGCGCGCGCTGTTCCTGCAGGCATACGACGCCCAGCCCTCTGCGCGGCTCCTGCGGGGCGCAGGCATGGCCTCGTTCGAGCTGCGCGAGTACGTGGTCGCGCACCGTCAGCTCCGGGAGGCGCTCGCGGAGACCCGTCGCGCGCTGACCCCGCGCCAGCGCCGCGAGACCGAGGAGCTGCTCGGGCGCACCGACACGTTCCTCGGCCGCTTCCGCCTGCGAATCGAGCCCGCGGATGCCGAGGTCACGATCGATCTGCGCGCGCCCGAGCCCGAAGAGGACGGCACGCTGCTCCTCGCGGTGGGTGACCACACGATCACCGCCCGTGCGGAGGGCTTCGTCCCCGTCGATCGTCGCTTCGCGGTGCGCGGTGGTGAGCTCGAAGATCTGACCGTCGTGCTCGCCCGCGACGAGCCGCCGAACGCCGACGCGTTGGTGTCGCCACGCCCGGAGCCGGTGGTGGTGGAGCCGCCGCGCGAGACCGGCCTCGACGCGCTCGGCATCGGCCTCGTGTCGGCCGGCGGTGCGTTGGTGGTCGCCGCGGTGGTCGACGTCTTCTGGTGGGTCGATCGCCGCCAGGAAGTCTCGCGCTGCGAGGAGGCCGAGGCGACGCCCGGGGCGAGCTGCCTGAACCTCGGGACGCTGCGACGCCAGAGTCGCGCCGCAGCGGCGACGACGTTTCTGGTGGGCGCCGCTGGGCTCGCGATGGCGACGGTGGGTATCCTTCGTCTGACGTGGGACGACGAGAACGACGAGGTCGCGTGCGGGCTCGGTGGCTGTACCTATCGCTTGCGCTTCTGATCGGCTGCACCGAGGCGCTCATCGTGTACGAGCGCGACGGTGGTGAGGTCGACGCGTCCGTCGACGCGCCCTCCGACGCGGGCATCCGCGTGGACGTCGGGCCGCCGGACGCGGGCGATCCCTGCCGAGGCACCCAGGACCTCACCGGCATGCCCGAGGGCTGCACGCTCGTGCGCCCGCCGCCGCGCCCCCTCTGCGACGAGATGGGCGACGTGCCGCCGTTCGAGGTGGGCTTCCTCATGCCGGACTTCCGCGCCGCGGTCGGGTTCGATCTCGACGGCTACTGCACCATGCTCGAAGGTGTCTCGAGCTGCTCGAACGCGATGGGCACCATCCCCGACTCGACCGGCGCGGGGACCGACAACGCGTTCGGGCTGATCATCATGGAGGGCCTGCGCGCGGTGGCGCCCTCCATCGAGGCGGAGTTCGCGTCGAGCGCGCGCGAGCGCGGCGTGGGCGTCCCGATGGTGCGCATCGAGGATTGGAACGGGCTCGCGAACGACGAACAGGTGATGATCACCTTCGCGGTCGGCGCGGACCTCGCGGGCGAAAACTCCCCCGACTGGACCGCCGGTGACGTCGAGGTGCTGCCGGCGGACGGCTTCTTCACCGCGGGTGGCGCGCCGCTCGCGCGCGACCTCACCGCATACGTCGCGGACGGCAAGCTCGTGGCCGTCATCCCGGAGTCGTTGCCCTTCGACTTCGCAGCCGAGGGTCGCCGTCTGAGCATCGCGCTCCGCGATGCGCGTCTCGTGATCGAGCTGACTCCGGAGGGTCCCACCGACTTCACGGTGTACGGTCGGTGGTCGGTCGCGGAGGCCACCGCGGCGGTCGAGCTCTTGGCGCCGTGCCCCGCCGACGTCACGATACGCACCGTGGCCGCGAACCTGCTCAACCGCGCGGCCGACGTGCGCTCGGATCGCAGCGAGGACGGCACGGGACTCGATTGCAACGCGATCAGCCTCGCGCTGCGCTTCTCCGAAGCGCACTCGATTCGATGGGGCGCTCCGGTCCCGATCTCTCTCGATCCGATGTGCATGTGAGCCACCTCGAACCGAAGCGTGCGCGATGCGCGAGCGCGCTCGACCTCGCCCCCGATGCGCGTGTGAGCTTGGCCCCAGAGGGCAGATGCACGGTGTAGCGGTATGACCACCCCCGACGATCCCTCGCCGTCGAGCGCCCCCGCGAGCCCCGAGGGTGCCACGACGAACTCCCGCGCCGACGCCTCGAGCACGACGAGCGCGACCTCCGATCGGCCCACGCGACGTCCGCTCGAATCCTTCGATCGCGCGCGCTTCGCTGCGATCGCGATCAGCGTGATCGCGCTCGCGTCCGGCACCGCGCTCCCGTCCGGACACTTCACGGACGAGTCCGGCACGCCCGTGATGTGGCGCGGCGCGACCTTCGTGCTCTGTGGTTGGTTCGGGCCGATGATGGGCGGACCGATCTGCGGTTGGTACGCCAACCCGATGCTGATCCTCAGCTGGATCCTGCTCGCGCTGCGGCGCTACCGAGGCGCATCGATCGTGCTCGTGATCGCGGCCGTGCTCGCGCTCTCGAGCGCCACGCTCTTCGGCGTCGAGGTCTGGCAGAACGAAGGCGGAGTCAACAACCTCCGCCTCCAACACTTCGGGATCGGCTTCTACGTCTGGCTCGTCGGTGTGCTCGCCCCGACCGGCGTCGCGATCGCGGGCTGGCGACGCGACCGAGGCTTCGCCAAGCACGGCCCCGCACCGCGTGGCTTCTGAGCCGTACGGCTGGCGACGAGACGAGGCTTCGTCCCGCGTGCATCGACGGCGTGCATCGACGGCGCGCTTCGATGGCGCTCGACCGACCACGCGGCCGCGGATCCGCAGGTGGCCCGGAGTGCGATCAGAGGTTCGCGCGCAGGAACGTCAGCGTGCGATCCCACGCGAGCTTCGCCGCCGTCGCGTCGTACGCCTCCGGGCGGCCGTCGTTGAAGAACGCGTGGCCAGCGTCGTAGTGGTGAGACTCGACGTCCGCGCCCGCCGCGCGCATCGACGCCACCAACGCCTCCGCGGCTTCCGTCGTCACGAAGCCATCCGTCTTGCCCCAATGGCAGAGCACCTTGCCGGAGAGCTTGCGGAAGTCCGGGCTCACGTGCGGGTGGATGCCGTAGAAGTCGACACACGCCGTGATCTCGGGGTGCTCGGTGGCCGCGAAGAGCGCGAGCTGCCCACCCATGCAGAACCCCAACGCGCCGACCTTCTTCGGGCTCACCGCGTCGAGCCCGAGCAGGTAGTCCGCGGCGCCCTTCAGATCCTTGGCGGACTCCGCGATGTCGAGCGCCATCATGAGCCGCCCCGCTTCGTCGGGGCTCGTCGTCTTCGCGCCGTGGTAGAGGTCCGGCGCGAGGGCGACGAAGCCGGCTTCCGCAAAACGATCGGCGAGCGACTCGATGTGCGGCACGAGGCCCCACCACTCCTGGATCACGAGGAGCCCGGGCCCCTTCCCGCTCGACGGCCTCGCGAGGTACCCCTCGCACGTCCCGCCGTTCGCCCGAAACTCGACCTTCTCGCCCATCGGATCCTCCTGCGTGCTTCGCGGCGGACCCTATCGAGCCGAGGACGACGAGGGCAAGCCCGCGATCGAATGCACGAGCGAAGGGACGAGCGAACGCGATCTCACTCGAAGACGACCGCGCTCCGCAGGGTGATCGGCTCGGTACGCAGTCCGAGGTAGAGGCCCGTGCCGACCGCTGCCGCCACCACGACGCCGCCGACCAAGCCCCACACCCAGCCGGGCACCCCGCCGCCTTCTTCGCGCGTCGTGCTCCCGCCGCCACCACCGCCGGCGACCACCGGATCGCGCCCGACCACGTTCGGGGTGTCGTTGGTCCCGAGCTGCACCAAGCGATTGCCCGCCTCGTCTTGCAGCTCGACCACGTACTCGATGCGGTCGGCCTCCGGGAGCCCAGCCACCGGCGCCAGCACGCCGCTCTCGGCCGGCAACGTCTGCTCGTCGAGCGGCGTCATCTCGCCTGCGATGCGCGTGCGAACCACGATGCGACGCGCCATCCCGAGCGGATCGACGATCGACACACGAAGCCCGCGATCCGCGCGTGCGAGAACCACGTCCGCCGCGAGCCGATCGCTGCGCGTAGCCCAATATCCGCGAGCCTCCATGAAGGGGCTGCGCAACCGCGGCGCGAGGTTCGTGTCCACCTGCGCGTCCGGTCGCAGCGCGAGCATCTTCTTGTACGCCTCGCGCGAGGCGTCCTCGTCGCCCGAAGCCGCGTACGCGACGCCCATCAGCTCGTACACGCGCGCTAGCCGATCCGGTGAGAGCCGGCCGGTCGCCATCGCCTGCCGCGCGAGCTCGAGCGTGCGCTCGAAGTCGACGTTCATGTAGGCCTCTTCGGCCTGGCCCAGCAGATCCTGCGCGTGCGCGACCGGCGCGACGAGCGAGAGGACCACGATCGACAGCGCCACGAAGACGCCGCGCACGGCTCGCACGTTGGAGGTCATCGGCACCCTCGCAGGCACTTGTCGTCGGCGGAGCAGGTCTCGGGATCGGTCCCGACCGGGAACGTAGTTCGGTAGCGCTCGGTCGGGGCGAGCACGATCCGGAGGGGCGCGTCGTCGACGTAGGGATCGGCGATGGTGCAGCCAGTGAGCAGCACCTGGCCCGCTTCGTTGGTGGCAGCCGCGACGAACGCGTAGAGGCCTTCGTCGACGTCGGGCACCGTGAGCCGGCCGACCGAGGTGTCGCAAACGCTGACCGCTTCGGACTGGAAGACGTCGCCGCTGAGGTTGCCGAGCTCGGATTGCATCACGAGGTCTGGGCACGCACCGAGATCGTCGCCGACGTCGACCACGAAGAGGCGCGCGTTGGCAGAGCGCACGAAGGAATCGGACGAGGGGAACGCCAGCTCGACCGACACCGTCTCCCCTCCACAGCCGAGCAGCGTGAGCCCGACGAGCCCGAGCGCTCGAAGGCACGCATGCGTCCGTGTAGCGCGATCGCTCGCGTCGCGTCGGATCCTTGCCCAGTGACTCTTCATTGAATGGTCGAAGCTCCGATGGTGGCGGTGCGCACGAACGAGCTCGTCGCAGCGTCGAAGCGCCAGATCTCGTAGTCGCTCACGACGTTGCCGAAGGCGTCGAAGTCGACGGGCCCGCCCGCGCCTTCGTAGTTGATGCCGAGCCCGTCGCGGATGCGCTGCAACGCGAGCCCGAGCTGACCGGGACCGAAGAATCGATCCCCCGCTTGGTCCGCGCTCGATACGTCGAAGAGCGCGTCGCGGATCGCGACCCCATCGGTGGTCTCGGCCTGCTCGATCGCGATAAGCACGAGCGCCATCGCGTCGTATTGGCTGCCGCCGAAGATGCCGACCGGCTCGCTGAAGGTCGCCTCGTAGAGCGCAGCGTACGCGTTGAACGCCGGCGTGACGGGCTCGACGATCGGCGCGGTGCCCGTGACTCCGTCCACGAGCGCGGCGCTGCCCGCGGCCATCGGGAAGCCCGAGTCCTTGATGCCGTCGGTGCCGATCCACGTCACGTCGGGCGCGCTCGCGAGCGCGTTCCAGTCGCGAAGGATCGCTCCCCCCTCCGCGGGGAACGCGACGAGGCCGACGCAGTCTGGCGTGGCGTCGGCGATCATCTGGACCTGAGTGGAGTAGCTCGGACGTTCGGCGGGAAACGGCACGCGCGCGACGACGGTGCCCCCGAGCGCTTCGAAGCGCGCCTCGATCGCCATGCCGAACGGGTTGCCGTAGCTGTCGTCGAGGTGAAGGACCGCGAGGCGCGTGCAGCCGATCGCGTCCGCCTGCCGCGCGACGACCACCGCCTGGAGATCGTCGGCCGGCACCGTGCGGAAGAGGAAACGCTCCATCTCCGGCTGCGCGTTGGTGAGATCGGGCGAAGTCGAGCAGCAGCTCACCTGCGGGATCTGCGCCTCGGCGGTGATCTCTTGGACCTGCAGCGACGCGCTGCTCGCGAGCGATCCGACGATCGCGACGACGCCTTCTTCCTGCACAAGCCGCTGTGCTTCCATTCGCGCGAAGGCCGGATCGGTGCGGTCGTCGACGACCACGAGCTCGACCTCGCGCCCGCCGAGCAAGCCTCCGACGGAGTTCACTTCGCGCGCGGCGAGGCGCGCGCTGTTGGCGAGGTGAGGGCCGACCGACGCCAGACCTCCCGTCAGCGAGACGATCACGCCGATGCGGATCGGCTCCCCCCGCACGCCCGGGTCGGGATCGCTGCAGCTCCCGAGCAGCATCGAGCAGCCGAGCGCGCACGCCACGTGACACACGAGCTTGCGGGCACGTGAACCGGCGGTCGAAGCATCTCGAGAGGGCCCTTCGGACGTCCTGCCCGATCGACCCGACCGATCCTGGAGGGAAGAGAGCACACGCGGAGCGTTCATTGGATCGCGATCCTACGAGCCGTGGTCTGACCGGGCTGGACGACCACCCGGTACGTGGAGCGGATGCCCTGCTCCGGGTTGGTGAGCGTGAGGTTGTGCTCACCGGGCGGGAGCCGGAAACGAATCAAGGGTGTGGTGCCGAGGCGGCGATTGCCGAGCGCGACGTTCGACCACGGGATGGTGTCGAGGGTGAGGAAGCCATCCTCCGCGGCTGGCGGGGGCGGCGACTCCTCCATGCGAGGCGGCGGGGTCGTCGCTTCGACCGGCGTGGTCCGCGGGCGCATGGCCGACGGATTGCGCGGACGTTCGCTCATGGCGCTCGTGTCCATCGCGGTGAGCGCCTCGACCATCGCGGGCGGCTCGGCCATCGAGGTCACGGGGTCCGGCAGCGACGGCACGTTCGCGCCAGCGTTCTCGGTGTCGGTCGTACCGGTCGTGCCCGTCGTTCCGTTGGTCGCGCCCGCAGCATTCGCGGCGGCGTTCGGATCCGCGGTACCGGTGCCCGCGATCGGCGTGCCTGTGTTCCCGGCCCCGTTCGCGTTCGCCCCGACCGTCCCCGCGTCCGCCACCGGATCGTCGGCTCCGCCCGAGAGCGCGAAGAACGCCCCGACGCCCGCCGCGAGCAGCAGGAGCAGCCCGACGACCAACATCTGCTTCTTCTTGTCGCGCGAGCCGTCGGTCGCGACGACCGCGCTCGCCGCGCTCGGCATCGACGAGCGGCTCGACACGCCGGAGCCCGTGCCTCCGCTGATCGAGATCGGCGTCATCGAGATGCCCGGCGACTCACCGCGCATGTACGCGCTGAGCACGCGGCGCTGATCGTCGCGCTCGCGCTCGAAGAGCTCGGTCACGAACGAGCCCACGTCGTTGCGTCCCGCGCGGAGCCCCTCGGAGTGCATGAACTGCTCGAGGTCCTCCTTCATCGCGCGCGCGCTCGGATACCGCGCGTCGGGATCGCGCTGCAGCGCCCGATCGACGATGCGCGCGAGCTCGTTGGGCACGTCGATCTCGGTGTCGAGCGTGAGGATCTCGCTCGTGAGCGCGTTGTGCAGCGTCGCGACCTCGCTGTCGCCCTTGAAGAGGCGCTTGCCCGCGAAGGCCTCCCACATGACGACGCCGAGGCTCCAGATGTCGGCGCGCTGATCGTGCTTTCCGTCGGTCGAGGCCTGTTCGGGCGCGATGTACGCGAACTTGCCCTTCACCTGACCCGCGCGCGTCTCGACGAGCTGCGTGCCCGCGCGCGCGATGCCGAAGTCGAGCAGCTTCACCTGGCCGTCGTACGTGACGTAGACGTTGCCGGGCGAGATGTCGCGGTGGACGACGTTGAGCGGGGTACCGTCGAAGTCCTTGAGTGAGTGCGCGTACTGCAGTCCGTCGAGGAGCTCGACGAACATGCGCGTCCCCACCCCGAGCGGGAGCGGCTGATCGAGCCGACGCAGGTGCCGCAGCACCCGCGCGAGCGACTGCCCCTCCAGGTACTCCATCGTGAGGAAGTGGAGCCCCTCGACGTCGCCGACCTCGTAGGTCTGCACGACGTTCGGGTGGTTCAGCCGCGCCGCGAGCCTCGCCTCGTCGAGGAACATCCCGACGAGCGCGTCTTCCTCCTCCAGATGAGGGTGCAGGCGCTTGAGCACGCAGAGCTTGGTGAAGCCGGCCGGCCCACGCACCGCCGCCAGGAACACTTCGGCCATGCCGCCGTGTCCGATCTTCGCGATCAGCGTGTATTTGCCGAAGCTCGTGTCCCCGAGCATGGCCGGCGCGGTGCCGACTTCGCTCGTGGAGAGGCTCGCGGGCCGACTCCCTCCCATGTCGAGCCGATCTTTCTCAGCACGGCGAACGACTGTCAACGGCTGCCGGGTGAAGCCACCACTCCGTAACGCGACCGGAAACCGCGCGGACATGAAGCGCATTTTCTGCGCTCGCGGGGACGGGCTGCGGGTCGCTCGAAGTTCGTCCCCGATGGGGGTTTCGCTCGACCGCGCCGGCCGAAGCCTGGCGCCGACGTACGAGCCCTGACACCCGTGCAGCCTCGGCCACTCGCAAGACCATCAGCCACGCGCGGAACCCTCGTGCGCGCCAATGAAAAAGGGAGGCCGAAGCCTCCCTCGTTCAGGGGATGTCCCGGACGGCTCAGGTGGGCCCGAACGCCGCGTCCGCGATGCTGACCGGGCTCTCGTCGCAGGCGCGAAGGGTCTTCGCGTCGCCGATCACCTCGGGGACGATGTTCATCGCGTAGTAGATGCCGCTGAACTTCTTGCCCTCGTAGTACGCGCGGTCGCGCTCCGAGAGGCCGCCCGCGTTCAGCTTCTCGATGGCGATCGCCGCGCCGTCGAGGAGGAGCCAACCGATGGCGAGCTTGCTCATCATGTGGAGGAAGCGCTCCGCCATGAGCGTGATGTTCGGCATCTTCTGGGCTTGGAACCAGCCGAGGAACTGCATCACCGAAGCGCCGACCGCCTCGTGCGCCTTCTGCAGGTTCGCGACGCTGTCCTTGAGGTCCGCGTGCTCCTTGTTGGCGCCGATCCACTTCTGGACGTCGCCGAGGAACGCCTGCGTGTTCTTGCCGCCGCCCTGGCCGAGCTTGCGGCCCACGAGATCGAGCGCCTGGATCGCGTTCGTGCCCTCGTAGATCGAGAAGATCTTCGAGTCGCGCGCGTACTGCTCGACCGGCCAGTCCTTGAGGTAGCCCGCGCCGCCGTAGACCTGGATGGCCTTCTCACAAACGCGGTAGGCCTCGTCCGAACAATAGGCCTTCACGAGCGGCGTGAGCAGGTCGATCTGTCCCTGATGATACGCCGCGCTCGCGTCGTCCTTCGCGCCGATCGCCTTCAGACGATCCGCGTGCACGGCGAGCTTCGTGATGAGCGCGCGCATGCCCTCGACCTTCGACTTCATCTCGAGCAGATCGCGGCGGACGTTCGGGTGCTCGATGATCGCGACGCGCGGCGCCTCGGGGTTCTTCCACTCCTTGATGGAGCTGCCCTGCTTGCGATCGCGCGCGTACTCGAGCGCGTTGAAGTAGGCGCTCGACGCGACCGCGAGGCCCTGGATGCCCACGCCGATGCGCGCGAAGTTCATCATCTTGAACATCTGGCGCATGCCCTGGTGCTCGATCTCGCCGACCAACGTGCCGATGCAGCCGTCGTTGTCGCCGAAGTTCATCACGCAGGTCGCCGAGCCGTTGATGCCCATCTTGTGCTCGATGGACGCGACGGCGACGTCGTTGGGCGTGCCGTCGAGGCGGACCTTCGGGACCACGAAGAGCGAGAGCCCCTTCGTGCCCGCGCCCGCGCCGTCGATGCGCGCGAGCACGAGGTGGATGATGTTCTCCGCCATGTCGTGGTCGCCGCCGGAGATGTAGATCTTGACGCCCTTGATGGCGTACGTGCCGTCGCCGAGCGGGCGCGCGGTCGTGGTCGAGCTGCCGACGTCGCTGCCCGCGTGCGGCTCCGTGAGGCACATCGTGCCGCCCCAGGTGCCGTTCATCATCTTCGGCACGATCTCGTGCTTCTGATGCGCGGTGCCGAACTCCGCGATGACCTCGGCCGCGCCGAGGCAGAGGCCCGGGTACATGTTGAACGCGGTGTTGCTGCCGCTGAGGAGCTCGTCGCTGAGCACCGAGATGGCCATCGGCGCGTCCATGCCGCCGTGCTCCGACGACGCGCCGAGCACGCGCCAGCCCGCCTCGTACAGCTTGTCCCACGCCTGCTTGAAGCCCTCGGGGACGATCACCTTGCCGTCGACGAGCTTGCAGCCCTGGGTGTCGCCGACGCGGTTGAGCGGACCGGTCACCTTCTGGGCGAACTCGTAGACCTGCGAGAGCACGTGGTTGCAGGTGTCCTCGTCCCAGTCCGAGTAGGGTGCGGCCCCGAGGACGTCTTGCAGCTTGAACTGCTCGAAGAGGAGGAACGAGAAGTCGCGAAGGTCGGTCTTGTAGCGGTTGATCGGCTGCGCCACGTGTTTCCTCCAGGTGTCGGCGAGGTTGCGCCGAGGTCGTCGAGGTTGGGAAGGCTGGCGTCGTTGCCGCACCGCGTCAAGCCGATGAACGGCGATTCATGAACGGGGTTCCTCGGCGCCGCCGATCGATTCGCGCGACCCGCTCCGACCCTCCGGCCGCCGACCGATTCGCACGGCGACCCGCTCCGACCTCCGTCGGGCATGCGATGCCGACGACGTCTCACCGCACGCGATGCGGAACGGTTGCGGAATGGACGCGGACGCCCGCGGTGGCTATGCCACGCGGCCATGTTCTTGGAGAAGCACCTCGCCGACGTCGCCGCGCACGTCTTGAAGGAGACCCTCTCGCTGCCGGAGGCGCCGAACGCGCTGCTGCGCGGGACGCAGGATCCGAAGTTCGGCGACTACCAGGTCAACGGCGTGATCGCGCTCGCGAAGCAGGCGGAGAAGAACCCGCGCGAGCTCGCGGAGCCCGTCGCGGCAGCGTTGCTCGCGCGCCCCGAGATCGCGAAGGCCGAGGTCGCGGGCCCCGGCTTCGTGAACCTCACGCTCGACGCGGCGTGGATCGGTGGCGTGCTCACCGCGATGCTCGGCGACGCGCGCCTCGGCGTGGATCCGGTGGCGAAGAAGGAGACGATCGTCGTCGACTTCTCGAGCCCGAACATCGCCAAGCAGATGCACGTCGGCCACCTGCGCTCGACCATCCTCGGCGCGTCGCTCGTGAAGCTCCTGCGCTTCGTCGGCCACGACGTGATCGGCGACAACCACCTCGGCGATTGGGGCACCCAGTTCGGTCTGCTCATCGTCGGCATGCGCGAGTACGGCGACGAAGCCGCGCTCGCGGGCGACGCGCTGGTGGAGCTCGAGCGCGTCTACAAGCTCTCGAGCAAACGCGCGAAGGAAGACGAAGCGTTCGCCGCGGAGGCGCGCGCGGAGCTCGCGAAGCTCCAACAGGGTGACGCCGCCAACCGCGCGATGTGGGAGAAGTTCGTCGCGACCACCCGCGCCACGCTCGACCGCATGTACGAGCGGCTCGGCGTGAGCTTCGACGAGTGGCTCGGCGAGAGCGCCTACGACGCACGGCTGCCCGGCGTGGTCGAGCAGCTCCTCGAGAAGGGCCTCGCGCGCCAGGACGACGGCGCGATCTGCGTCTTCTTCAACGAGCTCGCCGAGAAGGGCCTGCCCGTGCCCAAGCGGCTCGCGAAGCAGAAGGAGCCCTTCATCGTCCGCAAGAAGGACGGCGCGTTCCTCTACTCGACGAGCGACGTGGCGACGATCCAGTACCGGCGCGAGCGCTGGAACGCGGACCGGGGCGTCTACGTGGTGGGCACGCCGCAATCGCTCCACTTCGAGCAGCTCTTCGCGCTCGCGCACCTGCTCGGCGAGACCATGCGCCTCGAGCACGTCGCGTTCGGCTCCGTGCTCGGCAAGGACGGTCGCCCCTTCAAGACCCGCGACGGCGAGACCTTCACCCTCGCGTCCCTGCTCGACGAGGCCGAGGAGCGCGCGCTGCAGACCATTCAGGAAAAGGCGGAAGAAGGCGGCCTGAGAATCCCGGAAGAAGAGTGGCCCGCGGCGGCGAAGATCCTCGGCATCGGCGCGGTGAAGTACGCCGATCTGATGCAGAACCGCACCACGGACTACCGCTTCGACTGGGAGAAGCTCATCAGCTTCAA
>JALOQC010000391.1 GCA_025453555.1 Myxococcota bacterium | reverse complement strand
ACGACCACGTCAACGACCACGTCAACGACCACGTCAACGACCACGTCAACGACCACGTCAACGACCACGTCAACGTTCACGACCACGTACGACGTCGGTATCCGCGATGACGAGCTCAGCCGACTGGTTCGGGCCGGCTCCGAAGTCCCGCCCGAACCTCACCCACGAGCTGATACCCTCGGCCCGTGCGTCTTCGGCTCCTCTCGCTCTTCCTCGCCGCGCTCTCCCTCCCCGCGGCCGCCCAAGGCACCCAGCTCGACCTCGCCTCCGAGGCCGACGTGCAGTTCGAGCTCGGCGTCGCGGCCCAACGTGCCGGCGATTGCCGTGCTGCGCTCGGGCACTACCTCGCCTCGCAGCGCCTCGCACCGAACCCGAACGTCGCCTTCAACGTCGCGGTCTGCTTCGAGCAGGTCGATCGCTTCGCGGAGGCCTTCCGCTACTACTCCGACTACCTCGCGACCCCCGATCTCCCGCGCGACGAACGGCGCCCCGCCGAACAAGCGCTCGCGCGCATCCGCAGCCGGGTCGCGCTCCTCCGCGTCGAGACCGACCCCGCCGGCGCCACTCTCTACCTCGATCGCCGCGAGCTCGGCGCGCGCGGCGTCTCGCCCCGCACCCTCGCGGTCGAGCCCGGTCGACACCGCGTCTTCGCGGAGCTCGACGGTCACGAGGCCGCGCAGAGCGACGAGGTCGCGGTCGCGGTCGGTGAAGAGCAGACCGTCACCGTGCGCCTCGCGCCGATCTTCGGCGACGTGCGCGTGCTCGGTCGCCCCGAAGGCGCGACCGTCCACGTCGACGATCCCGAGGCACCCTCCGCCGGCACCGTCGGCTCCGTCGTCCCCGTGCCGCCCGGACGCCGCGTGCTCTTCGTCTCCGCGCCCGGCCACCAGACGCGACGCTACGAGCTCGAGGTCGCGCCGCGTGGCAGCACGCGCGTCGAGGTCGATCTCCCGCGCGAAGCGGGCACGCTCGTGGCCGACACCAACGAACGCGGCGCGCTCGTGGAGATCGACGGTGAGGTCGCGGGCTTCACGCCGCTCGTCGTCCCGGACGTGCCCGCCGGCCGCCACCTCGTCCGGATCACGCGCGACGGCTTCCGCGCGTTCGAAGAAGAGGTCGACGTGCGACCCCGCGAGAGCACACGCGTCGAAGCGCGCCTGCGCTCCGAACAAGAAGTCCTCGCCGCATCACGCCAAGCGGAGTCCGCCGACGACGCGCCCGCGAGCGTCTCGCTCATCGCGCAAGAAGAGCTGCGCGCGTTCGGCTACCAGACGGTCTGGGACGCGGTCGCAGGTCAGCGCGGCGTCTATCAGTCGAACGACCGCACCTACGCGTCGCTCGGCGTACGTGGGTTCTCGCAGCCGCAGGACTACGGCAACCGCGTGCTCACGCTCACCGACGGTCACACCATGAACGACGACCTGCTCGGCAGCTCGTACGTCGGCTACGACTCGCGCGTCGACCTGATGGACGTCGAGCGCATCGAGCTCGTGCGCGGTCCGGGCTCCGTGCTCTACGGCACCAACGCGTTCTTCGGCGTGATCAACCTCGTGACGCGCGAGCGTGAGTCGACGCTCCCGCCGCACGCCTCGATCGCGACCGACGGCGGCACCGCGCGCCTTCGCGTCGGCGGCGGACACCGCTTCTCGCGCGACGCGGGCTTCTGGGCCTCCGCGAGCGGCGTCTGGTCCGGAGGCGACGACCTCTACCTCGAAGACGCAGATCGCACCGTGCGCGGCGCGGACGGGTTCTGGGCCGCGGGCGGCGCGGCGCGCGCGTGGTTCGGCGACTTCACGCTGCAGACGCAGTGGAACCACCGCGACAAACGTTTCGCGACGGGCGCGTTCGACACGATCGTCGGCGATCCACGCGCAGAGGTGCGCGACACGCGCGGCTTCGTCGAGGCGCGTTGGGAACCGAGCCTCGGCGAACGTGTGGATCTCGTCGCGCGCGCCTACGCGGACGTGTACCAGTTCGACGGCGACTACCCGTACGACGACGTCGACGGAGGCCTGCTGCGCGATCGTTGGCGCGGCACCTGGATCGGCGCGGAGCTCCGCGGCGGCGCGCGCGCGCCCACTTGGTTGCGCTTCACGGTCGGCGCGGAAGGACGCGGCTCGCTGCAAGCGGAGCTGCGGAGCACGCCCGAGCTCGACGACCTCGGCGCAGACAACGACGTGCCCGTGCTCGACGAGACGCCGAGCCAGCTCGTGATCGGCGCGTACGCGCTCGCGAACCTGCAGCCCGCGCGCTGGGTCACCGTCGATGTCGGCGCGCGCTTCGACTACGTCGCGATCGACACCCCGAACGTCGATCCGATCACGGGAGCCCGCGACGACGCGCGCACGACACAACAAGCGCTCAGCCCGCGCGGCGCGCTCATCTTCCACCCGTGGGAGAGCGGCACGCTGAAGCTCCTCGGCGGCGGCTCGTTCCGCGCTCCGAGCCCGTACGAGCTCCGCTACAACGACGGCGGTCTGCAGCAAGTCGCGCCCGAGCCGGGCACGCTCGATCCGGAGCGCATCTGGACGGGCGAGCTGGAGCTCTCGCACCGCATCGACGCGGTCGTGCTGGTCGGGAGCGTCTACTACAACCGGATCACGAATCTGCTGACCGTGGAGGACGTCGACGATGGAGATCCCTCGACGGCGGATCCCTTCGTGTACGTGAACCTCGACGAGGACGCGCAGACGCTCGGCGCGGAAGCGGAAGTGCGCCGCGAGCTGCGGCGCGGCTGGATGGTGGCCGCGAACTACACGTATCAGCGCACGCGCGTCGGAGACCTCTTCGGGGACGAAGCGCAGCGGCTGCCGAACTCGCCGGAGCATCTCGCGAGCGTGCGGGGCATCGCGCCGCTGGTGCCGGAGCTGGCGAACCTCGCCGTGCGTCTGCGCGCGGAGAGCCGGCGTCGTGCGTTGGTGATCGAGGACGACGGATCCACGCGGCTGATCGAGGGCGACGTGCCGCTGCTGATGGACGTGGTGCTCAGCGGCGAGGTGCGTGCGTGGCACCTCTCGTACGCGCTGGGCGTGCGGAACGCGTTCGGGTGGCGGTACGGGTACCCGGCGGGCGAAGAGGTCGCTTTGCCGCTGGTGCCGCAGCCGGGTCGTCAGTTCTTCGTGCAGACGACGCTGACGTACTGAGCCGACGATCTCTGTCTCTGTCTCTGTCGGTTCATCGGTTTACCTTTTTGAGTGATTCATTCGATCGGGCTCGTTGGGCGGGGGCTTCTTGGACGCGTGTGCGCCGAACCGGACACGGCCCTGCGAAACCCGGTGGAGCGCTCGGAGCCGAACGCGCGAGCGCGTCGTCTCCTCGTCCACAGGGTTTCTCGGGCCGCGTGCTGTTCGATGGTTCGGTCGCCTGACGGCGACGCTCACGAGACGTCGGTCGCTCGGCCTGGCGGCCGGCTCGAAAAACGTCTTCTCGGCCTTCCGTCGGTGGCCTTCGGTCTCCACTGGGGATTCCGTCGTTCTCTCTTTTGAACGTGGCGGCTCGCGTCACGAGCTTCGCGCGTGACACGAGCCGCGCGCGTACGGGCCCTGGGAGCTCCGGGCGTGCGTACGTCCGCCTCGTGTCGTGAGCGGAGCGCACGACGCGAGGCGTGACCGGTGGCGCCTCGGTGCTTTGGGTGGATCGTGAGGGTGCGGTCCGGACGAGCTTCGCTCGGACGGAGCGCGCGAGGTTCGGCGAGCCGCCTTGCGACGTGTTTGCTTCGCGCTGCGTGAGCTCGCGTCGTCCGCTGCGCGCACGACACGACTCGCTCTCGGAAGGCGAGCTCGCGTCGTCCGCTGCGCGCACGACACCACTCGCTCTTGGAAGGCGAGCTCGCGTCGTCCGCTGCGCGCACGACACCACTCGCTCTCGGAAGGCGAGCTCGCGTCGTCCGCTGCGCGCACGACACCACTCGCTCTCGGAAGGCGAGCTCGCGTCGTCCGCTGCGCGCACGACACCACTCGCACTTGCACCGCGACGCACGCTTGAAGCCCGCACGCTCGAAACCCACACGTGCGAAACCCACACGCGCGCCGACACCTCGAACTGAGGCATCGCGCCACTCGCTCCGTGCCGCACCCGTGGCGTCGTGCCTCACGATCGCCCGTCGCCCACGAAGGATCCCGCGCGGCACGCGCGTTGCGCTCTCGGGGCGCATGCGATTCACGATGCTCCTCCTCGCGCTCGCGCTCGGTGCGTGCTCCGCGCATGCGCAGCCTGGTTACGTGTCGATGCAGGTCGCGCCGCCTCCGCCGCCGCGCGCGCAGGTCGTCGTCGGCGCGGCGCCCTACCCCGGCGCCATCTGGGTCGACGGGCACTACGTCGCGCGCCGCGGCCGCTACGTATGGGTCGAGGGCCATTGGATCCGGCCGCGCGCGGGCTACGTCTACGTCGCGCCGCGCTGGGAGCGCCGCGGCGGGCGTCACGTCTACGTCGCGCCGAGCTGGCGTCCGCACGGACGCGCCACCGTTCGCACGCGGGGCACCACGGTTCGGACGAGCGGCAACACCACCGTCGTGACCCCGCGTCGGACCACCGTGCGGGGCAACGGGCGCGCGACCGTGCACTCGCGTGGTGACACCCGCGTTCGCGTCGAGGGCCGTCGCGATCGACGACGTGGAAACGCGCGCGGCCGCAGGACCGTGCGCGTGCGGTGATCGCGTCGTCGCGCTCCCAACGCGTGCGGTGATCACGTGCTCGTGATCACCGCACGATCGTCACGACGCGTGCGCAGGATCGATCGCCGATCGTCTCCGCGCACCTCGCCTCACCCCACGAACACCCGCGCGTTGCGGAACATCCGCAGCCAGGGCGCGTCCTCGCCGAGCGCGTTCTCCGCGCCCGCTGCGGGACGCCACGTGAGCTGCACGCTGCGGAACACACGCTCGGGATGCGGCATCAGGATCGTCGCGCGTCCGTCCTCGCTCGTCACTGCGGTGATCCCGTTCGGCGATCCGTTCGGGTTGCGCGGATACGTCTGCGTGACCGCGCCGAAGTGGTCGACGTAGCGCGCCGCGACGAGGCCGCTCTGCTCGAGCGCGTCGAGGTCCTCGATCTCCGCGCGGCCTTCGCCGTGCGCGACCACGATCGGCAGCTCCGAGCCCGCCATGCCGCGGAAGAGCACCGACGGGCTCTCCTCGATCCGCACCATCACGAGGCGCGCCTCGAAGCGCTCCGATCGGTTGCGCACGAAGCGCGGCCAGCGCGCCGCGCCGGGCACCAGGCCGCGCAGGTTCGCCATCATCTGGCAGCCGTTGCAGACGCCGAGCGAGAAGGTCCCTTCGCGCGCGAAGAAGCGTTCGAACGCCGCGCGCGCGCCCGCGTGGAAGAGGATCGTCTTCGCCCACCCTTCGCCCGCGCCGAGCACGTCGCCGTACGAGAAGCCGCCGCAGGCCGCGAGCCCGTGGAAGCCGTCGAGCGCGCGACGACCTTCGAGCAGATCGCTCATGTGCACGTCGACGCACTCGAAGCCCGCGCGATCGAACGCCGCCGCCATCTCGACCTGACCGTTCACGCCCTGCTCGCGCAGGATCGCGACCTTCGGCCGCGCGCCTCGCGAAACGAAGGGCGCCGCCACGTCCTCGTTCGGATCGAAGCTCGCCTTCAGCCCGAGCCCCGGATCGGTCGCGAGCTTGCGCAGCGCGTGCTCTTCGTCCGCGCAGGTCGCGTCGTCGCGCAGCCGCTGCATGCGCCACGTCGTCTCCGACCAGGCCGCGCGCAGCTGCGAGCGACGCGCCGCGATCACCACGCGGCCATCACGCTCCACGCGCACCTCGTCCCCGAGCTTCGGCGCGCCGAGCTCGTGCACGCACTCCCCGAGCCCCACCTCCGCGAAGCGCGCGCGCACCGCGTCGACCTCGCTCGACCGCACCTGAAGCACCGCGCCGAGCTCTTCCGAGAAGAGCAGCGCCACGTCGGATCGCGCCGCACGCGCGAGGCGGTCGTCTTCTTCGTCGAGCCCGCCGGGCACGTCACCGAGGCTCGAAGCGAGCGCGTCGAGGCTCACGCGCAGACCCACGCCGCCCGCGAACGCCATCTCGAGCAACGTGACGATCAGCCCGCCGTCGCTGCGATCGTGGTACGCGAGGATCGTCCCCGCGTCGGCCAACGCGCGCACCGCGCCGAAGAAACCCACGAGCCGCTCCGCGTCGTCCACGTCCGGCGCGTGCTCGCCGATGGTCCCGTACACCTGCGCGAGCGCGCTGCCCCCGAGGCGTTGGCTCCCCGCGCCGAGATCCACGAGCAAGAGCCCAGTGTCCTCGTCGCGCACCAGCTCCGGCGTCAGCGTGCGTCGCACGTCGTGCACGGGCGCGAACGCGCTCACGACGAGCGACACCGGCGCGATCACCGCG
>JALOQC010000390.1 GCA_025453555.1 Myxococcota bacterium | reverse complement strand
AATGCGCGAGCACTCGTCCCCCGCCGCCTCCCGCACGCAGCCGATGTAGAGCGCACCGTCCGGCCCCCACGCGAGGTGCTCCGGGTTGGCGATGCCGGCCTCGATCGCGGGCCCGCCATCCCCCGACGTCGAGTTCGTGCCGTTGCCCGCGAAGAGATGGACCCGCCCGGAGCGGTCGACGCGCCAGATGCGGCTGTCGTTCGTCGCCACGTAGAGCTGACCGTCGTCGCCGACCGCGAGTCCCTTCGGGCTCCGGAACCGGAAACTCCGCGCGGACGTGCCCGGCGTCTCGTCGCTTCCGCCGCCGGCGACGGTGTCGATGATCAGCGGCAACGCTTCCGCTCGGACACGCCCGCCGTCACCACGAAGCAGCGTGCCGCTGATCGGCTCGTAGCGATGGTGCGCATCGAGGGTGAGCCCGAGGAGGCCTTCGCGGCGCGCGTCGTCGATCGTCAAGAAGCGACGCACGGTCCGCCACGTGACGACGTCCTCGCGCGTTCGGCTTCGGTCGATCCTTCGCTCGCCTCCGCTCCCGAACGCGCGTGCGATCTGTGGGAACCCGACCGCTGCCGCAGAGGACGACGTCACGTACTGACCGCGGTACCCGTAGCCGACGCTCAGCTCGTACGGCACGGGCCCCCGGAACGTTCGTCCGTAGGCATCTTCGCCGTCCCAGGTGTGCTCGAAGATCAGACCCGGCTCTGCAGGAAGCCGACGCCGAATCCGTTGGCCTGCGATGAGCAACTCGACGTGGACCTCGAGCATCGACGACGGGATCGGATCGGGCGTGACCTGAACACGCAGCGTCCGGCCGACGAGGTAGCCGCGCTGACGGTCACTGGCGTATCGCAGCGAAAACGGAGTGCCGACGATGCCGACGCGTTCGCCGAGCACCTGGCGCTCGAGGCGGATCTCCGAGCCGAGCGCGCACGTGTCTTCGGTGAACGCGTCGAGCCCGAGGAACGCGAGCAACACGTCGATCGCATCGCCAGGAAACGCGAGCGGCCAGTTGTAGTCGCTGGTCGAGAAGTGGCGCGTCGGCACACGCCAGACCGATTGGCCTGCATCGCGGGTCTCCGCGAGGAACACGAGCTCTTCGGGTGTCACCCCCCACGCGGTCAGAAGCTCTTCGCTCTCGGGCTCTCCGTCGCCGTCGAAGTCGAGCACAGCCCGCCCATCGACCTCCTCGAGCAAGCCGATCACACGACCATCCGGCTCGGCTTCCCATCGCCCTTCCTCGCGTTCGTACGTCCCTACCGGCACCGGGGTGCCGACGGGAAACTCGAGGAAGTTGTCGACGTGGACGACGACCGGACCGACCTGCGCGTCGGGGGAGCTCGCACGTGAGAAGCGCACGTGCCCGTCCGCGCCCGCGACGTCGAGATCGATCGCGTACGTGTACGCCGACACGGGCGGAAGCTCACCCGGCATCCGAAGTGGGCCGAGGTCTCCGACGGTGATCTCCTGGGGACGCACCGTCAGGGTCGATAGCGATGTCGGAGCGGCGTCGGGTCCTGTCTCTGCCTCGACCCCCGGCGGGAAGAACACCGTGGTGGTGCGCGCGCCCCACGCGTCCGACGTGCGGAGCGAGATCGAGCCACCGGCCACGAGATCGACGGTGGATGGCTCACCCACCGGAACGAGCACGGTGTCGAGTACCTGCACGTAGGTGCCGGCCACGGGAGAAGCGCGCCGTTGCGCGACGATGTGGCCCTCCGCAGCGATCGTGATCGTGATCGGCCGCGCCGCGTTCACCGCGAAGTCGAAGAGGCCGTCGCCACGTGTGACGGTGAAGCCGAGCGGCTCGTGCGCATGAGCGAACACGCGTGCCCCCGCGAACGGCTCACCGGACTCGTCGAGCACGAGCCCCCGCACCACCGACACCAGCCCGTCGTCGAGCGCGCCGGTCTCGACTTCGCGCTGGATCGGCGGGCACACGCCGCCTTCCCAGAGGAAGCGAACCCGGTCTGCGAACGGAACCTCGTCCGCGGTCTCGACGAGCTCCGGCTCGAGCGGCACGGCGGCGCAGTCGAGGTCCGCGCAGTCGACGTCTCCATCGCCGTCGTCGTCGAGCTCGTTGTCGCAGACCTCGACCGGTGGTGGAGGCTCGCTCCCGTCCGGTGCGTCGGAGCTCGGTCCATCGAACGCCGCGTCTTCTTCGGGGCCTCCGCCGTCCGGTTCGGCCTTGTCGCCGCGACAGCCTCCGCAGCCGATGACGAGAGTGAACAGAGACATCACGAGAACGCGCATGAGGACCTCGACGAAGATCGGTACACGTCGGGCGTGACATCGTCGAGTCATCACCGTCGCGAGCCATGGGCACTTTTCGCCCGCGTGGGGCGACAGAAAGCCGCGACACCGAGACGTCACCCAAACGGGTGAGCCAAGATGCTCCCCGACGGCAGACGCGTTGTCTTTTCGAGTCTGTGTGGTGACGCTTCCTTCGTGTCTCACGACCTCGATGCTTTGCTCCACGCCGACGACGCCATCGAGCTGCTCCGCGAATGGGTGGCCGACGCGCCCCATCCGGTCGAACTGCTGCCGTGCAGTCGAGAAGACGGCGAGCGCGCGCTGCTCGCGTTGCAGGTCACGACGCGATCACCGCTCGGCGCGCTCGCGCTTCATACGGGCGGGCTCGTGGTCGATCACGGCTGGCTGCGAGTCCTCGGCGCCGGTTGCGCACGGCTCCCGCGCGCGATCGACACGTGGAACTTCCTCGGCCGCGAAGATCTCCGACTGCGTGGCGCCGTGCTCGTCGCGGACGACGCGTTGGGCGGCTTCTTCGCTTGGTTCGGTCAACCCAACACGGTGCACTACTTCGCGCCCGACACCTTCGTCTGGGAGGACCTCGGGCTCGGCTACACCGACTGGCTCGTCACCATGCTCTCGCCGAATCTCGAGGGCTTCTACGCCGAGCTCCGCTGGCCAGGCTGGGTCGACGAGGTCTCGTCCCTCGACACCTCGCACGTGCTGCAGACCTATCCTCCGCTCGTGTTCGAGCACGACGGACCGCGGTCACGTGCCGCGGTGCCGGTCGAGAGCGCGTGGATGCTCGGGTTGCAGCTCGCGCATGCGCTCGAGGAGCTACCGCCGGGAGGCAAGCTGCGCTTCGAGGTCGTGGACTGACGCGTTGCTAGGCGAGCCCTCGCAGGATGTCGAGGCGGTTCGCGGGCGCGTCGGGCGCGAGGAACGCCGGAATCGTCTCAGCCGTGCGCCGCGGGCGTCGGAGGAGTTCGACCGGCCACTCGGCGATGCGAGGTTCCTTCACGTGGACGAACTGTCCGGGCTCGGGCTCGTCGAGGTGCTCCTCCTGCAGCACGAGCGCGAGCGGAGGCTCCGCGCCGGGCTCTTCGCACGAGAACGCGAGCGCCTCTTCGTAGGTCGTGAACGCGTAGAAGTAGTCGGAGCCGTCTTCGAGGTCCGGAGCACCGTCGTGAGGGTGGCACCACACCCGGTACTCGAGGACCGCGTCCCAAACGTAGCCGCCGCCGGCCCCGGCGAGCGCCGGGTACTGCCCCACCTTCGACGGGTCGAGCACCGCGGGCGGTGTCCAGTCGGAGAGTCGTCCGGTCATGTGCGCCTCTCTCCGACTACTTCACCGGGACCGCGCGCTTCGCCTCGGCGGCCGCCTCCTCGAGGATCTCCAGCGGGATCTCGCCAATGAGCGGCTCGACGAAGAACTGCCCGACCGCGTCCCAGAAGACGATGCGAAACGCGAGGGCGCCAACGGATTCGTCGCCCGCATGCACGTGAACGTCGAGCGAGGTCCAGCCCTCGCGATCGTTCCGCCTCACCTCGCTCGTGTAGCGAACGTTCGCCCAAGCTCGATCCATAGCTTTTGCTCCGCGCCGGGTGACGCTCACGTGAGCTCGACGCGAATCCGGCAGTGGTCGCTCGGTCCCCACTCGTCCGCTCGGTTCAACGCCGTCACGTCAACCCGACTGGCGAGGGAGTCCGAAGCGAACACGAAGTCGAGCTGGCGGGTCGCGGTGGAGGGATCGCCGCGTCGCGTACGGAACGTGGGGACGTTCATGCTGTCCTTCGGCAGCTCGGCGGGCCACGGGTCGGCCTGCGCTCCCCGCGGACTCTGCGGGCCGACGAACCGCATGCCGAGGGCCTCCATGCGGTCGAACACGGTCATGTAGCGACGCGCCCAATACGCGCTGCCATTCTCGCCGTAGCCGTAGAGCAGATTCAGGTCGCCGGCTGCGATGATCCGGTGTCCACTCTGGCGACCGATCAACAGCGAGAGATCGCTGATGAGCCGATGGGCGGAAGCGTCGGCGACGATCCACGCGCTCCCGGTCTCGGTCGCGGGCTTCTCCCAGGCGGCGTACATCGAGACGAGCGTGATGGGCTCCTCGCCGGGCAATTCGACGTCGGCGACCGTCATCGTGCCCGCGCGCGACGAGACCAACTGGCCCATCTCGCCCTCGGGGATCGCTCGACAGGATCGAGTGCTCATCGTGACGCGATTCGAGAGCCGGGCGATGGCCGTGCGCCACGGTCGGTCGAGGCCGGCCCCTGCCGTCCCCCAGCCGGCTTCGTCGACCTCGAGGTCGAGATCCGCCGGAGGCGCGACTGCCTCCTGCAAGAGGGCGATGTCCCCGTCCGAGCGGGCGAGCTCGCGCCACGCCTGGGCGGATCGGCAGATGTTCCACGAGTAGATGATCATGCGACCGTCAGAGGTTACAGGACGACGCTACGGTTCATCCGCGATCACGATCGGCACCAGCACCGAGAAAGTCTCGGCGGAGAATGGTGGTACTCGGACCCTGAAAAGCACCTCTGACAAACAGGCCTCCGCCGGAATCCACCCCACTGGCCTCTCTTCGATGCGGACGGCAGTCACCGATCCGTTGGACGCGAAGGTGAGGGTTGCTTGCCCACGAGGCCCGGAACGAAGGGTCGAAGGACTGCGGTCGCGAGCTCGAGCCGTGATGCCAAGGGTGCAAACACGTTGAAGCACATGGCTTGGCTCGAGAGCATGTTCTCGAAGGTTCGTGCGGTCACTCCTTTGCCCGCGCGTTCTCGCTGACGCGCAGCGCGGAACGTCTCGTCGAGGATGAAGTTCTTGCCTTCGTCGGCGGCCTCCTTCGCGAGAAGGTGGCCGTAGGTTCCGTGCTGCACTCCGAGCTCCGCGCGGTAGGCGCGCTGACGAGCCTCCGCCCGAGCTCGATAGGTGTGCCCGCGAGTGTAGAGGGGTCCTTCATCCACGGCTTCGAGCCTACCGGACTCGGGTGTCACTTGGAGGCCAGGCAGGATGCCAGGCGGCATGTCGCGGGCTGCCACGCGCTGCTGGCACGCGTGGCACCCCAACCCATGTCGAGCGGATCACCTGGCCAGCGTCGGTGGGCCTCGCCGCCGCGACATGCCTGAATCGAAGGGGGAATCGACCACGACCTTCGCACTGCGAGTGCGACGCTGAGTGCGACGCTCGGGATCTACCTGGTTTGGGGGATGCGCGATTCGAAGGGTGTCCCGTAGCCTCGCGGTCAGGTCGGGGAGCCATCGCGCGTCCTGCGGCCAATGCGTGCCCATGACTGACGCCATCGTTCTTCCTCCCCGCGTACCCGCCCGTCCTCTCGCGCCGCGGACCCCGATTCGGCAGCTCGACGTCGACGCGGTGCGCGTGCGCTTCGAGCGAGAGCTCGCCGAGCGTCTCGATCGCATGGCCGGTCCGCTCTCTCTCGGAGCGCGCGACGACGTCGCCATTCGACGGACCATCCTCGCTTCGTCGGTGCGCTTGTCGCCGGCCATGGCGCCTCGTGCCGCGAGCATCGCGGAGGACGCCCGACGGACGCTCGGGGTCGAAGGCGAGATCGAGCTCTTTCAGCGCAACGGCCCCGAGAACGCGAGCATGCATGGCTGTGAACGGCCGATCCTGCTCGAGCTCCACGGGCGAATGCTGCCGCTGCTCGACGACGGCGCGCTGCTCAGCGTGCTGGGTCACGAGCTCGGGCACTACCTCGCGCACGGCCCGCGCGCGCCGCACCGGAACGCGCACGTTCTGACGGCGCTTCTTCACGCTCCTGACGGTGTCCCCGACGAGCTCCTCCTTCTGTTGCGCGCGTTCTCGCACTTCCGCGAGTTCACCGCGGACCGCTTCGGGCTGCTGGCCTGTCAGGACGTCGGCGCGGCGCTGCGCGTCTTCATGGTGCTCGAGGCGAGCGACGCGGGCGACGTGCTGACCTACGACGTCGAGGCCTACCTCGCGCAGTGCCGCGAGCTCGTCGAGAGCAGCTTGCGGCGACCCGACTTGATTCAGGGCGTCACGCATCCCGAGTCGCCTCTGCGTGGCTACGCGATCCAGCTCTTCTCGGAGACGACGCTCTATCGGCAGCTCACGGGGAAGGGGCCGGGTACGCGCGATGTCCGTGAGGTCGACGAGCTGATCCTGAGGTTCGTCGG